>DATMFC010000563.1:0-5273 GCA_035556335.1 Planctomicrobium sp. | reverse complement strand
GACGAATCGGGAACGTCCGCATGCCTGGCATTACCGGGATTATGTCATCGAATCCTTTAATACTGATAAACCTTATGATCTCTTTATTAAAGAGCAATTGGCAGGTGACACGTTCGGAAATCTTCATGCATTAGGTTATCTTGTCGCCGGGGCATTTGATCAGGTCAAAAGTCCAGATCTCAATCTGACGTTAATGCAACGTCATAATGAACTGGACGATATGATTAATACGACAGGGACAGCCTTTGTCGGACTGACGCTGGGGTGTGCACGTTGTCATAATCATAAGTTCGATCCGATTACTCAGACGGATTATTATGCACTGGAGGCAATCTTCTCTGGGGTGAAGCACGCCGATATGTCTTTACCGCTTCTGCCAGATCAGGTGCGGGAGTTGAAACTGGTGGAATCCGTCATCTCGGAGCTGGAGCGTCAGCTTGGCGAATTCCCACGATTGAATCCTCCTGCACAGTTTCTTCTGATTGATGATGCACCTGACGTGGAAGGAACTCAGGTTGAACTGCTTCAACCGGTCGCCGGATTCGGAATCAATCCACCAGGAAGAGGACGAGGAGAAGCTGATGATCCAGGCGGACGGGACCGTGTCCGCAATATCAGCGGAGGACGCTATACCTGGTGGAAGAATGTTCCCGGAGAGCCGGTGATAAGCTGGTCCCCTCAAGTTGCTGGAGAATATCGTCTCTGGCTCTCCTGGGGGAGTGGCTATGAATCTCATTCCCAGGACGCCCGTTATGTGATCGACCGGGATGGGGACCCAACGACGACGGAGGACTGGGAAGAAATTGCCGTTGTCAATCAACAGCAGTCCGCCGAGGGGGGGAAAGAAGTGCCTCATCGCCCCTTGTGGAGCGGATTTTATCATGTCGGAGTCGTTTCACTGGATGTCCATCAGAAGCTTCTCCTGGTGGGAGGAGAGACTGGCGCCGCTTTGACGGCAGATGTCCTCCTTCTGGAGAGTATTGAGCCGGGTGAAAGAAATCTCTCCCGAACAACTCCCCGGTTTCGCAATCCAGTCCAGGCCAGCGGTAACGTGGAGCAGTTTGCTTCTCATCCGGCAAAACTGGTGCGATTTGTGATCGAGAATACGAACTCCGGTCAACCCTGTCTGGATGAACTGGAAGTCTTTTCAGGCAGTCGAAATGTGGCGCTGGCCGCAAACGGGAGTCAGGCAACGGCATCGGGCTCTCTGGCCGGGTTTGCAATTCACAAGCTCGAACATATTCACGACGGACGGTATGGAAACAGATTCAGTTGGATCTCCGACGAACCAAGAAGGGGATGGGTTCAGATCGAATTCCCTCAACTGGAACAGATCGACCGGATTGAATGGTCCAGAGACCGGGAAGGCAAATATACCGATCGCCTGACAGTGACCTATTTCATCGAAAGCTCAATTGACGGACAGAACTGGAAGAAGATTGCCAGTTCTCAGGGACGCTTGCCCGGCAAGGGGGGAACAAAATCGTCAGTGCCGGAACAGTTCGATCACCTTCCTCCCCTGCAGGCCCAGCGAGCAAGGCATCTCCTGAAGGAACTGGATACCGCCCGTGAACGGAAAACCCATCTGACCCAGCCGCCACAGATTTATGCCGGGAGTTATTCTCAACCCGGACCGACTCACCGGCTATTCCGTGGGGAACCAATGATGAAACGGGAGCAGGTTGCCCCGAATGTTCCTGCTGTTTTTGCAAACCTGAATCTGCCGACGGATCTGCCGGAAAAAGAACGGCGTCGGGCTCTCGCGGAATGGATCGCGAATTCTCAGAATCCGTTGACAGCACGGGTCATGGTGAATCGTTTATGGCAGTATCATTTCGGTCGGGGACTGGTGGAAACCGCCAGTGACTTTGGAGCGAGCGGCAGCCAGCCCACCCATCCGGAACTGCTCGACTGGCTGGCCGGTGAACTGATCGCGAAGAACTGGTCACTCAAAGAGATCCACCGGCTGATCCTCAGTTCGGCAACCTATCAGCAGGCAAGTCTTCCTCATCCCGATGCATTGAAGATCGATGCCGGCACGCAGTTCCTGTGGCGTTATCCTCCCCAGCGTCTCGAAGCGGAACCAATCAGGGATTCCATTCTTTCCGTGACCGGAGTTCTCGATCTGAAACAGGGAGGACCGGGGTTCAGCCTGTTCGAAATCGAAGCCGAAAATGTGCGGCACTATTATCCGAAGACCTCTTTCGGACCTCCGGAATGGCGACGAATGATCTACATGACGAAAGTCCGCATGGAACAGGACGGGGTCTTTGGAGTGTTTGACTGTCCTGATGCGGCGACATCGGTTCCGAAGCGAACGGTGTCGACCACGCCGTTACAGGCATTGAACCTGTTTAACAGCACCTTTCTGATCGAGCAGTCTCAGCTTTTTGCTGAACGGCTGGAACGGGATCTGCCGGACAATCCGCAGGCACAGATTCGCCGGGCCTATGAACTCTGTTACTCCCGTCCCGCTTCGAACAACGAAATTGATTCCGCGCTCGTGTTTGTCGCAGACGCAGGACTTCCTGCGTTGTGCCGGGCGCTGCTGAACAGCAATGAATTTCTGTTTATTCAGTAAGCAATGTCCGTTGATTACGGTGATACGATCCCAATTCAACGCATGTGCCATGGAACAAGATTATGGTCAACTCATCTCATTCATTAGCTCTGCAGAGCCGTCATCTTCTGGATCGTCGACGCTTTCTTGATCAGACGGTTACAGGACTGAGCAGCATTGCATTGTCAATGATGCTGTCTGAGCAAGGCTTGCTGGCATCGAATGAGTCTGCTTCTTCAGGCGGGTCCGGGCCGATCACTCCGCAGATTGATCCCGGCAAGCCGTTTGGAGCACGTGAATCTCATTTTCCGGCTGCTGCCAAGAATGTCCTGGTGATTTTCTGTTCCGGGGCCTGCAGCCAGATTGACACGTTCGACTATAAACCGGAACTGGTGGCCCGACATGGACAGCCGATGCCGGGAGCGGAAAAACTGGTTACATTTCAGGGAGGGCAGGGAAATTTAACGCGAAGTCCCTGGGAATTTCGTCCCGGTGGAGAGTGCGGCAAGATGATCTCTGATCTGGTTCCCCATCTGCGCGAACTGGCCGATGACATCTGCTTTCTGCATTCCATCAAAGGGAAGACGAATACACACGGTCCCGGTGAAAACTATATGTCCACCGGATTTACACTCAACGGGTTCCCCAGCATGGGAGCCTGGACAACATACGCCCTGGGGAGCGAAAACCAGAATCTGCCTGCTTATGTGGCCATTCCGGATCCTCGGGGAGTGCCTCAGGCGTCGGTCAATAACTGGGGGCCCGGATTTCTCCCCGCTGCTTATCAGGGAACCGATTTTAATGCCGCCAAACCGATCCGGAATCTTCAACGACCGGATTCGATCGATGAGCGACTTGATTCGAAGACTCGGGATTTTCTGCAGGAATTAAATCACCGTCATCTGCAGCGGTACGCAGGAGACTCGGAACTGGCTGCAAGAATCTCCAGTTATGAACTGGCGGCCCGCATGCAGGTCAGCGTTCCGGAAATCGGCGATCTCACAACGGAATCAGAGTCCACTCTCCGTATGTACGGGGCAGATGACACAGAAAACTCATTAAAAGCCGGGTATGCCCGAAACTGCATTCTGGCTCGGCGACTGATTGAGCAGGGAGTCCGCTTCGTGCAACTCTTCAACGGAGCCTATCAGACCGGAGGAGAAGGGGTTAGCAACTGGGACGGCCACAAGCACATCAAGGACCAGTATGATGTTCATGGTCCCGTCTTCGATCAGCCAACCGCCGCGCTGATCCGGGATTTGAAGCAGCGCGGGCTCCTGAAGGAAACGCTGGTGGTCTGGTGCACGGAATTCGGACGAATGCCAACGTTTCAGCAGGGAGCCAGCGGACGTGACCACAATCCGGAAGGGTTCACCTGCTGGATGACCGGAGCGGGAGTGAAAGCTCCCTTCTCTTTCGGAGCTTCAGACGAATTCGGATACAAGGCTGTCGAGAACGTTGTGACGGTACATGATTTTCATGCGACAATCCTGCATCTGCTAGGGCTCGACCATGAACGACTCACGTATTATCACAATGGATTGCAGCGCCGTTTGACCGACGTGCATGGAAACGTCATTCGATCCATCCTGGCATGAGAAATCGTCATGACGGAGGTCCAGCGCCTGCCTTGGGGAAATTGGAAGATTAATATCGACAGCAATTACCAGCTTTCATTGTCTGAAGAAAGAATGGTCACGACCCCGGCAAAAACTCGTTGCGGTCCTCGAGCGGTCCAGATTCGGAGTGCGCCGTCATCATCGATTCCCTGACAGGTTCCCGTCTGGTCGTTCGCCGCGTCCCGAACAGAGATCATTTTTCCAGTCAGATAACAACGTTCACGAAAGCGGGGGATCAGACTAGTCTCGTTCTGTCCAAGTGAAGACAGTTCCCGTGAAAGTGCGTTCAATACCGCAATCAGAATGGACGTCTGGTCATGACGAGACGCCGTCAGATCAGTCAGAGATGTGGCGATCTGCTGGATTTCGACGGGGGCGTCAGCGAGCGAATTGTTCACATTCAAGCCGATCCCAATGACCAGCCGATCAGGATGATCTGGATTGGATTCCAACAGAATGCCACAGACTTTGCGACCATTTGCATAAAGATCGTTCGGCCATTTCAGACGCAGATCGACCCCGGGAATTCGGGAGGAAAGGGCCTCACACAACGCCAGTCCGGTGACCAGTGAAATCAGCGGCCATTGAGCCTGGGTGATTCCCCATGTTTCCGGAACAAGGAGCAGTGAAAACGTGAGTGCTCCCGATCCGGCCCACCATTTGTTCTGTCCCCGACCCCGTCCCTGGGTCTGAAGTTCTGCTCCCACCAGCAACGGCAACTGATCGTCGGAACTCTTCAACTGAAGGACATAGGTATTGGTGGAATCGATGGTCTCGAACCATTCAATCTTTTCAATGAACGATTCGGCAAGGATCTGCTGAAGAAGATCGTGGTCCATTGTTTGAGCACAGACATTCGTTCTAAGAAACCGCAAAACAATAACTTGATGAGTTTGGAGGCTTCAGGAAATTCAAAATTCGGTAACACTTTAGCCAAATGAAGTTGATTTCCCTTGTTCCCAAGCTCTGCAGCTTTTTTCGTCAATCGTCGTAAGTCTTGAATTTCCGTTGATGCGGAGTAGACACCATTACGTGTTGCAACCACTTCTCCTTCAAGGCATTGTGATTTAACGTGCAAAAAGCTGTCTGGCTTG
>DATMFC010000562.1:0-4170 GCA_035556335.1 Planctomicrobium sp. | reverse complement strand
CCATGGTCATCCTTCACTGGGCGACCTGTAGTATTGGAATCTGCCTAACATTTCACCGATGTCTTTCCCATCGCTCACTTAAATTGAAAACCCCTGCCAAGTTCATCGGATCGGCCATCGGGACGATTGCCGGTGAAGGTTCCCCCCTGATGTGGGCCGCCACGCACCGGGTGCATCATGGACACTCCGATCAGCCCGGCGATCCGCACTCACCTCTGGAAGGCCCCTGGTGGGCACACCTGTGGTGGATGATGGTGAAGTCATCCGATCGCAAAAAACAGCTCCTTTATCAATATTACGCTCCAGACTTGTGCCGCGATCCGATGCTGCAGTTCTTTGATCGCACCTTCGCCTTCTGGCTGTGGGGAACCGGAATTCTGCTGCTGGTGATCGGTGGATTGCCGATGCTGCTGTGGGGAATGTGCGTTCGGATGGTGCTCGCTTATCACAGCACCTGGTTCGTGAATTCCGCCACGCACCTGTGGGGATACCGCAACTACGAAACGACCGACGCCTCACGGAATCTGTGGTGGGTTGCTTTGTTCGCCTATGGAGAAGGCTGGCACAACAACCATCACGCTCACCCCCGACTGGCTCGTGCTGGTCATCGCTGGTGGGAATTCGACATGACCTGGTGGGCGATCTGCTTCCTGCGTGCCATTGGTCAGGCAACGGATGTCGATGACCGTATTCCCGAAAAGAAAGCAGCCCCGACTCCCGGGTAAATTCCAAGGACCGCTCCCCCTGTCATATTGGGAAACAGTCGGTCGTCCTTTGAACCCCTAACAAAACTGACCCCAATCCGCTCGCGGAAAGGAAATTTTCATCGCTTGAGAGGTTTTGTTCGCGGCTCTTAAAATGTTTCGAGGAATTCAGCAACCACGAATCGAGCGAATCTCACGAATGAATCCGTTATGGATGCTGATCAAAAATTCGTGCGATTCGATTGATTCGTGGTTTGTCTCTTCTCCGGATCAGTCGGGCAGGTCGGGCATTGCCTGACACCAACGGTGATCCGTGGTCGCCAACCGGGCAAATGACGAATGCGGTGCATGACCTACTGGCACTGACCTCTTCTGTTCCGTCTTTTCCGTGGTTCCTCTTTGTTCTCCGGTTTATTCTGCTTCGATCGTATTCCAGTCCACCGGGATGATTTCGTCCTGAATGATCGACTGAATTCCGGTTCGCTGGCTGATCTTGCTTCCTTTTCCGCCTCGCGACGTGACGGCGTATTTCATCTGCCCCAGGCTGAGAACCTTCTCGTTCTCATTGACCACTTTCAGCACGTCCCCTGGTCGGGACAAACGCTTGGCTCCTAACACGGCATCTCCGTCCGGCAGCTTGATGCCTCTCACCCCTTTTCCGGCTCCAGAGAGAATCGGAACATCGGAGACCGGAAAATGAATGAGTCGTGCCTGCTTCGAAATGAGGAACAGAGTGTCTTCGTCGTTCATGATTTCGACATGAATCACCTTGTCCCCGGTCATCAGCCGACAATAACGTCGCCCTGATTTCGTTGACGGAACACGGAACGGACTGAGCGGCACCCGCATGACCTGCCCCAGTGCCGTTGCGACGAGCAGATACGGCGCTGGTGGAAAATCCTCGTATTCCACATCAGCAGGCGTGAACCGGGGATCGGTCGTTAAGGCCGAAACGATGGTTGTGCCGTCTCCCAGTTTGATGTGCTTGGAAAGCGGTTCTCCGTATCCTGTCGATGGAGGAATCTGTTCGACCGGCAATGTGTATGCCACACCGTCACTGGAGAAGAAGATCAGATGGTCGAGAGTTGATGCCGGTAAGATACTGAGGACCGACTCCCCTTCCCGGACCCGAAGTTTGTCGACCGTCGAAACTTTCCCCAGTCGCCGGACCCAGCCTTCGGAGGAGAGGACGACATTCGTATTTTCCTTGACGATGTACGCCTGCGGATCGAATTCAACAATCTCTTCAGACGATCCGAGCACAGTACGACGTTTGTCGCTGAATTCTTCCCCCAGCGCGTCGAGTTCCTTCTGAACTTCTCCCCACAATTTCTTGTCTGAGGCGAGAATCTTGCGAATGCGCGCGGCTTCCTTTTCTTTCTCTGCGAGTTCTTCCCGAATGCGGCCGATTTCAAGCGTCGAGATCCGGTAGAGTTGAAGTTCCAGAATGGCGTTGGTCTGAACTTCATCCAGTGGAAATGCTTTCATCAGTTTTTCACAGGCATCCTGCTTGCCGGTGCTTTGACGAATGATTTTGAGCGCCTTCTCCAGTCCGTCGAAAACGATCACAAAGCCGAGCAGAATATGAATGCGCCGTTCCAGTTGAGCGAGCAGGTATTCAAACCGTTTGCGAACTGTGGCGAACCGGAAGGTAAGGAAGTGCCTGAGAATCTCAACAAGATTGCACCGTTGCGGGACCAGAGCCCCTTGTTCATCCGGAATCAGGCAGGTTGCGTTGTAAGCGAAGTTGTCCTCCAGGCGGCTATGCTTATAGAGATAAGCCATTACCGTTTGAGGGTCAGTTCCAGGCTTGATATGCAGAACAATTCGCAACCCCAGTTCGCCACTGGATTCATCGGCCACGTCAATCAATTGTGGCAGTTTTCGTGAGTCGCGGATATCTCCCAGTGAGTTCACGAGAGGCCCGGTTTCGACTCCGTACGGGATCGAGCGAATCACAATTCGGGTGTTAACCTCTTTACGTCCTTCTTTGTCGAGATCCCATTCCGCTCGAACTTTGATGGAGCCGCGTCCTTCTTCGTAGATGTCACGCAGTTCCTTGCGATCGGTGACGACGCGCCCTCCGAGCGGGAAGTCTGGTCCTTTGATGAATTTCATCACCTGAGCCACCGTGGCCTCGGGAGTATCGATCAGGAAACTGCAGGCTTTGATCACCTCTCCGAGATGGTGTGGAGGAATACTGGTCGCCATTCCGACCGCGATTCCCTGTGTTCCGTTCACCAGCAGGTTCGGAAACTGGGCCGGAAGAACGACCGGTTCTTCACGAACGGCGTCGTATGTCGGACGCATTTCGACGGTGTCGTAGCGCAGTTCCGACATCAGCCGCTCGGCGATTTTCGTCACCCGGGCTTCGGTATATCGCTCGGCCGCGGCCGGAAGTCCCATCAGGTTCCCGAAGTTCCCCTGTCCATCGACAAGAGGAGCGCGCAGGGTGAAGTCCTGAGCGAGACGGACCATCGCATCGTAGACGGCAACCGTTCCGTGCGGGTGATAGTTTCCGGTGGTGTCCCCGACGATCTTTGCCGACTTCCGGTACTTGGCGTCGGCCATCAGACGCAAGTCTTCATACATCGTGTAGAGAATGCGACGCTGCACCGGTTTCAGGCCGTCGCGCACATCCGGCAGTGCCCGTGACATGATCACGGACATCGCGTAGTTCAAATACCGTCGTCGAGTTTCCTCACTGATCGACACAAACTGAAGCTGATCAGAATCGAGCGTTCCGTTTTGCTGATTCGGGGTTCCATTCCCGGCCATAGGTCAATTTACTCCGGACTGACGTTGCGATATTGAATTGAAAAGTTCAGGAAAACATAATTGGCACGGCGTTAGGTACAATGAAACGCCCATTACTGTTCTGGGATATTTTTACCGCGAAGACGCAAAGGGCGCAAAGAAATCATTCTCTTCGCGTTCTTTGCGTCTTCGCGGTAAAGAGCATCTTTTCAATGTCGCATCTCACTTTTTCTTCGTCATGATGCTCCAGCCGCGCAGAATGTACTCGATTCCGGAATAGACCGTCACAGCGACCATAGTCCAGAGAAGCACATCCCGGGTGAAAACGAATGTTGGGAAACTTTCTCCCAGTTGCTGCTGAAACCACGGACTGAGCGACAATAGTGAAAAGGGAATGACGATCGACTGCAGCAGCATTTTGAGTTTGCCGCTCAACTGGGCCGAGAAGTCGACCCCCTGTCCTTCGAGAACCGACCGCAATGCCGTGATGAACATCTCCCTCGCAATGACGGTAAACGTCATCCAGTCGGTAACTCCGCTGCCGGGGATGGCGGTCAGAAAGATCATCGTGCCGCCGATGATGATCTTGTCGACAAACGGATCCATAATCCGCCCGAGAGTCGTGATCTGATTCCATTTTCGGGCGAGATAACCATCGAGAAAATCAGTTCCGACCGCGATGATGAACAGGATCGTTGTCGCGAACCAG
>DATMFC010000561.1:0-2976 GCA_035556335.1 Planctomicrobium sp. | reverse complement strand
TAGGTTCATGACCGGTGTTGAGGTGATCGAGGGGGAGGGGAATCGAAAACGCTCTTCCCACCAGAAATTTTTTCTTCAGAATGGGGGGGAGCACCGATCGCTCCCAATGTTCTCCAAATCGTCCGGTGAAGAAATTTCGATGACCCACCTCCCATCCGCTCCCGATTTTGTTCCAGACCGGTATCGCCAGGATCCCCGGATTGCTCGTCAGCTGTATTACATGATTCCGCAGACATTGTGGGATCATGTCCTCAAGGAGGTTGGCGAGTCACGTTTTTCCCAGGAGGATCAGGAGCGAGAAACCGCCCTCTCCGAAGCGTTGCAGCAAGGACAACGTGGAGTCGGATTCTGGGATCGTCAGCTGATCACGTTTCCGCGGTTGATGGAATTCCATCCAATCCCATCCGCAGAAGAAGTGCAGCAGGCAGAGATTTTTCCTGGGCTGACAACGACGCAACTCCAGCGGACACTCCAGAAATTATCTGATCGAACAGAAACGCTGACCGATTCCGTGAAAGGCTATCTGGGCTGGCTGACGACCTCGCGGCTTTTTCATGACGAGCAAGACGCTCTGATCGAAAGAACTCATGAGGTGATCATTCCCCATGGTTTTCCCCACCCCTTTCCCCGGACGAGCGGAGAATCTCTTCCCTTCCAGGCAGAACCAGCCTCCTGGGGGGAGGAGTGGTCGTCGTTTTACCACCGCTGGCGATTGCAGTTTCTGGAGGCCCCGGGATTACCCTGGCCAATAGAACCACAACTCCCTCGACTGGGACCCGATGCGCACCAGCAGGAGGCCAATGCCTTGAATGCTCTGCTGCCAGACACCATTCCCATGGGAGGAACCGGACTGATGGCGGAGATCCTGGAAGAGAGGCGACAGCATGCGTCGGACAACGCTCATCTCACAGAGTGGTTGGAAATCGTCTCCCAACGAAACCCGGCCAAGAATCAGATTGACCGGTATGCGCGCCTCTTCCGGTTGCAGCATTTCTGGCGTGCGCTTCATCTCAGGTATCCCAACGAACTTGATCGGAACAAAGCACGGATGCGACAGGCTTTTGCAAACTGGTTTCAGGTGAGCGACGACACGATCAAACAGGATCTGCGTCTGATCCATGACCGGTTGGGAGCGGGATGGGATCAGCGTCCCTTCTGGCCGCAGTAGCTCCCCGGTCCGATTGAGGGGGGGAGAGTGCTTCTGAACGCTCTCCCTGATGGCTCCAGAAGAAATCTCACATGATGGCACCATCAATTCAATGAGGTGCCTGAATGTCTCCAGATTCTGATTCTCATCCAAATTACCTCAGCGTCGAGGAATTCGCCGCGCGCGTGGGGTTCTCCGTTCCCACTGTTCGCCGTCGCATTCAAGACGGCTCGATTCGCGTCTGGCAACCCGGTGGTCCCGGGACCCGTTTGTCGATCCCGCTCAGCGAAACCGAACGTCTCCTGCAGGAATCGGCACTCCCGGTGAAGACTCCTGTCTCACGGAGTCCCAAACCTCTCTCTGGGCGGACGCCCCGATGGAAAGAACAACTCAAAACACAACAGAAATAATACTCAATGCCCAAACCCCGCAAGAAAGAACAGGTCCGCTGCCGCTACTTCTTCTGGCTGCTGGGCCAGCGAGATGGTGTCTATTTTGCCGACGGCCGGTCCAATCAACCTCCCTTGGGACGCCATTCGCTGTCGACGAGAGACCGGTCCGAGGCCATCGCCGCGCTGGAACAACTCGACCTGGTCAAGGCGGTCGAACACGGCCAAGCGGACGCCAATCTGCTGAAGATATTCTCTAAGGAACGCCTGACACTCGAAGAAGGGAGAGCGATCTATGAACAGTATTCCAAACGACCCCGAATTGCGGGAGGGCCTGGAAAATCCACCGTGAAACGCTATCGGGCGGTGTTCGATAAGTTTCTCCCGTTCGCGGCACGACATCGCATTCAGTATTGGAACGAAGTGACCGCAACACTCTTCGACAAGTACGCTGCCTGGCTGGATGATCATGATTACGCTTATGCCACGGAATACCTCGAACTGAACACGTTGAAGCAGGTCCTCAAATACCTGGTTTCGGAGAAACGCCTCCCACATGAATGTCTGTTTCCGTATCCGCTTCGCAAAGCGGATGGGACAGCGACCTACTGCTGGCGTGCCGAAGAAGTTCAGGCCATGATCGAGTGGTGTGCTCGCCACCCCGAACGGCACTGGCTGCGCGATGTCATCGTCGCACTGGCCTCAACGGGATTACGCATCTCGGAACTGGCAGGGTTACGCTGGTCCGACCTCGATCTGACACAAGAAATGATCACCCTGACCGACGAAACAGGTAAATCAACAAAACATCTCAAAGGAGAACGGCGAACCACGAAATCGGGCTATAGCCGGACGCTCGCTATTCACCCGGAACTGCTGGAGGTTCTCCAGCGCCTGCCGCAACAGAACGATAACCGCGTCTTCCACGGCCCTCTGGGAGGAAAAATCAAACCGGACACGGTCCGAAATATTTTGATCCGGAATGTCCTGACGCCCCTCTCCGAGAAATTTCCCACCGGAAAAGGGGAAATCGGGTTCATCGACGGCCGGTTGCATTCGTTCCGGCACTTTTTCTGCTCGCGCTGCGCCAACGAGGGAATTCCCGAGCAGGTGCTGATGGCCTGGCTGGAGCACCGCAACAGCAAGATGGTCCGGCACTATTACCACCTGCACGACCAGGAATCCCGCCGCCAGATGAGCCGCCTGAAGCCACTGAAATCACCGGAGTCGCGTGACTCCGGGAATGTTCCCGTTTGTTTGTCTGAGAAGACGCCATCCACTCAAAATGAACTGGCCCCACCGAGTCAGCCGGGAGACGCCTGAAATGTCCGCCCCGATTCTCCGAAGGATTGGCACACTCATTGGCACACTCGAGTGTGCCAATCAAAAACGCCTCCGCAAGTCCTTGCTTGACAAGAACTTACAAGAGGCGATTTTTCG
>DATMFC010000560.1:0-7784 GCA_035556335.1 Planctomicrobium sp. | reverse complement strand
ACAGGCTTTCTCCCATTGAAAACTTTCCTGACAGCGAATTGCTTGATCTGATGGCCGCCCGTTGCCAAGGCACGGCAACTCCCGAACAGTGGCAACGACTCAGTGAACGCATCGCCACTGATTCGGCAGCAGCGGAATACTATGTCGCCCACATGACGCTGCATGCCGGATTGTCATGGATTGGAGATCAACCGGAACTCCAACCTCAAGTTGTCGGACGATTTTCTGCTGTCCGGCAAACGCTTTCCGTTCGTCCTCGAATGGTCATGACAGGCATTGTGGCGTCGCTGGCTTTGATTGTGCTGGGGGTCGTCGGGCTGTACTGGAATCCGTTCGTACAGAATCGCTCAGTGCTGGCCTGGGTAGAGCCGGATGAGGGAGAGATCGGTACTCGTTCAGTCACCGGAGGAGACCATGTTCGACAGGAGAAGGGCATCACGCAGATGACCTTCCGACAGGGCGTGAAATTGACGCTGACAGGGAAGGCGGATCTCGAACTTGTCGATGAGAAGAACGTAATTCTGCACGCTGGTCAGATTCAGGTCGACGTCGGCCCGAACGGACATGGCTTTACGGTCAACACCCCTTCCGCCAAGGTCATCGATCTGGGAACGGTGTTTGGCGTCTCGATTACCGATGAGGCGGAAACCAATGTGGTCGTTTTCAGTGGTGAAGTGAAACTCGGCCCCAACCGGAGTCCGCAGGCAACAGGGGCCAGTTTGATTCAGGGAGAAGCGGTCCGCGTACACGCTGACGGAGGGCATTCCCTGCTCCGGGAAATCTGGCTGGAACCGGATGGCAGCAGCTGGTCGACACAAAAATCAATGACGACAGAGTCTCCCATCGTCTCCGTTTCGGACAATCGGCAGGATGCCAGTTGCTCGAAGTATTACACGATCGTTCCACGCGGGTTTGGAGAAGATGTTCTGGCCTATGGGGATCGGCCTTATGAGTGGAACAGTCTACCTGGAATTCCCATGCCGGAAGAACTACTCGGAGCGGATTATATTCGAACGTTTAACAATACGAAATTTGAAGATCCGTTAGAAATCGTTCTGACTCTCTCCAAGCCCTGTCACATTTATGTACTGATGGATCCACGTCACGAACCTCCAGCTTGGCTTACAGCGGATTTTGTAAAAACGGATCTGCAAGTTGGCGTCGACTTGGGAAATCGAAAGGGCGTCAATAATAGTCCTCCTCCTCCTATGGGAATCCGGGCGGATCGTTATCTAGGCCGCGGCCCTGGAATGTCTGTTGATGCTCAGTTCGAGGTATGGAAACGGACAATCACACAACCCCAACAGGTGAATCTGGGACCGAACGGAAAACGTTCTGAGATTTTATTGAAATCCATTGAAGGCGCCGGCTCAATGTATGGCATTGTTGTTACTCCAGTTCATTAATCACATCGACCACAACAATAAGCACAGTAATATAGTCGACCAAACAGAAATGTTTTCCTGCACACCTCATGTGAGCTGAATCCCATTAATTCAAGTTTCGCGAATCACAAGTTCCATTTTCTGATTTCCCGTCTCTCTGATTTCTTATCTTGCCATTTGAAAAGGATCACATATGCGTTTCTCGAATCGGACTTCATATTCCGTGACTTATGCTGTTGTGCATCGGGCATTTACTCTGATCGAACTGCTTGTCGTGATTGCGATTATCGCAATTCTCGTCGCTTTATTGTTGCCGGCAGTACAGCAGGCCCGGGAAGCGGCACGCCGCTCTCAATGCAAGAATAACCTGAAGCAAATCGGACTGGCCATGCACAACTATCTGGATGTGCATGGAGCCTTTCCCCCCGGTGCAATCACACAGGTGGCGGACGCGCAGTACTCACTACCACTGACCGTTACTGTCGTCTCCGGCAATGTGGAATGCTGGGGATGGGGGGCATTCCTTCTCCCCTATCTGGAGCAGACGACACTGTATAACAATGCAGGAATCGGACAGGGGAGACCATTGGAAGATGTCGCGTCCACGTACGCCGTTGTGCCGTTGTCGGTCTATCGCTGTCCGTCCGACGTTGGACCACTCTTGCGAGTGCCATCGGGTTTCGGGACATGGGCCACCTCAAATTACAAGGCAAACATGGGACATCGAAGCGGACCGGGATGGGCCGACATCAATCCTTCCCAGTCAACTTCAACGATTAGTGCGAACCTTGATGTCAAAGCGACTGGAATGTTCTTTCGAGATGTCTGCCGGAAAGTCCGCGATGTGACCGACGGAATGAGCAACACAATTTTAGTCGGTGAAGTGAAGTGGGAGATAATTGGCACGACCCAGTCGCAGTCGACCGGAGGAGTCTGGGCCGGAGCCAAACAAGGCGCGGGTGGAAATATTGCCAAGGATATTCTGGGAAGTGGTCGGGGACCAATTAATACAACTGCAACCTCAATCAATGAAACAGCCGAGGTCTACGGGAGTCGACACACTGGTGGCGCACACTTCGTTCTCGCCGATGGTTCTGTTCGATTCCTGTCGGAGAATCTGGATTTCGTCACAAACTCATTTGATAATGACACTGTTGTTGACAGCACTTATGAGCGACTCCTCAGTCGCAATGACGGACAGATTGTCGGAGAATTTTAATTATAATTCGTTTCACCTTATTACATTTTCATATTGATCAGATTTACTAAACATAAACTGATTTTTCCAAACAACGCAGCTCTCACTAATGACGAAAAATCATTTTTCACAAATCTTGTTCGTGGCGTTATTTATACCCGGATGCAGCCAGTCCACTGCACCTCCATTGGGGACGGTATCAGGATTAGTCAAGCTTGATGGGAAGCCATTAGAAAAAGCAACGATCATGTTTCAGCCTGAGTCCGGCCGCCCCTCACGTGGTGAGACCGACCGGTCCGGACGTTATCAACTGAATTATACCCGCGAGAGTCGTGGAGCATTGCCGGGATTGCACACCGTCAACATTCGTACTCGTCTGGAAGACGATTCCGGAAATATCGTCGTGGAAGAGTTTCTTCCCGCCCGCTATCACGAGAAAACGGAACTCAGTGCGAGTGTCGATGCGGGAAAAAACGTCATCGATTTTAATCTGACAAGCGACAAGTAGATTATCGCTGGTGTACTGATATCGACTGGTTGCCGAATGTGTCCTGGCAACAATTCTGATTCTTCAAAAGTGAAACGAGAACCTCAATGTCTGTTAAAGATCCCCATGATCAATCGTTTGCACAAAGCCGCCGACATTTTATGAAATCTCTGGCGGGAGGAGCCGCCATTGTTCCGGCATCACTCATTCTAAATTCTCCTGCGACCGGAGCGGAGAACTCGGTTGCCGCCGGAGCATTCACACCACCCGATTTGAGTCGGGGAGAAGTGATTCGAACCGGGGGAAATCTGTCCGCAGGGCAGACTCGCTTTGTGGAAGCGGCTCGCGAACTTCCCGTTGCCGGACATAGTGACGTACTCGTCTGCGGAGCAGGTCCGGCTGGAATTGGCGCCGCGCTGGCAGCGGCAAGGGCAGGGGCCAGTGTTCGTCTGATTGAATTTGCTGGTTGCCTGGGAGGCGTCTGGACAGCCGGGCTCCTGACCAAAATTATTGACGGAGGAAACAAACCAGGCATTATGAAGGAACTCCTTCATGAACTGGCTGTACGAGGGGCAGACGTTGCCAGACAGACAAAGGGAGCCGTTTACGACCCCGAACTCTGCAAGCTGATACTCGAAGAAAAGTGTGGGGAAGCTGGCGTAAAAATCCAGTTGCATACTCAACTGGTCGGAGCGGTGACCGACTCTCGAAACCGCGTGGTGGCAGTCATCACCGAGTCCAAGTCAGGCCGGCAGGTCTGGACGGCGGAACGCTTTATCGATTGTTCCGGAGATGGTGATCTCGCTGCCCAGGCAGGATGCGGATTCGATGTCGGTATCGGTTCCAACTGCGAATGTCAGCCCATGACCCTGATGGCCCTGTTGACTGGATTGGACGCTTCAGAAATATCGGAGTTCATTCGTGAAAATGGGGAGCAAGCTAAGCCGCGATTTTTGAAATTCATGCGAGAAGCTGGAATCGATCCATCGTATCGTGCCCCGACACTGCGCCACCTGCACAATGGAATTTATTCCATTATGACCAATCACGAGTACAGCGTTCCTGCCACCGATGCGGCCCAGATTACGGAAGCAACGATCCGCTCTCGTGCGGAAGTGAATGCGATCATTGATGGCCTCCGAAAACTGGGAGGCCCATGGAAAAATATTGCTCTCGTCGCTACGGCCGAACAAATCGGAGTGCGGGAAGGACGCCGCATCAAAGGCCGGTACACCATAACCGGTACAGATATTGTTAATGGACTGACTCATCCAGACGCAGTGTGCAAAGCCCGTTTTGGATTTGATATTCATAACCTGTTACCGGATGGATCAAATCCGTCAGTCGTTCGTGAATCCATCCCGGGGAAACCAAAACCTTATGACATCCCGTTACCGGCCCTGATTGCCGCCGATGTCGACGGGCTGATGATGGCAGGACGATGTATCAGTGGGGACTTCCTGGCTCATTCCAGTTATCGTGTCACAGGAAATTCGGTCCCAATGGGGGAAGCAGCCGGCTTGACCTGTGTGGCTTCATTGAAAAGAGGAGTGATGCCGCATGAACTCCACTGGGCTGACGTAACAGCGACCAGTTTCTGAACCGCTCCACCTCCTTTCCGGAGTGGTATTTTCAACTGATGTCAGAAAAACAGGCTTGGTCTGCGATGCGGGGGACTCTCATACACCCCTTATCGCGGAACCAAGCCGTTTGCATTCTCCCCTGATGAGTATTTTGTTGACGGCCATGAAGACGAAATCGGATCGCTGGAATCAGGGAAAGCTGCCGACCTAATTGTGGTTGATCGAAACCCGCTCACCTGCTCTTTAGACAAACTTCGTTCTATGAATGTGTTAAGAACCTATATGAACGGAAAGCTCGTCTACAAAAAAGCTCGTGAGACCGGTGAACCGCACCTCCGGAATGGTCACCGTCTAATACTACAGTTGCAGATTGCGGATTTTCTCATTTTCCAATGATCAGGCATCCGGGAGGGCGAAGCTCCTGCTGAGCCGCATAAAACGTCACGTTTTCCATGGTTTGCGGCTCGGCGGGAGCCTCGCCCTCTCGAGACCGCTTCCATTAGATAAAAATACTCAAAACATTGAACTTCTGAATAAGTGCAGCTGTAGTACTAAGAAGGAATTGCATTACCTTCCATCCACAACCCATTCGGCGATCTGCTGATTCAGCCAGTGTTGACCTCGAAAAGAACAGAACCCCAGATGTCCTCCGTGACGGGGTGTCTGCAGGTGAGTGCCTGCGGAATAGTCGGCGTTGCGGAACTGCGAAAACGGAATTAGCGGGTCATCCTGTGCTGCGATGATCAAGGTTGGCACACTGATGCCGGGCAGGAACTGATTCGCGCTTGATCTGGCGTAGTAATCCGCCGCTGACTCGAAACCACTGACGGGGGCGGTGTACGTCTCATCAAATTCGTAGAGTGTCCGGGGACGTCTTGAGAACCAACCATCCGGAATGACAGAATCCGGTCGCTGCCGCAGACGAGCAGACACATCGCGGGTACAGGACCGGCAGAAGTAACGATCATACAACTTTGCCCACCCCTGCTGCATGGAGAGGACGCTGAGGTGCAGGTCGATCGGAGGACACACAGCCAATGCGCGATCGATACCGACAAGCTGAGTCAGGGAGTGTCGCGGTTCCCCCAGCAGCTTCAATACAACATTGCCTCCGAGTGAAAATCCGATCAGGGAGATCGGCGAACCAGGACAGAGAGTCTGGATGTGCGTAATCGTGACAGCGACATCCTCTGATCGTCCACTGTGATAGGGATAACGTGACAGCCCGGCACCTGCTCCGCAGCCGCGCCAGTCCAGTCGGAATGTCCGAGTGCTCCGTTGATGCAGTTGAGCGGCAGCGCGAACCATGTACGGACTGGCATGACTGCCTCCCAGTCCATGCAGGAGCAAGGCGATTCGGTCACCCGTTTGCCAGCCAGCGGGGCAGTCATCTTGATACACCAGACGATCACCATCCGGCAACAAAACGTCCCCCGTTGTTGATCGTATTCCCGCCGCTTGCGAGAGCGTCTTCCGTGGAGCATAAAGATACAGGCCTGCCAGTGTCTGGACGTGGCCGTTGCGATAGAGCCAGGGAGGAGTAAAGGGAGCGTGAGTCTCCGAATGGCGGGAGGCGTGAATGGGAATCGGTGCGAACATTGTGTTTCGGTCGGAAGGCATCCTGAGAGATTTTCATGTCGACATCAGCATTGGCTGAGACATTTCGGCAGCGAAGACTTCCAACAATGACAGTACATCCAAGTTTGTTCGTGATGGAGAGCAAGGGGTCAGGATTCAGGGACCAGGGGGCAGAAAAAGCCGGCGTTTTCTACCCACTATTTCCTACCCACTACCCACTTCGCTCCATTGAGACAAACTTGGAACGACTGAATGACAATAACGGGAGAACGCCGATGGCAATATTCATGGGAGTCATCCTCTTCCTTGATGACGTCGAACATCCTCAAAGAATCAGGAGGATCTGGCTCACTTCTTTCACCCCCTGTTCCCCACTCCGCCAACCGAAAAGAGTGCGAAAGTCGAACTGACAAACTGCACTATTCCGTTAGAAATCGCCAGACACAGGTTTGTTCATAGATGGCGCCTGGCTTCAGGATCGTTGAGGGGAAATGAGGGTGATTGACGGCATCAGGGAATCCTTGAGTTTCCAGGCAGAGTGCCCCGCGTTGAACATACTCTTTGCCCCCTTTCCCGATCTGACCATGCAAATGGTTGCCGGTGTAAAGCTGAACGCAAGGAGCATCACTCTCAACTTCCAGAACGCGTCCTGACTTCGCCGAACTAAGGCGGGCCACTGGACGGACAGTACCGGCATCTCCCTTCACGACGTAGTTAAAGTCGTATCCTTTGGCTTCGGTTTCTTCCACCTGCTCGAGACGGGCACCGACAGAGAGTGGAACACGAAAGTCCAGCGGAGTTCCGGCGACAGGCTCGATCTTTCCCGTTGGAATCTGTGTCGCATCGTTGGGAGTGTATTGTTCCGCGTGGATCTGCAGGCGGTGATCGAGAATCGTCCCGGTCCCGGCTCCGTCGAGATTGAAGTAAGAATGATTGGTCAGATTCACCGGCGTCGGCTGGTCTGTCACCGCTTTGTAGGTAATCGTTAACTGATTGGAATCATTCTTGAGGAGATAGTTGACGGTGACGGTCAACGTTCCCGGGTATCCTTCCTCTCCATCAAGACTGGTGTAGAAGAAAGAAACTCCTTTGCCGTCGGCAGTTTCGAACCCTTTCCCCTGCCAGGTCACTTTGTCCAGGCTCCGCTTTGTCCCGCCATGCAAATGGTTCTCACCATTGTTGACAGCCAGTTTGTAGGTCTTTCCCTCAAGCTGGAACTCTCCCTTGGCGATTCGGTTACAGACCCGGCCTGTGGCACACCCGAAATACTGATTTCCCGCCGATTCATATCCGGCCACTGTGTCGTATCCCAACACAATGTCAGCAGGAGTCCCTGCGCGATCGGGAACCTGAAGGCTGACGATCGTCGCTCCACGCGACATGATGCGGGCACTCAGTCCGGTTCGATTGGTCAGTGTAAAGATTTCTACCGCTTCTCCGTCAGCGGTCGTTCCAAACGGTTCTCCGACGGGAGGTTGAGCTGTTGAAACGTGTGGCGTCACGAACATTGCCAGCAACATCAGAAAGAGAAGTGAGGCAGTTCGGCGAACCAT
>DATMFC010000559.1:0-14439 GCA_035556335.1 Planctomicrobium sp. | reverse complement strand
GAAGCTCGGCTTCCGCAGCAGAACAGATTCCTTTGCCGGAACTTCCGATGCCGGTTGTGGCCCTCCTGCAATCATCCGATCCGGAACCCGCTGAGCAGTCCCCCGTTGTGCAGTCTCCAGTTGTACCGGCACCGGTTGTCGAGACACCTGTCGTGACACAACCTGAAGCACAGCAGATTCTTGTTGCTCAGCAGGTCGCCCCGCAGGCATTGCCACAACCGATCAACGATCATCCGCCGATTGCCCTTCCGGTCGCCCCACCGCCAGCTGTGGACGCCCCTTCTGATTCTGATCTGGATAGTGAGGCCCGCCTGGCTCGCCGGGTCGCCGAATTGAACCAGCCACTCACCCGGATTGATCTCGCGGCCGTCACAATGGATGGACCGCAACCTAAAGATCTAGCGGCGACCCAAAGCAGCCAATTGCCTCCGATTCTGGTTTGGGGAGGAGACGGCTGGGCGGAACCACGGGCAGACCGTTATCCAGAATACTTCGCTTACCAGCCACTCTACTTCGAAGACCGAAATCTCGAACGATGTGGCGAAGGGCACGGTTTCGCACAACCCCTGTTCTCTTCAGCACACTTCCTGAAAAACACCATCGCTTTGCCATATCACCTGATTGCATCTCCACCACGATCCATGGTTCAAACCCCCGGAGATTGCCCAACTTGTTATCGCTTCCCCCACACTATGTCAGAGTGACAATGCAGGGCGAATAGGTGGTGTAGGGAAAGGCATGGGCATGCGGGAGGGGGAAGCTCCCGAGACATTTTCAACAAAGCGATTGCCGTGGAAATGACAACTGCGTCACTTGTTTCTTGAAGCGGTTCGAATGACACTTCACGGATGGTCCGTTTACCGGGGTTTTCATCTTCTCTGACGGGTTCTCAGGCAGCGTCATCTCAGACACTGTCCCGGCGGATGCTTCAGGTTGGAGAATCCGTGCGTCGGCAGCACGGTCTGACGTTGCATCCCGGTCAGAAACAGGCAGGGCTGGCCATGATGGGCTCCACAATCGCGGAAATGGCCACCGGCGAAGGAAAAACCGCCGCCGCTCTCCTCCCCATTGCCTGCGCCGCCTCTGACGGACGCAAGGTCTTTGTTGCCACGGCCAATGACTATCTCGCGAAAAGAGACGCGGAATTCGCGGCTCCTGTGCTCAATGACTTTCAATGCACCGTCGGCTGCATTCAGGCATCGATGTCTCCGGAACTGAGACGCACGACTTATCAGGCATCTGTTGTTTACGGGACGATTAAAGAGTTTGTGTTTGATTTTCTTCGAGACCGCATCGCCGTGGCCAGCGCTCCGCTGGTCGCTCGAGCCATGCAGCCGGTCGCTGACTTCCTGCTGATCGACGAGGCGGACAGCATCCTCATTGATGATGCGGTGACTCCTTGTATCGTCTCCGGCAGGGCCGATTCCTTCAGTCCGGCCGTGATGAGTTGCCTCGCCTGGGGAGCCGTGATTGCACCACAACTGGTCAAAGGGGAAGATTACCTTGATCTCCCCAACATCGGCGCGGTGACGACTCCCGAAGGTCGGGCGAAACTCTGTCAGCACGTTTTCCCTGCCGAGATGGCGTCGTTGACGATCAGTGAAATCTTTCACTGGATGGAACTGGCGATCTCCGTTCATCTGCGGTTTCGAAAAGACGTTCATTACGTGGTCCGCAACGAAAAAATTGTGATCGTCGATGAATCGACGGGACGAATTTCCGAAGGACGGCAATGGTCAAACGGGATTCATCAGGCAATCGAAGCCCGTGAGCAGATCCCGGCCAGCCCTGCGACCGAACCCAGTGCTCTGCAAACGATTCAGGATTATGTGCGGCGGTTCCCCCATGTCAGCGGGATGACTGGAACAGCGACGGAAGTGAAACAGGAATTGCGATCGACGTTCGGCGTTCGTGTGCAGTGCATTCCGCTTCATCAGGCGTCCCGTCGCCAACGCTTCCCTGACGCCGTCTCAATGACCCGGGACGAGAAACTGACACAGATCATTTCCGAAGTCATTCAGATGCAGCGTACCGGTCGACCCGTTCTGATTGGAACCAGAACAGTCTCTTCTTCACACGAACTCTCAGAGAGACTGAATCAGCACCAGATTCCACATGTCGTGCTGAATGCGTTGAATCCAGAGCAGGAAAGCCCCATTATTGCAGAAGCCGGACGCCCCGGTCAGGTGACCGTGGCGACGAACATGGCGGGACGCGGCACAGACATCCGTCTTCAGGGAGATGCCGCCGAACGGGGGGGCCTCCATGTCATCGGAAGCGAACTGCATTCGGCCCGACGCATTGATCGTCAACTTTCAGGACGCTGTGCCCGACAAGGAGACCCGGGGAGTTTTCGACAGTTCCTGTCACTGGAAGATGAAAGTCTGCAGGAAGCCTGGGGGATTCCGACCGCCAGCCGACTCCGCCAGCACTGTCGGTCACTCGACGATGCCCGAAAGAAAATGGTCGCAGCGCAGCGTCGACTCGAATGGGAGTCTGCGGTTCGGCGTCAGACCTTATGTCAGCAGCAGACTCAACGAGTGGAACTCCTGAAAACCCTGGGACTCGATCCTGTCCTCAATCCTGTTGCGGAATGATTTGAACGATGTCGACCGGAGACAAAATTGCGACTCCCTCTTCTTCCCTCCCTGCTGCGGGATGGAACGAACTGGAAGATTTTGTCGCTGCAATTGAGCAGCTCTCCTATGCCAGCATCGACCGTGACACCTATTTCACTCGGCTTGCGAAGGGCGTGGAAGGAGGGCTCCCTTCTTCACAGGTGCAACTCACTCTGATCACTCCGGAAGAAACAACGATTCTTGCCGGGAAAATCCCCTCCGTAGTAAGTGGCCTTCCCGCCGTCGACGTGAGTCGTTTTCAACCTGGGGAAAGTCGTTACGACACGATCCACAGCGACAACGGAGCCATTCGGATCGTTCTTGATCACTGTTTTCGCACTGCCACACTTCTTCGGATGGAAGTGCAGATCCAGAATCCCCGTGGATTGAATTCACGTATTCTGCAGGACGTGTTAGGAACCTGTGTCGTTCTTTCCGGTCAGTTTCTGGTGCGATGTACCGAACGGGATCTGCAGGAACAACTGGCGGATCGAAAGCGGATCGATTCCCTCATCGCTCAACTCGCCTCGGCAGAGACCACCTCACATCGGTATTGCGATCTCTGTCGGGTTCTTCAGACGGCCCTGGAGGTCGATCGGGTTTCACTTCTTCAGCTGCACCACAGCAACGCCAGACTGCTGGGAACATCGGTCTCGTTAACGGTGGTTCGAAATTCAAAAGCGGTCAAGCTTCAGGAGAAAGTGACTGCCGTTGCGTGCCGACATAAGGAACCGACACGACTGATCGTGGGAAATCCTCCCTCACCGGTCTTCTCTGACGACCAGTCGCTGATTGACAGTTACGTCGAAGAAACCAGCGTACGACTGCTTCAATGGATTCCGGTCGATCGGGGGCTGAAAGAAAAAAAAGGACCGGAACGCTCCTCGCGTCTTGGTGTTTTGCTGCTGGAACAATTCTCTGCCGACTGGCCTGATGGGCGACAACAGAAGTTTCTGGATCTGGCCACGTCGCACATGATCACCTCGGCCCGGCGCTTGTTCGTGGCGTCTGAAGGAACACTCTCCGCCCGGCTCCGAACATGGCTGGGAGATCGGGGAGGATGGCTGACCGGTCTGGCGGCCGCTTTGTTATTGGCGGTCGTTCTGTTGTTCACTGTTCAAAAGGATCTGGAGATTGTTGTCGATGGCGTCGTAATGCCGGTGCAACGGGCTTCGATCTTTTCTCCCATGCAGGGAATCGTCGAGCAGGTTCCCGTTCGTCATGGAGACCGCGTCAATGCCGGGGAGACCTTGCTTGTGTTACGTGCTCCTGAACTGGCGGTTGAAGAACGCCGGATCAGTGGAGAAATTTCCACATTGCACAGTCGTCTGGACGCCTTGAAGGCAGCACGAATCCGGAACCGTGTCGATCGTTCAAAACAGGATTCCGATGCCAGCCTTTCTGCGGAGGAATCCGATCTGCAAGCCCAGTTAAACGGGCTGACGGGACAACTCGACCTGATTCGGGAACAGACGAAATTACTGGTGATCACATCTCCATTAAAGGGACAAGTCGACCGGTGGGATTTGAATCAGGCGCTGGCCGATCGTCCGGTCGCTCATGGTCAGCATTTGTGTGATGTTCTCGATGTTGAAGGAGACTGGGCCATCGATCTCCGTATTCCGGACAATGTCGTTGGCTATGTCTGGCAGGCTCAGTCGCAGTCGGCCTGTCCGGTGACCTACCTGTTTCGAACGAACTCCGACCGAAAATATGAATCAGCACTGGAGCGAATTTCAAACTCGGCTCAGGTGGAACGGGACGGAACAACAGTTGTTCCCGCCCGCATGCCGGTCTCGCCACAAGAGGATCAACAACTGCGAGTTGGAGCCAGTGTGATGGCTCGAATTAACTGTGGTCCCAGAAGCATTGGATTTGTCTGGTTGCGTGAAGTGATCGAGTTCCTGCAACGAACGTTCTGGATGTAAAAAGAGGGGTTAGGAATCAGGAGATAGGAATTAGGAAAAGACGAGTTCCTAATTCCATAACATATTAACGAAAGGAAGCAAGATACTGGGTGGCCGCGATTGCTTGCAATCGGGGCGGCGCAGCCGTGAGAGGTCGCGGGGCTGACGTTCTCCAGTCGAAGCTGTCTCCATTCAGAACGACCACATCCAGACTGTCTTGGTGCGGGCAAAGAGGAAGCAAAGCGTGATCAATGGCCTCCTATGGCTGCGCCACCCAGATTGCAAGCAATCTGGGCCACCCCGAACGATCTCAACTTCAGACCGCTAACGTGTCACCTAACTAATTCCTCTACAAATCATTGCCCAATAACAACGGTGTCCTGATGCCTGAATGTGTTTCCCATCCTGCAATGCTTCACTTTCCAAGCCAGTTCAAATTGACTCTGGTTCTAGGAATGGGGCTGGCAGTGTTATCAGTTCCTGCGTTCTCGAAACCCGTGATTGCCGGGGAAAAAACCGTTGTCGAGAATATCCTGATTCGGATCATCGACGAGGTGGAAGTTCCGGCTCGGGAAGCAGGCGCATTGGTCACGATTCTTGTGAGAGAAGGAGAACCGGTCAAAGCCGGGCAAGTGATCGCCCGTATTGATAACACGGTTCAGGATCTGCAATTCCGTCGAGCCGCGCTGGAGCTGAGTGTTGCTCGACGCGAGTTCGAAAATCAGGCGCCATTGCAACTGGCCCACAAGTCTGTGGAACTGGAGCAACAATCAGCCATCGAACAGGAATTCACCCAGCGCATCGCTCACAAGAAAGCGGAAAATCTTTACAAGATTGAAGCGGCGACCAAGCAGATGGGAGTGGCCAAAAACGAATACGAACGGGCACTGGCGGCCCGCAAGCAGTTCCGGGACAGTATCTCTGATTCCGAACTTGATGGTCGTCAATTGTCGTTTGAACATGCCGATCTTCAGTCCAAGCAGACCCGATTCGAACAGGAAATCGAAGGACTGCTGGCGGAAGCAGAAGATCTCGCCGCACGGACCCGCGTTCTTTCGATCGAACAGGCTCAACTCCAGGTGAGTGACGTCAGCGCCAAACGAGATGTGTCTGCGATGCAGGTGAAGTTGAAGGAGAATGAAGTCGAATCCGCCCGTGAGGCACTGGAACGACGTGAAATCCGCTCTCCGATTGACGGGACCATCGTTCATATCAACCGCCGGGCGGGAGAATGGATCGAACCGGGTCAGACATGCATGCGGATTGTTCGACTCAACCGGCTGCGTTCCGAAGGTTTTCTTTCTGCACGATACGCGACGAAAGTCTCTCAGGGGGACAAGGCCAGCGTCCTCATTGAACTTCACAATTCCGAACAGATCGAATGTCAGGGAACGATCACATTCGTCAGCCCGGAGATTGACCCGGTGAATAACGAAATGCGAATCTGGGTGGAAATCGACAATCCCAAAGACCTCATCCGCCCCGGAATGCACGGAACACTGACCATCGACGTTCCGGCAGCGAAGCAGGTTTCACAAAAGACGCCGTAGAGCGAATTTTCTAAGCTCGACTTCCGCACTTTTTTTGATGAAGAAGAGAAGACTCACGCAAAGTCGCCAAGGCGCAAAGTTCAGGATCAACCCGTTCTCTGTAAACGTCTCGTCTTAAACAACTCGGATCCTTCAACAGCAATGAAGAAAGAATCCCCCCTCAAAACAACGTCAAAGCCACAAACTTTCAACCCTTTGAACAGATTTGTCTTCCTGGTGACCTGAACCGGGACGCCATGAATTCAAGTCCACCTTTGAACCAAAACTCTTTGCGCCTTGGCGACTTTGCGTGAGTCTTCTTTCTGATTCCGCGAAATGGAATGTTTGTTTTTCAACAGGATCAGGACTCATTGCGTGTGCCCAAAGTCTGTCAGACCCTGTCAGTTCTGTGAGCTCAATCCGAAAAAAGTGCGAAAGTCGAGCTATAACACCCCTAACAAAACTGACCCCGATCCGCTCGCGGAAAGGAAATCTTCATGGTTTGAGAGGTTTTGTTCGCGGCTCTAAAAAGACTTTCCGAATTTCTCCAACAGCTTTGATGTGGTCAGCGTAAGTCAGTGCGAGCCGTTCTGGTGAAATCCACCGGAACTGACGGTTTTCTGTTTCGAAAAACCTACAGATCCAAGCACTGACAGATGCCCGGTCGACAGTTGACCTCTGACGAAGTTGCCCTGCTTGGCCAGGAATTGCAGGCCATGCTTCGGGCCGGGGTTCCGCTTGATCTGGGGCTCCAGGGATTAGTCGGAACTCAGTCACAAACAATTGACAAGGTCGCCCGGGAGATGGGAGACCGACTCGCTGCCGGAGCCACTCTGGTCGATGTGGTCGAGGAACAGTCGGCCTTTCCAGAAAGCCTGAAAGCGGTGTTGATTGCCGGGATCCGCTGCGATCGCCCTGAAGAGGCGTTACAGGATCTGATTGAAGTCTCTCTGTTGATGGGACATCTTCGCGCCGCCTTGATGCGGTCGATGATCTATCCGACGTTCCTTGTCGCCGCCACAATCCTCGTCGCCACGGTCGGCCTTTTTTTCCTGCGACCGGCACTGATTGAAATGAGTCATGAATTCGGCTGGGCGTTGCCGGGGATCATTCAGTTCTGGCTGGCAGTAAGCACAGTCGAATTGCTGATTGTCGCCGGATTCGTTGTCTGCGGGATCGTGATCGGGCTGTGGCGACTGGGTTGGGGAAAGTCTGTTCTTGTCAGCCTCGGAAACCTGCTTGGCTGGAGTCGAGTGCAACGGGATCTCACGGTTGCCCGCGTTTCACACTTGTTGGCGATCCTGACAAAATATCACGTCCCGCTTCCGGAGGCCCTGTCGCTGGCGGCAGCAGGGAGTGATTCTGTTCAGTGGAAAAAACAAATCGAAACACTGCGTCAGTTTATAGAACGGGGCGAAGTTCTCTCACAATCCACAGTCGGAACTCACGGTTTCCCGGCTTTTCTCAGTTGGTTGATTGAAGTCGGAGTGAAGGAAGGGAGTTTGCCGGAGACGCTCCGACAGGCCGCCATCTTCTACCAGCAACGAGGAATTCGTCGTGCGGAATTTCTGCAACAGGTGATCCCCGCTTTATCGATCATCTTTATCGGAGGAGGGATCACTCTGATGTACGGACTTGCGGTCTTCGAATCCATTATCCAACTCTGGACCACCATGGCCAAACCGATTATCTGATGTGTCCCGGCTGCCAAGTGAATGCCTGACTGATCCTATAGCTTGAGACGACTTTTTCCGTTCTACAATAGCTTCCTGCAACCTGTTATCGAATGTCAGAAACATCTCTCCAATCTGAATCCAGCCTGCCGTCCCGCATTCCGATTTATGTCGGATTACGCGCCGCTGCTGAGGAACTCCCCTGGGGAAAGGAACGGGAGCCGCTGCTGGAAGTTTCCAGACAGCTGGAATCAGGGAAATCATTGCAGGAGATCATTGACCGGGGAGGCAAGGAGTCTCCATTTCTCGAAACATTACAGGCCGGCATCGAGTCGGGAAGATTGACGACAGTGCTGGAAGAATATCTGCGAACCGGAAGCGAGATTCGTGATCTGTGGCGCACGTTCTGGGTGAATCTGTTTTATCCGATTTTCGTATTAACTTTAACGCTTCTTATCAGTTCCGTTTTTCTGGTGGCCACGAATCAGGCTTTTAAATCGATCTTTGACGGCTTTGGAATTCCGATCGGATTTTCAACGTTTATATTATTCTGGTGTGGACATTATATTTATCATTACTGGTGGTTCTTTCTGGTCTTGCTTCTTCTGATTGTGGTCAGCCCTCTTATCTATATCATCTTGTCGACAACCAGTGTTCTGCCGTTTCCTCCATTTTTCGGAGGGATATTCAGAGGAGTTGGTGTGGCGGAGTTCTGCAGTCGTCTGGCAGTGTTGATTGATGCCCGGCTTCCTCTTCCTCGGGCACTGGAAATCCTTTCAAAAACACTTCGCAGTCGCCAGATGCAGGACGTCGCGTTAATGCTGAGCCGGAAAGTTTCCGCTGGACAGCCAGCTGACATGGCCGCATCCGAAATGCGATCGCTTCCCCCTCAGGTGGCCGGATTATTTATGTGGACGGAATCCCCGGAAACATTGGCCGACGGACTTCGGGTACAAGCACAGATCCTCAATGTACAGTCTCGTTTGCGTCTGGCTCAGATTTCGTTTCTGGTTGAACCGTTGCTCTATATCGTACTGGCTGTTTGTGTTGTGGTCTTGTTTTTTGCATTCTTTGCACCACTCGGGAAATTACTGAATGATTTAAGTTAGTGACAAGTCGCATGAGAATGTTACTGTCGTCATCGTTTGATTTACGATTATTTTAAAAAGATTAAGTTACCTTGGAAATTCTCCTTCTCACCGTTGTACTTCCAGGACTGGGGCTGATGGCTCTGTTGTCCTGGCGCGCTATTGTTGCAACCGGTGTCGAAGGGAATGAAGTCCAGCATAAAACCTTCCTTAAGTTTTTAGGGGGAGGTCTACTGATTGCCGCGATTGCGGTCGGCGGCTTCATGGTGACCGACTGGTATCTTATGGCGATCGACTGGCCTCAGATCAGATCGGGCTGGCCTCTGGGACTTGTTCTGCTGACGCTCATTCGAATGTCCATCATGATGGTGATTCTGTTCGCCGCACAAGCAGCGTTGCGAATTTCCGTGGAACCATTTCGGGAAAATCCCTCCGTCGTCGAATTGGCCATCCGTGCAGGTCATCTGAAAACGCTACTTCTGAGCAGCCTGGCGATGCTGACGATGCCGTTGCTGGCGATTGGTGCACTCCCCTTGCTGATTGTCTGGTTCTTCGGCTTCACGGAATATGCCCTTTTTGAGCTGATCACCAGAAGCCAGCGATGCCGATTACTCTGGTCGCTGGCTGTGGCCGTTCGGTTTCAAAAGCCTCTGGACGCCGAGGTTCTGCGTTTTTCGCGAACGGAAGGAAGGCGACGACAGCAGAAGCTCCAGAGACTTGCACTGGCGCTGGAAGAAGGAAACGCTCTTTCCGACGCTCTATCAACAGTGGGAGGATTGCTCTCCCGGGAGACGATCGCCGCCATTCGTGTGGGAGAACAGACCGGTCAGCTTGAACAGGTCCTGCAGTCACTTGCGAGACTACAGACCTCAGGCATACTGCACTGGTTCTCACGTGACTACAAACTACATGGAAGCTTCTTTTACGTCCTGATCTGTCTCTGGTGTTATCTGGGAATCACCAGTTTCTTTATGTATAATATTATCCCTAAATTCAAGTCGATATTTTATGATTTCGGAGTTGATCTCCCCGAACCAATGCGACTGTTGATTCAATTCTCAGACACATTGTTCAGTTACTGGCCTCTCTTTTCAATGTTGCTTATTGGGCCGTTGATCGTCGGAATGTATCTGGTTTTACTGAGCCTGGGGTACGAAGGACGTTATCGCTGGCTGGCAGAAACAGTGTGGCCTCGAATTCGTACTCCCGGTTTACTCAAGGCGCTTTCTGTTGCGGTGAAAGCGCAGGCCATTCCGTCGAAGATGCTGGAGGGGGAAATATTTGGAATGGCTCCTTCGCTGGAACGTTCTCGCCTGGAACGGGTTTGTCTGCGACTGAACAACGGACAGCCTCTTGGGACATCATTATTCGACGAACGTTTTTTGAACACGCGCGAAGCACAAGCCCTGCAGATTGCCGAACAGCAAGGGCACCTCGCCTGGGCTCTAGAGAGTCTTGGACGACGTCTGGAAGCTGTTCGAAATCACCGTGTCCGAACGGCGATGGAGTTCTTAAAGCCGGTCACCGTTATTGTGATGGGAGCGGCTGTTTTCTTTGTCTGTCTTTCGATTCTGAGTGTCCTGATCAAGCTGCTGATCGATCTGTCATGAAGCGATCTCCCGATTTTATCACTGGCATTCACGTTGCCGCGTCGGCTCGTTCGAGGTTGAATCGTGCCAATGGGTTTACGCTGATTGAGTGTATCGTCGCAATGGGACTTCTGGTGGCCTTCTCCGCGATGACTGTTCCCATGATCGCCAGACTTCAACAGGCACGACAGGAACAGTTCCGACGTCAACTCGCACTGACCGAAGTTCAGAATCTCCTGGAATCGAAGAGCTTCCCTGACGACGGTGGAATTCAGTTACGAGAATCCCTTCGAACATGGCTTCCGGATGCTCAGGTGGAAATCAGGCAATCGCCCGACAACTCCAATATTGATGCAGAACAAGTCACCGTGTCAATCCGTTGGAAAATGGACTCCGGCGTTGTTTCGCGTCCGGTCTTTTTAACAACATGGATCTTTAAAAATACGGTAGAGGCCGATCCCTCCTCAAATGAGAATCAGGAGTGATTGTTATGATTAAATCAGCAGTGATATTTAATCGCTATTCACTGAAGACATCAGAGAAACGCCACGGATGGACACTGATCGAGATGTCGGTCGTCATTAGCCTGCTGAGTGTGATTGGTGTGATGACGACCCGTACGATTTCTCTTCTGATACAACTCGGCGACACCTGTGTGCAGGAAGTGACCGAAGGAGAGATTCGCTTCCAATTGGAACAAACCGTTCGACGCGACGTTCATCAGGCAATAGAGATTGACAACATAACAACCGATCCGGATCACCCCGTCTGGTTATTCGCTTTCCCGAATGAGAAATTTACCGTGACGTATCGGATTTCAAAGGACGGGTTGCGTCGCGAACAACGAGTGAACGACACGCTTCAATTCAGCGAATTCTTCGTAATCCAGAACCATAAACTGCAAATTTCAAGAGACCATGATCTCGTGCGAATGCTGTTCACTGTCAGGAACCCAGACTCCGGACGAGCGATTATGGGCCCGGTCGAATGGGACGTTGTTGTGCGTCTGGCAGCAGGGCCGAAGTCGATGGCATCATCGATGTACTCGGGCTCCGTACAGGAGGCGTTATGAAACATTCATGGAAAACATGCTTCGATCAAAAAAATGCTCCGCATCGCCCCGGGGTGATCGCCGTTGTGGTTCTGGGAGTGGTCTTAATGGCCTCTACGGTTACAGTGGGAATTGCCCATTCTGTCCTCTCGCACCACCAGGAGATGGAACGACGGGAATGGCGAGTTCAGGCGAATCTTCTGGCTCGTGCCGGGCTGGATCGAATCACACAGATGCCCAAAGTGAACGGCAAACCTTCTTCACTGGAACCATGGGAACCGCTCCTCCCGGAAACAGCGATCACGGCAAAAGTTCGTTATGAACTCCAGTCTGTCGCGAACTCTGAAGAACAGAGGATTCAGGTCATTGCAGAGGTTCACGTCGGACCAAACCAGATTATTCAAAGCCAACTTTCCGGAGTTCTGCCATGACACTCTTTCAAATACCTGACGACGGAGTCCGAGAATGGCCAGAAACAGAGAGTCCTATGTCTCAGAATTCTATTTCTCAGAGTCAAACAAAACTGTTGGACCGACCGCGCCGTCGACGTGGATTTACTGCTATCGAACTTCTCGTTGTGATCGCAATTATCGCAATTTTGATCGCTCTCCTCCTGCCGGCGGTCCAGCAGGCACGGGAGTCCGCGAGAATTATGCAGTGTCGAAATAATCTGATGCAACTGGGACTGGCGATTCATAATTATCATCAGGCACACCAGATGTTACCACCGGGATCTGTGAATCCTACCGGTCCTGTTTATACAGGTGGTCCAGGATATAATATGGGATGGATTCCACAAATTCTTCCTTTTATCGATCAGTCTTCGCTTTATCATAAAATTGACTTTAATCAGAGTGCGAACGCGCCTGTGAATCTCTCCCTGATTGGCTACACGCCAAGCTTGCTCTTCTGTCCTTCCAGTGTCGGCCGAACGCATGCCTATGTGGGATGCCATCATGATGAAGAAGCGCCAATTGACACGACGAACAATGGAGTCCTCTATCTGAACAGTTCTCTGCATCTGCGAGATCTGACGGACGGTCAGCAGTCGACGCTGTTGCTGGGGGAAGTTCTGGCCATTGGCTCCTGGCTCGAAGGATCGCGGGGAACACTACGCAACGCCAGCAGCCCCGGCACGTTGAACGACTATAAGGTCTATCAGGATCAACGACACCAGGCAGAGTTCAGTCAATCGGGTATCGAGGAAATCGAAGACCCGTTAAAGCCCGATCCACGACTTATCGTCGGAGGATTTTCCTCCTCACACAACGGACTGGTCAATTGCTGCTTTGCGGATGGCTCTGTACGGAAAATTGCATTTAATATCGACATGACGGTCTTTCGAAACCTGGCTAATCGTCATGACGGAGAATTAATCGACTTGGGATCCTTCTAGAGCCGTTTCTTTACCATATCTAAACTAGTGCCTTGTCAGGCTTCAAACTTCGGGTTGTCTCACATGTTCCGCGGCTCCTTGGCCGCTCCCGTTTCGATTCATTCACCCGAATTTTGAATGCTGACGCAACACAAGTGAAGACAGTCTCATATTTGATAGAGTCCTGTCGTTTTCATATGTTAAATTGCCGTACAAAATCTGTGAATTGTTGTCTTTCAAGGGGGGCTCAATGCTTATTGATTCTCTCTCTATTGACATGCCTGCTTTCCAGGCCGATTCATGCAGAAATTTTGAACCCGTCTGTTACCATTCTTCAAACACGGTGGGGATTTGACGGTCGAATCCAGCATCAGACATTTCTTCCGCTCTCCATTTATGTCCGAAATGAACGGCCGCAGCCGTGGACAGGAACCTTCTCACTGAAACGGGTGACGGAACTCAACGCTTCAACTGGAGCGGCCTTTGAATGTTCTGTCAGGTTAAAACCGCTTGAATCACGCTGGGTGCAGATTTTTCCCTTCGTGCGATATGAACGAGATCAGTGGACACTCAACTGGTTCGATGGAGAGCCTCGCAGTGTCACGGTTGATGTCCCGTTCGCAGGAGGCCGTGCCAATGTGCTCATTGCCAATGATCCAGTGCCTGCACAGAACTTCGGATATTTACCAACGCTTCCGGTCGAGTGCTTCCCGGACTTTCTGGCAGGGTTGGATGGACTGGGTGTGCTGTTTTTGGACGATGTCCCCCGATGGTCACCTCAGCAGGCACAGGCCTGTATGGACTGGCTGACTGGAGGAGGGCAGGTCGTATTACTGCATAATGCGGAGAACTCATTTCCTGTCTTCGACGAGGTACTCTCGTCGTTAAATCGACGCGGTGGACGATTTCATGTGGGTGGGGGAACTGTTTTTCGGGTTGCGAGGAAACCGGGTGAACTTAATGAATCGCTTCTGGAAGCCGTTTCGTTGAGGCAAAACTCATCTGACATCCATGCGAATCTGCCTGCGATTGCGCATGCTCACTATAAAGAAACATACAGTTGGAATCGCCATCAATGGGTCCTCGGAATTCTTGCCAGTTATGTTACTTTTGAGCGGAACTGGGGAGTCCTTTCCTTCGTCGTGATACTGTATTTTCTTCTTCTGTTTCCGGTTTGCTATCGAATTGGGTATCGGCAGAAAAATGTCAAGTGGTTCTACATGATCTTCTCGTCCGGGGTCGTGCTGTTTTCTGTTTTGTTCTGGGGACTTGGACAGTTGGGGGCGGGGGCTCAGAGCCGAATCGCAAGTGCGGTTCTGGCCAGAGGGCTTGGCTCGGGACGATTTGATGTGACGACGTGGTCACAATTAGCGTCGGTTTCCGGAGGGACCGAGCTATTGCGGTATCCTGGTGAGGGGCTTTGCTATACTTATCCTGAAAATCAGGAGCAACTCCCCGGTCTGTTTCGTAATGGAGAACAGGGGGAGGCAGAAATCCGGTTTCGTCCAGTCTCCTCTGTTGCGTTGTTGCATCGTGCGGTTCAGGTTCAGAATCGTCCTGATCCGACGATTCTGAACTTCAGCACTGATGGGCCAGTTCTCAGTGAACT
>DATMFC010000558.1:0-4856 GCA_035556335.1 Planctomicrobium sp. | reverse complement strand
GCCGCAGACCGCGATCAGGCGAACTTTCTCCATGATTCCATCCGCCGTCTCGCCGGGGTGAACGGCGACCTCCTGGGACCACTCCAGTTTCTGGAAGATCTCATCCGCAACCGGGAAACAGGAAGTCGGATTGATTTCATTTCCTCCGACGTGAAAAGTTCATACGGAGCCCTGCCTGACTTCATTGTCTGTGACGAATTGAGTCACTGGCCTCGCCCGGAGATGTGGTATTCCCTTCTCTCATCCGCTGCAAAAAAGCCGAATTGCGTCCTCACCATTCTGACGAATGCGGGAGTCGGTCGGGGGTGGCAATGGGGAATCCGGGAGCATGCCCGAACGGATGCCCGCTGGTACTTTTCCTCTCTGAACGGACCGCATGCCCCGTGGATCACGCAGGACTGGCTCGATGAACAGAAAGCATTGCTTCCGCAACCGGTCTATGAGCGTTTGTGGCTGAACATCTGGCAGCACGCCGAAGGAAATTTTCTCACTCTGGCAGAAGCGGAAGCGTGTCGTCAGACCGATGCCACGCCACAAACAGAAGGCCGCCCGGGAGTCGAATATGTCGCCGCCATCGACTATGCGGAGAAACATGACTTCACCGTTGGTTGCATCTGCCACCGCGAAGGAGACGTCATCGTCATCGATCGTATGGATGTCGTGAAACCGACACCGAATCTGCCGACTCCAGTCTCCTGGGTGGAAGACTGGATCAGTGAAATGGCAGGACGTTTCCCCGGGGTCCGGTTTATTGTCGATGAATATCAACTGATCGGGACGATTCAGCGACTCGAGTCCCGTTTTCCGATTCAGCGTTTTGCTTTTGCCGGAGGAGAGGGAAATCACCGTCTCGCGATGACACTGCGTCAACTGGTGCTGCACCAGCGGCTGCGATGGTATCCCGAGTGTGGAGCCGTCCCCGGTTTACATCGGGACGATCTGGAGACAGAACTGGCGTCACTCATTCTCCGACAGTCTCCTGGTGGTCGCATTCGAATCGATCACCGTTCCGATGGCATCCATCACGACGATCGGGCCTTCACACTCGGAGTCGCCTGCCTGATTCTGAACGACACTTCTTCCAGTCAAAACTTCCTGCACATCACCCCTCCCCAGCAGTTCGGCGGCTTTGACTGGTGATTGCCGGTAATCCCGCAGGGTACGTCGCGACGCACCTTGTGTTTGGAAAGGGGAAAGGTGCGTCTCGACCTTAGTGTTACCCACATTTTTCTTGTGGACTCTCATCATGAGGATGAAGAGTGGGCCTTCGCAAATATCTGCCCTGAAAGGGCTTTATAACACAGCCCAGGGTCGCTCACGAAGTGAGTGCACCCTGGGTTGATGGAGACCCCATTTCAGGTCGACCCCGAAGGGGTTGTACAATCCGACTCCTTTGTGCCACCCCTTCAGGGTGGGTTGATCAACACGGCGCTCTTCCACCCAGGGTGCGCTCCCTTCGTGAGCGACCCTGGGCTGTGTTGTCAAAACCCCTTCGGGGTAACAATGGTCGGGGCATCCATGAAGACTGTCAAAAAATGTGGGTAACACTAAGGTCGAGACGCACCCTACAGGAAGATGCTCTTTGGTTCAGAGCCAGTTCTCTCCGCAGTCAGGACAGCCGTCTGTGTTCTGAAGATAGAAATACGCTTCCACCCGGCCGAATTCGTTGTAGAGGAGTTGAATCTCCCGACGGATGTACTCCCCTTCCGCGATTCCTTCGACGACATCCAGCCGAGCCAATGCCTCCGGGCTCACTTCCCAGACTTCTCCATGAATGGACCGTCCGGATGATTCCCCGGCATCAAGCAGGCCGGGGTAGGTTCCGAGGTTGACCATGCGGTAATCGGGAGCCGTCCGGGCTGTTCCCAGAAAATGCTCGGAAGCAATCGCCGGATGTCGGCAGAAGCCTCGTTTCAATGTTCCATAGACAAAGAGGCGGTGTGAAGATTGTTCTGAAGAACTCATGTCAGCAGCCAGAATCAGAGGCATGATCGTGATACGAGCGGTTCACGACTCTTTCAACGCATTCTCGCAAAGTTCAAAAAACAGAGACCACTGACAGTTCACCTGCCAGTGGTCTCGAAAATCAAAAACAAGGGTTCACGAACCCAACTGTTTTACCCTTGAGGGGCGGCTACGCGGCGTTTGCGTTGTGGTCGGCCTCCGCGAGCGTCTCCAACCGGAGCACCGCCCCCTGTTCGTTGGCCGCCTGAACGCTGGCCACTTGACCGTTGATCACCGGAACGATTGGATTCTGATCGGCCTTCGCTACTGAAACGGCCCGGTCCACCTGAACGGGAACCGCCGCCGCCACCTGGACGACCGCCACGTCCTCCTCCTCCACCGCCGCTGCCGCCAAACCGGCCACGAGACCGTTGACCGAACGGATTCCGTGAACCTCCACCAGAACGGCGACCTTCGCCTCCACCACTTCCTCCACGAGGCGCGCGATCCGGGTACTCTTCATGAACCGGGAGTCGTTGACGAATCAGTCGTTCAATGGCACGCAATTGACCACGTTCACTGCTGTCACACAATGTCAGTGCAATTCCGCTGGCGCCGGCACGTCCGGTTCGTCCAATTCGGTGAACATATGATTCCGCATCAACAGGAAGGTCGTAATTGACGACGTGTGTGACACCGTCAACATCGAGTCCACGAGCCGCCAGATCGGTTGCCACCAGAACATTCAAACGTGGAGAACGAAAGCGTTCCAGAGTACGGGTCCGGGCGTTCTGGGATTTGTTCCCGTGGATCGCGTCGGCCTTGATTCCATTGTCCCACAACTGCTTCGCCAGTTTGTCGGCACCGCGTTTGGTTCGGGTAAAGATGATGGCTTTGCCCACTTCCGGCTTCTGCAGAAGCTGATCGAGCAACGGCCCTTTTTCCGAGTTGGAAACATGGAAAACCTGTTGTTCGATGCATTCGACAGTCGTTGACTGCGGGGTGACTTCCACTTTCACCGGATCATTCAGCAGGCTTGCCGCCAGGCTGGAAATCGTCGGTGGGAGTGTTGCGGTGAAGAACAACGAATGGCGTTCTTCCGGCAGTTCGCTGATGATCCGTTTCAGATCGGGCATAAAGCCCATGTCAAGCATTCGGTCGGCTTCATCCAGAACGAACACTTCCAGACGATCGAGACTGATATGTCCCTGGTTCATCAGGTCGAGCAGGCGTCCGGGAGTGGCGACGAGAATGTGTACTCCCCGTCTCAGGGATTGGACCTGTCGTCCTTGTCCAACACCACCGAAAATGCAGGTGACCCGCAGTTTCAGAAACTCGCCGTAGTCCAGAAAGCTTTCGCCAATCTGTGCGGCCAGTTCCCGGGTGGGAGCGAGAATCAGGACTCGGGGAGAATGAGGAATCGCCCGTTGGGTATTACTTCCCAGGTGATTCAGAATCGGCAGCGCGAACGCGGCAGTTTTCCCGGTTCCCGTCTGGGCACAACCGAGGAGATCTTTTCCTTCCAGCAGGTGAGGAATGGATTGTGCCTGAATTGGAGTCGGGGTGGAATAACCCTGTTTTGTCAGGGCCTGATGGATCTCGGGGAGGAGAGGCAGGTCGGAAAACGAAATGGAGTTCAATGCAAAACCTTCAAACAATGTGTACACCGAGCGCCAGCGGGTCCACAATGGATTCCGTCAAAGACAGCTCGCAGTCAAAATTTCCGAAATCGAATCCTGAAATCCGACAAAACAACTGTTCCGTGGACAGATTCTGTCAAATCTGCCTCTTTCAGTTTGACCTGTGAGGCGATTTCAGAAATCGACCGGAACGACATTGCGGACTCGGGACTGTTCCTGAGCTCCTTCAATTCGAATTCATGCCGGTGGTGTGACCACCCTGTTTTGATGGATGCTCGAACAGGGTTCGCACGGGTTCGCCGTGTTCACAATCTGTTCTTCATCTTTCAATTCAGGACTGACGCAACACTCGTGCAGGGCGCACGAAGTTCGTGGCGCCGAATGAGGAGTTGTGACAACACAGAGGGCAAGCTGGACAGCGATCAATCATCGCGACTGCTGTTCACAGGCTGAATCTGTGTCTTTCGGTGGGGCCGTTTCGCGGCAAGAAGCGGCATCGCATCAGAAAACTGCACGCCCATCCAACCGAGTCGAGGCCGTCACGGAGTTTCGCACAAAAAATGCGCGAGCGTCCGTGTCAGGTTCGCCAACTATAACGGGTTCCGGCAAAGAAGCAAGTCACGATTTACAGGATTCCTTGGCCAGTGAGCACTTCCGTCACAAACAGCCGGTTGAGTTAGGGGGAGAGTAAAGAACGGCCAAAACAATTTCCTAAAGACTGTTCTATGAGAGAAGAATCCAGTAGGGTTGATGTTATAAAGTACGCGACCGCTCATACGAACTCCCGTTAGTTTCTCCCCTGTCGCTGCGGTCAGTAGAAATCTGTCCTCCTGATTCAGGAACCTGCCATGCCGACCCCAATTCGTCTTCCCCGTCGTCAGTTTCTTAAAACGGCCGCAGCTGCCTTCGCTGCTCCCTACATCATTCCTCAGAGATGTTTTGGGGCTAACGAACGGTTGACCGTTGCTGCCATTGGCGTACGGAATCAGGGAAAAGGGAACATGAATGCCTTCATCGGCAAAGGCTGCAACATGGCGGCGATTTGCGATGTGGATTCAGAAGTCCGCGCCGCCGCGGTCAAGATTGCTTCCGAGAAGGGACAGAATCCAGTCGAATACACAGACTATCGTAAGGTGCTCGATCGTGGCGACATTGACGCTGTGATCATCACCACACCGGACCACTGGCATGCCCTGATGACCGTTCACAGCTGTCAGGCCGGGAAAGACGTTTATTGCGAAAAGCCACTCACCCTGACCATCAACGAAGGGC
>DATMFC010000557.1:0-2590 GCA_035556335.1 Planctomicrobium sp. | reverse complement strand
CCGTGCGGGCACTGTGAATGGCGCGTCCAATGGTGAAGGGGCCACCACTGCTTTCATCAGCCGGTTTGTAAATGCTGTGTGGATACCACCAGGGATTAAGACGCAACCCAATCAGATCACGATCCACGACTTCCCACTGACCCTTGCCATTTTTACGATAAACAAACTGCACGCGGGTGTAACCAAATTCGTGCAACTCGACCTTCTCTTTGTCTTGTTCACTGATCAATTTGATGGAAACCGGTTCATCTTCGGGCGGGTTGTAATACTGATCACGAGGATACTCCACGTCCTCCCCTTCCTGCAGGCCGGGCTCACGATGAAAGTGCCCTTGTTTCCAGGCATTGTAGGCATGGGCGAGCGATTGATTTTCTTTGGGATTATCGAACCAGCGATCCCCCGAGCGCCCGTTGAGCCAACTGGTCAGTTCGTCGGTTTCATGGTTGAACGTCATAGCGAAACACTGCCATGATGTGTCGAGCAATTCGGCAGGGGAATTCGCGGGGACAACTGGCGACAGATCGACTGAATTGCTCTTATGCATCGCGAAGCGGTTGAGAAAAGAACCCGCCCCATTTTCTGAGAGATGAGCACAGGCGGTCCCGGTGATGTTGTTACCCGCGAAAAGGCCGTATTGCCGTTGGCCGGACACGATTTTCCTGATGCCGTCCCCGGCCTCCTTCTTCAAGTCAGTCCCCTCATGCCAAATTCCAGCCAGAGCATGCCCTCCGCTTTGTCGGATCGCCCAGACTACGACGGTCAGGGACCGGTCGGCCCCTTTGATATCAAGAGACGAGTCGTGGAAACGTTCCCTGGGAACATACAGGAAAGGCCGGAAGTTCTCGTCCTCTTCCTTTCGGATTAAAATCGCTTCCCCGAAAGGTCCGCGCCCCAACAAGGGAAAATCATCATAGGTGGCTTCCCGACCTTCCCCCCAGAAATCCCTTACATAATTCCCCGCATCTAGCGGATAATCATTGATGGCTCCCTTGGGAACATGCGCGGTGAAACGGCCCCCCTCACCCCGTTCCCGTTTCACAAAATCCCAGAAAGCGACCAAACCGGGCGTCCCGGTGACGGTTTGCACACGCTCTTGAACCGGCCCCTCGGCCTGAGCGGTTGCCAAAGCCAGCGGAAGACAAAGCAAAGCAATTTTCATGGGGTTGTATCGAATGACTCTTCTCTTCATAGACTTTTCGGTATTTCAAAGAATAGGAAGGGGTTTAGAAAGTTGATCAGTCGTACGGGTTTTCTGCAATCGCATGAGCGCAACCTGATCTCGTCGCGACATGAATTCACTCAATTCCTGAAAAGGTCCGAGACGACGGACATCCCTGATGCTCATTCCAAGTTGCCACCGCTTTAATTGGAAGAGAGAGGAGGTAAGATTTAGGAAGAGGCGAATATCAGTTCTTAACTCCTAATTCCTACCTCCTCTCAGGGAAACAATCGCTTCCCAGTTCCTAACCTCAATACCGTTCAATTCAACAGGACGATGGAGTATCGAAATGTTTTTATGAGCTGTGGGAAATGCCGGTGTTTCTCGCGATTTCTGGACCAGTTGCTCATCTTGCGTTTAATCACACGAGAGTTGACTCGATCACGACATGTTTCCAGACGTTCTGTATTGATTTTCCTGGACTTCGACGCGTGGAAATGTGCGAGGTCTGTCGTAAATGCTTCTTCCTCTGGAGGACTCCGAAACCAAAATAGACGCAACACGAGAATTCCGGAACAAGCTCCCGGCGTTCATATCACTTGCCTCTGACGGATTCACGGCATCATCAGGCGGTAATGCTGCAAGACTTCGTCTGGCGTCAGAGCCCGGTCATAAAGGGCCATTTCATCCAATGCTCCTTCGAACTGTCGGTGGAGTTGATGGTTATCCATCTGCCCGATGGCGAGCTGATACAGGGCATCGTCACTTCCGGTTGCTCCTTCAATTCTCCGGAGCAGTTGTCCGTTCACATACAGAGACAACGAATCGCGACTTTTGGTGGCAACCAGATGTGTCCATTGCATCGGCGTGCAGGTCTGGTGATCGAACAGGTTAATCCCTGATTTCATATCCTGCCCGGGGGGATAGCGATGAAAGAAGCGATACGCTCCCGGTGGGTGGATCATTGTCGTCTTCATCGCAATTTCAATGGTATTCAGATCCCCCGTCCAGTCTTCACTGAGGATGTCAACGAGTGCTCCATGATGCAGCCGATCAGGGCAACCCCAGATTTCGATACTGAAGGAATCGGAGTTCCAGCCAGGAATTCCGCCATCAACGGAGAAGTAACGGGGACGCTGGCTGGTGCGGAACATTGCCACGCCGTTTTCGACAGTAACAGTTGGAGGCGTGTCTTCATGATGAAGAACTGCCGGGAATTTTTCACTCATCTCATTTGAGATCTTCCCGTCGACCAGTTCTTCAAATCTCCAATAAGCAAATGGACGTGCCTCCTTGATGGTCTGAATATATTCTTCACTGACGGGAAGTTTCGGTAGTGCTCGTTCTGGAATGACAAGCTGCCCGGGAGTCAGGCTCGCCAATGGTTCCAGTTCAGAACCGGACTGCCGGACTCGAATGGCCCCCGCCTCT
>DATMFC010000556.1:0-1975 GCA_035556335.1 Planctomicrobium sp. | reverse complement strand
GGGTGCTTCCCTTTGCCGCCGCACTGGATGCCCGGCAACTCCAGCGGTTTCGCAACGAAGCCCAGGCGGCGGCCGCACTGCATCATCCGCATGTCGTTCCGGTGTATGGTGTGGGATGTGAACGAGGAGTCCATTTCTATGTCATGCAATTGATCGAAGGCCAGAATCTGGCCGCATTGATCAGTTCCTTACGGGAGGAGCAGGAGGACTTTCCTCCCACCGTGATTGATTCCGTCAGTGGACTTGAGGCAGCGCAAGTCCCACTGCCGGTTAAGCCGCAATTCCATGTTGAAACACGCCCTGTCTTTGGCACCGAACTGACAAACCGTCAGGGAAATCGTCAGGGAACTTATTATCGAACCGCGACGGAGATTGTGGCCCAGGCGGCGGACGGGCTGGATTATGCCCATTCGCTGGGAATCATTCACCGCGACGTCAAACCGGCCAATATTCTGGTCGATCGCTCCGGAACCACGTGGGTCGCGGATTTCGGACTGGCCCAGGTTCAGACGGATCACCTGCTGACGCAAACCGGCGATCTGCTGGGAACACTGCGGTATATGAGTCCGGAACAGGCCGCCGGACAGTTGACGCAAGTCGATCAGCGAACCGACGTCTATTCACTGGGGGCGACGCTCTATGAACTGCTGACACTCCGGCCTGTGTTCGAGGCGAAGGATCGCCGCGCCCTGTTGCGACAGATTCTGGAAGAGGAACCTCCCGCACTCCGGACGATCCAGCGTTCGATTCCCCGGGAACTGGAGACGATCACCCGGAAAGCCCTGGAGAAAACTCCCGGCGAACGCTATGCCTCCGCCGGAGAGATGCGGGACGACCTGCGACGGTTCCTGAATGATCTTCCCATTCATGCCCGACCGCCGTCTCTGCTGGAACGTCTGGCAAAATGGTCACGACGACATCGGGGAGTCGTCATGTCGGGGGTTGTTGCCCTGTTGTTGACGGTGGCCGGGCTGTCTGTCGCCACCTGGATGACCGCCGCGGCCTACGATCGGGAACGGGCCAAAGCGGCCGAAGCCGTCTTGCAATATGAACGGGCGGAGCAGAACTTCCGACAGGCCCGCGCGGCCGTGGATGAGTTCACCCGGATTGGCGAAGAGACATTAGGAGATCATCCGCAGTTGGAAGCAGTCCGCATTCGTATGCTCGAAGCAGCCCTGGCGTATTATCAGAATTTCGTCAACCAGCACCGCGATCATCCCAAATTACAAGCCGAGTTGGAAACCAGCCTCACCAAGGTCGAGCTGATCCTGAATGAGCTGAATACCCTGGTGGGAGCAGGCCGGTACATGTTGCTGCAGGACCCTGTGGTGCGGCAAGATTTAAAATTGACTCCGGAACAGATTGCTCCCATTGAGGAGTATGACCGGCTCTGGCGGGAGATGTTTCGTAAGACAGGTCTTTCGAGTCGAACCGAACGGGACCAGCGCCGGGTGGAACTGGCTCGTCGACAGGATGCCGGGATCAAACAACTGCTGACTTCTGAGCAGCAGACCCGGTTTCAGCAAATCGTCTGGAGGGAAGCAGGACCACGGGCTTTAGACGACGCGACGCTGGCTGGGGAACTGGACCTCACTCCAGCTCAACGGACGGAGATTCGTCGACTTCTGGGCGACTATTTCTCTCTCCGTCCTGGGCCGCCTCCATTTCGCCCCCCTCCAGAACGGGAAGCGGAATTCCTGTCGGGCAATTTTCCTCCTCCCCCTCCCCGTCCTCACGGTCCTGGCGAAGATCTGTCGCCGGTTGCGAAAGAGATCATCAATAAAGAACTGGCCGGGATACTTTCCCCTCAGCAACAACAACGCTGGCAGCAATTGCTGGGGAAGCCGCTGGCCGGACCGTTGCATCACAAGCCGCCTCATCGGGAAATCTTTCGGATCAGGTCTGAGGAAAGGGAAACACCATAATGAATACCAAGGTCAAGTCTTACACGTTCGTTCTCCCACTTTGTCTCGGA
>DATMFC010000555.1:0-7811 GCA_035556335.1 Planctomicrobium sp. | reverse complement strand
CTCAGTAGTTCCAAGTTTGCCTCAATGGAGAAATCAGTGGGTAGTGGGTAGGAAATGCAGGCTTTTTCCGGATTTTTCTGACCCCTGAATCCTGTCCCCTGATCCCTTTGCTCTCCATCACAAACAAACTTGGAAGTACTGTCACTATGTCAAGACAACAGGCCTGACGGAATTGCAATGTGCAAGGACTCATTACTGGGAGATTTGGTTACTTCCAGAACACGATGGTATGATTTTCCTGCCCGACTCCTGCTGCATCGTCCAATGCGGTGCCGGATGTGTAATAGTCGGCAATATGTCTATTTCTTTGTGAAGCCCAACTCCAGATCGGAGTATCCTTCATCTCACGCGGCAGTGGCGTTCTTTCCGTCGGTGCTGGCCGTCGTTGTGATGTATCTGCTGATGATTGCCGCACTTGCCGGAGTGGGATGGCTTTTGATTCGGTGAGAGTCTATCCGGAAATGTCGGTGTCACAGCGATATCGAGTGCTCATTGCACCGCCTGCATACGCATGTTGTGCGTCGTCGGACTTTCCGGATCGTTTCTGAGACGTTCAAATCACATCCACAATGGCCTTGATTGCCCCGGTTTCTGGTCGGGTGAATAATTCGAAGTCCTGAATCAGCCGATCATACGCCACATGGTGAGTAATCCACGGGCGTGTATTGATCGTTCCGTCTTCGATCAGATTGATGATCCTGCGAAAGTCCCCAGGCATCGCGTTTCGCGATCCCAGTATCGTCGCTTCAGGACGATGCATCCATGGATGCGGAAACGAAACCTCGGCGGTCGTAATCCCAACGTACACCAGTCGCCCCGTCTGAGCCAGAAAATGTAACGCCTGCGACATCGACTTATTGCTTCCGGTCGCGTCAATCACCACTGCGTAACGATCTCCATCGGTGATCCTTTTCGCCTCTTCCAGTTCAGTCCCATCTCCCTGAAATTGAATGGTGTGAGGAATGCCGTAATTCTCCCGGCAGAACTTCAACCGGTCGGCATTCATGTCCATGACGGTGACCGTTGCTCCTGTCAGCCGCGTGAATTCGAGAGCGGACAATCCAATCGGTCCCGCTCCGATGATAAGAACATGTTCACCCGATTGCGGATTGCCACGATCGGTCGCATGACACCCGATCGCCAGTGTTTCAACCAGTGCCAGTTGATCGTAATCCAGCAGTGACGACGGATGCAGTTTGTCGGCCCGAATGAGGAATTGTTCGCACAGTCCGCCGTCGACCATCACGCCGATCACATTCAGATGTTCACAACAGTTCCCTTGATTTTTTCGACAGGCGAAACACTCCCCGCAGTTCATGTACGGTTCAACGCTGCACCGGTCCCCGATGGAGACATTTTCAACACCCGATCCCACCGCCAGCACTTCAACCCCCAGTTCATGACCGGGGACTCGAGGATACCGATAGAAGGGCATTTTCCCGAGATATCCGGCGAGATCGGTGCCGCAGATCCCCATGCGATGCGTGCGGACAAGGGCCTGTCCGTGTGACGGGGCCGCAGGGACTGAGATGTCAATATGCTGGAATCGACCAGGTTCTTGCAGACAGATGGCTCGCATCGAGGAGATCTCTTTATAAAATGAAACAACTCTGCAGGGGATGCATCGCTCCGCATCAACGACGACAAGTGTGAGAATCGTAGTTTGACATGCTCTGCTTTGACAGTGATCGCTGTCACCATTTTGCCGCAGTGGTGGTACTTGGAGCAACACCCCACAGATCGAAAGAGGCACGACGATGACTCAGGAAATCGTACTCTCGCGTGAACAGGTTCGAATGATCGACCGACTGGCCGTGGAACGGTTCGGCATTCCTTCCATCGTCCTGATGGAGAACGCCGGACGAAGTTGTGCTGACATCCTGCTCTCACTGGGAGTCTGCCCTTCTGGTCCGGTTTGTATCTGCTGCGGTAAAGGAAATAATGGAGGAGACGGCTTTGTCATGGCGCGTCATCTTGCTGCTGCCGGAGTTCCCGTTGAGATCCTTGTTTTCTTTGATGAAGACCAACTGTCTGAGGATGCCGCTTTCAACTTTCGGATCCTGAACCAGATGGAAGGTCCTATTCATCGGTTGACGATTCCGGACGATCTCCTGCAACTCCGACGGCATTTCACGCATGCGTCATGGATTGTGGACGCTCTGCTGGGAACCGGTTTTCAAGGAACCTTGCGGGAACCTTACAATACGATTGCCCGGGAGATGAATGATTCAGGACGTCCCATCCTGTCCATCGATCTTCCTTCCGGACTCGATTGCGATCTGGGGACCGTCGAGAAAGTTGCGGTTCGGGCCACAGCGACTGCAACACTTGTTGCCGCAAAACCCGGTTTTCGTTCTCGCGTCGGTCAGAAACACTGTGGTCAGATTCATATCGGATCAATCGGCATCCCTCAGAATCTGATCACCTCCGTTCATCCCGTTGGAGATTTTCAGGAATCTCCCTGAAAATCCGTCCGGGACAATCACAGAACGGCAACAGTCATCTATCGTCTGCGTCAGTCAGTACCAGACGACGAATGAAAATTCCCCGCTTTTCCACACAGTTCGCCATGACGAACTGTGTATCAATCGCGTCGATCAAGACAGCGTCAAGGAGAACCCTATGAAATCCAGAGCGAATTACGCATTGCTGTTGGCCGCCGTTGGTGGTCTCTGCCTGGGAGCGGCAGCAGTCGGCGTTTCACAACACAATGCTCCAGTGACGGCGTTGGCACCGGCTCCCGCACGAACGCCGGAAGACTTGTCGATCGCCTTCCGGGAAGTGGCAAAACAGGTTCTGCCTGCAGTCGTTTCCATCTCCACGGAAACCAAACCGGCACATGTTACAGAATCGGCCAGTTCACGAGGGAACCGTGGCGGACAACCTCAGGAAGAGATGATGCGCCGGTTCTTCGGAGATGATCCTCGATTCGAACAATTCTTTCGAGAAGGCCCGCAATCCTCACCAAGATCAACGCCGAAACAACAGGGAAGCGGTTCCGGCTTCATCGTTGACAGCAGTGGAATTGTGCTGACCAACAGCCACGTTGTGGAAGGTGCAGATCGTGTCACAGTGAAACTGCATGACGGTCGTGAGTTCGACGCCGAGTCATGGAATTTCGATCCCCGATCGGATGTCGCCATTGTCCGCATCAAAACAAATGACCAACTTCCAGTCGTCGTACTGGGAGACAGCAACCGCATGGACGTCGGCGACTGGGTTCTCGCACTGGGGAATCCGTTCAACATCGGAACAACGGTCACCTCCGGCATCATCAGCGCCACAGGTCGTGGACCCGGCATCAATGAACGGGAAGATTACCTTCAGACCGACGCTGCCATTAACCCCGGCAACAGCGGTGGACCACTGGTAAACCTGTACGGCGAAGTCGTGGGCATTAACACTGCGATTTCCTCACGAAGCGGCGGTTATGACGGAGTCGGGTTTGCGATTCCATCTGACAACGCCCGTTGGGTGGCCGATCAACTGATCACTCAGGGAGAAGTGAAACGATCTTACCTCGGTGTGAAGTTGCAGGAACTGACAAATGAACTGCGAAACCAGTTCAATGCCCCACACGGAAAAGGAGCGTTAGTGGAGGACATTCTTCCTGATACTCCCGCCTCCAAGGCCAGCCTGCAACCCGGCGACATCATCGTGAAATTCAATGATCAGCCGGTGAAAGACCGGGACGTTCTGGTCGGACTGGTCGAACGGGCTTCTCCAGGACGAAACTACGATCTGCAGGTCTTGCGATCCGGAAAAGAAGTCACCGTTCCAGTGAAACTGGAAGCAATGCCTTCCAACTACACTGCGGCTCTGCGTCGTGCTCGTGTGAACGATAAACCGACCGAACAGGCCAAGCCGGAAGAAACCGAGATCACCAAACTGGGAATCGACATCACCACTCTGAACGCCGAACTTGCCGAACAGTTGGGTCTGGAAAGTGGAGCCTCCGGTGTTGTCGTGAAGAACGTTAAAGACGGAAGCCCTGCTGCGGAATCCGGTCTTCAACCCGGTGACCTGATTCAGCGTGTCGGAACCACCGTCGTGAAATCAGCCGACGATTTCCGAGCCGCAGTCAATCAGGCCGACCTGTCCAAGGGGTTGCTGCTCCACCTGAAACGGGGCTCCAACTCCGCATTCATCGTCATCAAAAACGTTGAATAGTCTTCCATAGTGCCAATCGTCCCGCGAAGTCGGAGATTCTGAGCAATCAGGATCTCCGACTTTTTTGTTTCCGGAGGAAGATGCTTCAGTGTTAGTGCCGTCTCCCCTATAATGAAATTCACAGCTTCACTGAAATTCAATTGATCAACTGGGAGAACTCTGCTGATGGCCACTGCCTCGGAACTGTATGATGCCGCGACTGCACTCAAGAATTCCGGCGATCTGGAAGGGGCCGTCAACAAGCTGCTGGAACTGGCGGAACAACACCCGGACCATGCCGACACCCGTTCGGCTCTGGCCGTTTACCTCCAACGCCTGGGACGTTTCGACGACGCCATTGAACACGCCCGAAAAGTGTGTGAACTGGTTCCCAACGACCCGTTCTCCTATACCCAGCTTTCCGTCATCTACGTCAAATGCGGCAAGATCCCAGAAGCCGAAGACGCCAAAGCCCGGGCACACATGGTGCAGATGAACGCCAACCAGTAATGGTGTTCGCAAGTGGTCATGTTCACACTGGCCTCACATGAAAATCCACAATGCCGCAGTTGTATTGACGGTCAGCGATCTCGACGTATCGCTTCGCTACTTTGTCGACACGCTTGGCTTCCGTGAGGATTTTCGGTTCGGGCAATATGCCGGCATCAAATACGACGCCTGCTGCATTCACCTTTCATTACTCGGCAACCCGAACACCACCGTGCCGGGAGCAGGTGTCGTTTATATTTTCTGCGACGACGTGGACAATTACTATACACAGATCAGAGAGCGCGGAGCTGTGACAGACGGTCCGCCTCATGACTATGAGTACGGAATTCGCGACTTCATCGTTCGTGATCCAGACGGCAATCAACTGACGTTTGGATCCCCAGTCAACGAGAACAAGGATGACGCTCCCTGAGGCAATCTTTAGTTCTCATGAAACCCAAAAATCCCCTGAACCATGACCGGTTCAGGGGATTTTTTGGTTGTTTAAGAGTCTATCCGGAAATGTCGGTGTCACGGCGATATCGAGTGCTCATTACACCGCTCGCATTCTACATATGTGCGTTGTCGGACTTTCCGGATCGTTTCTAAGAAGAGATCAGATGGCTCGCAGGATCGCGGCAGCGCTTTGTCCCATTGAGGTTCGATTGACGGTCATCGCGACAGACGACCGGAGTCGTTGAGGATCGCGCGAAACATTCAACCGGCACATTGGATCAGGGTGCTTGTAGTTGAGTGTTCCCGGAAGTTCCCCGTTCTTCAGCGACAGGATACTCCCTGCCAGTTCAACGGCTCCTGAACCGGCTTCGAAGTTTCCGAAGTAACTTTTCAGCGCCACAACCGGAATTCTGGAGATGTCATCTCCAAAGGAGTGGTGGTAAGCACGGGATTCGACAAGGTCGTCGTTTCGGGTGCTCTTGCCGTGGGCGTTGATATGACCGATCTCACGGGGAGAGATTCCGGAAAGGCGAATGGCGGAATTGATCGCACTCGATAATCCGCGTCCACCAGCAACGTTCTCGTCTCCACGTCCGTCGCAACCGGCTCCCACGCCGAGGACTTCGCAGTAGATTTCGGCTCCACGGGCAACAGCGTGACTGTAACGCTCGACGATAAAAACAGCGGCTCCCTCGCCGACGATGGTTCCATCACGATCCCGGTCAAATGGGCGAACGCCTCGTTCCGGATCGTTCTGAGGGGAAAGAGTGTCAAACAGACTGATGCGGGCGATATCCACCGGATTAATGCTGGAACTTGCGGCTCCGACGATCATCGCGTCGGCTGTTCCACGGTTGATACACCGAATCGCTTCCTGAAGCGCCAGCAGTGCGGACGCGTCAGAACTGGTAATGGTATTGTTCGGGCCGCAGGCGTTGTGTTCAATCGCCACATGGCAGGCGGGCATGTTCGGACATTGTCGCAGAAGCCAGAGAGGAGCGATCTTGCCGATCGATTTGCTTCCCCATTGTTTTGCAATTTCCGCTTCGGTGCAACCGGCATAGTCGCGTGCAGCGTCGGCCAGTTCATCGGGAGTGAAGGAGATGTGTCCGGCACCGAACTCGACACCGAGCCGTTCCGGATTCACGTCGCCAGCGGCCAGACCGGCATCGCGCATCGCGAGCGTGGCCGCAGAAACTCCCAACTGGATGTCGCGGGACATCACTTTGAGGAATTTGCGTTCGTAGATGTATTTCAGCGGGTCAAAGTCACGAATTTCCGCGGCAAGTTTGCAGGGCAAATTCTGGCTTGGGAATGTGCTCAATGGAGCAATTCCGGAGTGACCAGCCGTCATGTTGGACCAGAAGTCTTTCTGGCCGATCCCCACAGGTGAAATGACACCGATACCGGTAATCACCACGCGGGGCCGTTCATTTCCAGCAACCATTGCTAGACTTTCCAATTGCGGAATTCGCCGAATACACCCTAAGCGCTCCTTGATACCTGATCCCTGGAGGAGAACTTAATCTGCACCGAGTGTCCTGTCATAATGCCTATAATCTGATATCGGAGTTCGGACCTGCTAAAAACAAACTTTCAGCGGCAGATTTCCTGAATTCCAACACCATCTCATGACATTGCGTTGTTTCTCAGCCGATTTCTTCAATGAACCTTCGGCAGAAAGCGAACAACCGCTTCGACAGTGAATTCCGTTAAAACCACGAGTCTGACAAAAGCATGCACTCTTCATTCGCCAACCCCTTGGCAAACCAATCGTGCGGAGCAACCCTTAAACCTGACTTCAAGAATTGCAATGCCAATCAGGAATTAGAACGTTCCTGATTCACAAAGTCAATTACGAAGTTGGGCTGCGAGCCAGATTGATAAAAATCAATCACACAACCACTTAATCTATTGTGACGAAAAGCATTACATCGCATCAACACAACTGATTTCCGGGGTAATTTGGGGAGAATCCACTCCAGTCAGGCAAGCAATCACCGGCAGAAATCGCCGCTAATCGCAGGAACAGAAAGGACAGATTCATTGCCGCTCTCTGACAGAAACCACCAGAACCACCTCATTCTGACAGGCTCGCTCCCCTCATCAATTTACAAAGCCGGGGGCTTGCCTCTCAGGAAATGTCCAGTATTTTCACAATCTGGGCAATTCTCTGGCGCAATTCGATTTGCGGAAATTCAGCCCCGGCGGGTGGTTGCTGCGCTCACTGGAACGAGATACCATACCGGCAATAGATAATGACTAAATACTGATTCATTCTTGCGTATGGTCGCAGATGGATCAGGACGGTCTGGACTTCAATTCACATCTTCATCTTTTGAGCAATTGCTCATGCCTCGTCAAATCTTCCTTGATCAGAACATTAAGACTCAGGAAGCGGTACGGGTGGCCGCCTCTGAACTTGAGGCTGGGGAGATTATCTGCCTTCCGGACGATTGCGGTTGGCACCTGATGGGGCTGGCCATTCATGGATCATCCAGTCGACTGCTGGGAAGCACTGACGGTTTCGAAGAATGCCAGGCTGTTGTGAGTGTTCCTCACGCCAGTATTGTCAACGATTATTTGACCGATGTTCCCCGTCTGTTTCAGAAGCTGTCGGCCCGATGCTGGCCAGGTCCGGTTGTTTTGCGAGGCGGAGCAGGACAACTCGACGGACTGGCGCGGCAATGGCCGGTTGAATCACAAAGCTGGGGATT
>DATMFC010000554.1:0-9859 GCA_035556335.1 Planctomicrobium sp. | reverse complement strand
AAGTTCTCGCGGCAACATTCCGGCGGGTTGCTCCATTCCCCGGGGGAGCCTTTTGTTCCGACGGCGATTCCTGTGGCGGAGCGATTCTTGATCTGCATGTTCATGATAGTGATTTTATCAATCATCTATTTGGACTTCCTCAAGCCGTTACAAGTCACGGCTATATTAAAGACTCCGGACACTGCGATCATGTCGTGACATTGTATCATTATGATCATCTCCCTCTTGTGGTGGCTGAAGGGGGATGGGGGATGACAAACGGCTTTCCGTTCACGATGCAATATACGGTCAATTTCGAATTCGCCACTGCGGCTTATGATCTGAGTCATCCCTCACCATTGAAACTTTACACGAAGGACAATGGGGAGCAGACGATCGAAATCGAATCCGGGATGGGGTATGAGCGGGAGATAGACTACTTTCTGAATTGCATCCATGAAAATCGCCCCTCGCAACGGGTGACGCTCGAGGAGGCGGCAGACTCCGTGCGACTGATCGAAGCGGAAATTCGCAGTCTTCAAACAGGGAGAACGGAATTGCTTTCGCATTGATCGATCGACGGAATGTCCGCCATTCTCGGTTACTGATCGAATAATGGAATTCCAATATTGACTTTTGGTATACCAACTGCCATCATTGATGCGATCTCATTGAAATTTCAGATTTTGTAATAGCATTTCGACTGTGAGAAACCGATGCAGAATCAGGAAATCTACGATCAGTTGTCACGACTGATTTTCTCTGGCGACTTCGAGTCTGGCAGCAATCTTGTGGAACGAGATCTGGCGAGTCGACTCGGGGTGAGTCGTGTCCCGGTCCGTGAAACACTGACGCAAATGGTGGCCCAGGGAGTTCTCGAAGGGGGAAAGCGAAAACGTGAGGGGGTTCGGATTCGTCGTTATTCAGCAGATGAAATTCGTCAACTTTACGACTATCGGGCCATCGTCGAAGGGGGGATCAGCCGAGGAGCCGCTGGCCATGCCAGTCAAGCGGATATCCTGCGACTCACGATGATCTGCGATGAAATGGAAACCCTGCTGGAAGTCGATGATTCTTCCCGCTGGGGAGCGCTCGATGGGAAGTTTCATGAGGCCCTTGCGGAAGCCAGTCGTAATGATCGATTTGAACGGACCTTAAAAAGTCTGCTGCGTGAATGTTTCTATGTCTTCTATATTCTTTCTCGCCGGAGCAGCCGTCGTGAAATGACACCGGAAGCGCTCATTTCTCATAAAAAGCAAACATTAAAAGATCACCGGGCAATCACTTCATTTGTGAAATCCGGAGATGCTGACGCTGCAGAAAAACAGGCACGTCTGCATATTTTGCGTTCGGCAGACCGTGTGATTCGAATGTATATCGAATCTGATGTTGGTGCGTGAAGCCGGATTGATTTGCAATATTTCAGAAGATGACGATACCCATTTCAAAAGGCGATTTTTTCCTTCCTCCTGTCTTACTTGGAGAACGAACCCATGAAATCATGCTGGTTTCAACGACCACGCCAGGCATTCACATTGATTGAACTGCTCGTGGTGATTGCCATCATTGCCATTCTGGTTGCCCTGTTACTTCCCGCCGTCCAGCAGGCGCGGGAAGCTGCGCGGCGGTCTCAATGCAAAAACAATCTTAAACAGCTCGGCCTGGCACTCCATAACTACCATGATGTTCATAACGTCTTTCCCCCCGGAGGCATGGGAAGAGGGGCAGCCAGTCTGCGTTTCAATCAATTGTCGATGCATGTGCTGCTGCTGCCCTATATCGAACAATCGGCTCTTTACCAGCAGATCGACTTCAGCCTTCTGAAACCGAGTGGACAAAGCAACCATTACGAACTCTATAGGGATTTCGCCAAAAACAAGATTCAGGTCTTTCTCTGCCCTAGTTCAATGCGGGAAACAGATCAGACTGTTTCCGGTGGTCAACTTACCAACTCCGATGTCTACACAATGCATTACTATGGCGTCATGGGGCCGATCGGCGTCAATCCTCTGACGGAGGCGAATTACGCCGCTGACGCTGTCTCCTCCAGCGGTGACAATCCCACTGGCAATGGGGGATTTGCAAGGCAAGGTGTGTTCTATGACTTGAGTAGTACCCGCATGAGGGACATTACGGACGGAACATCAAACACGTTTGGACTGGGAGAAATTTCCTGGAATGATGCGACGACTGTCTTTCGGATGTGGATTCGTGGTACATCTTCATCAGCCGCCGCCTCCTGTAAGAACGTTGTCTATCCCATTAACGCAATGGGACCTGCTTCGGGAAATTTCAACAGCATCAGCTTCGGTAGTCAGCATACAGGAGGAACTCACTTCGGCATGTGTGATGGCTCTGTCCGCTTCGTCTCGGAAAATATCGATCTTGGAGTCTACATGGGGACAGCGAGCCGCAACGGGGGAGAAGTGACCACCGTCACCCAGAATTAGAGCAAATGGCTTTAACGATAAGCATTTTTAAGTTAATGCGATACAGTCTTCAAGGTCCCCTCGGATCCGTTGTCAAGATCGTCAACAGGAAGCACTTCATCTTTCATCTTTGTCTTCTGAAAAGGAATCATAGTGCGTGATTTCCATATACCAAGTCTGCTATCGGTCTTCAGATTTCTCAGCCTAATAATCGTATCACTGCTTTCTGCCTGCTCGTCAGCGACTGATAACCTTCAGCGATTTGATGTCTCCGGAAAAGTGACTCTGGACGGCAAGCCTGCCCCAAGAGGAGAGATCTTCTTTCAACCGGATTCCAAGCAGGGAAATACGGGACCGGGAGCGGTTGCTAAAATTATCGATGGGACGTATCGGACACGACCGGGTAAAGGAGTGACGTCTGGCCCGCATCTGGCCCGTGTTGTTGTATTTGACGGTGTTGCCAGCGAAGATTCTCCTGACGGCCGTTCACTGATGACGGATGCATATACCGTCAGTGTCAATATCCAGGGACATGACTTGATTCATAATTTTCAGATCCCGAGCAATCTCACTTCCGCACCACATGAATAAGAGATGATATTAACTGTTCGTCTGATGCAATGTGTCCTCGGATCGGTGGGGATTTTATCAGCATTTTTCCGATCCGGAAGATCGGGGGGGTGGTTCGGATACCTGCAGCGGAATGGACAACGGTCTGTTTCTCTCAGGGGGAATCTTTGGAAGAGTTTCTTTCATCATCCCCGCTGGATTGGACGTGCTGGATGCTGCAGAATGACGTTCTGAAATCGCCATCCCGTTTTGAGACAAGTTCACAGACCATTGAATCGGTGTGAAATGTTGAATATCCGCTCGCCCCTGGTCTCGATGATGCTGTGCAGCCTGATGGCTTCAATTTGCTTCTCCGAAGAAAGAGAATCGAAGTTGGTGACCTGGCAGAAGCGGAACTCCGTTCCCGACCCGATTGGCTGGGCAGGGATGATTGGGGGAGTCAGCAACGGAGTCCTCATTGCCGGAGGTGGGGCCAACTTCCCGGAGAGTCCTCCCTGGGCCGGTGGAAAGAAAGCGTGGTCCAAAGATCTCTTTGTTTTATCCTCTCCGGAGAAGACGTGGCGGAGACTTTCCACACCGTTCACTCAACCGCTGGGGTATGCAGTTTGTGCCAGTAATGGTCGGCAGGTCATCATCGCCGGTGGGGAGTCTCCCCTGGAAAGCGGATCAGGAACACGGTGTCGGAACGAAGTTCTGAAACTGGAATGGGCAGATCTAGACGTCAAAATCTCCTCCTTCCCCTCTTTGCCAGTTCCTGTCACCAACGCCAGCGGAGCCCTTCTGGAGAACGATCTCTATGTCGTTGGAGGGATCTGTTCTCCAACAGCAAATAACGCCGAGAACCATGTTTTCCGTTTGAATGTTTCTGATCCTGATCGCAGGGGATGGAAGTCGATGGAGTGCATCCCAGGACCGGGGCGTATGCTGGGTGTTGTAGCAACATTCAACGGCTCACTTTACCTGTTTGGAGGAGTTTCACTCTCCGAAGATGAACATGGGAAAATTGTCCGGACGCCACTTTTAGAGAGCTATCGCTTCACTCCGAAGGGAGGCTGGCAACGCCTGGCGGATTTACCAGTTCCAGTCACAGCCGCTCCGTCACCGGCTCCAATTCGGGATGGGAAGATCATTCTGCTTGGAGGGGATGATGGAAGTCAGATGAAAAATCCTCCCGAACAACATCGGGGGTTTTCAGATCAGTTACTGATCTACGACATCCACGAAGATCGGTTCCACAAAGGGGGAAGTTTTCCCGCACTGCATGTCACGGCACCGCTCGTCCCGTGGAAACAAAGCTGGTTTCTCATCAGCGGCGAGATACGCCCAGGCGTCCGTTCTCCTGAGGTCTGGGAATGTTCAATGAGTCCCACAAAATCAGAAGAATGATATCGGGCGGACAATCGAATTCCACATTGAAAGTCGTGTCTATAGACACGACTTTCAATGTGGAAAATTTCGCCCCACTTTGCAATTGCTCTATTGATACCAAAGGGCTGATGTATGCCGTCCAAGGAAATCATCATGTCTGCTGCTGATTTTGACGATAGTAGGGATTGTATCGACCAGGGAGATTGGGAGAGGCGGACTGCGGTGTCGGTCAATCCGAGTTTTCAGCATGTCCCTATTTGCAGGACATTGACATGGCAGTTCGGGATGGCAGCCTTCCCGAACTGCTCCTTCCGTACGGACCGTCTCCAGAAGAACATTGTCCACGTAACATCTTATCCACAAATATGTAAAGAACTCTACAGGAACAGCAAAGACGTTGTTGTCTGTGCTGTGCATTGGTCCATCCCCCCATGCGAATTTGCTTTCCGACTTTTGTGTCGACTGCTTTCTGGGCACTGGCTGTGCCGTTGCTCGCATTGAATTGGGGAGAGTCGTCAGTCACCGCTCAGATGCTGCCGCCACTGCCTGTGCAGTCAGCGCTGCCGACAGCATCTTCTCAGGGGACTGCGGGAACGAATCCGTCGAGTTCTCTCCGTGAAGCAGTCAGCCCGTGGACTTCGCCCGACATCAACGGCAACGCGATGAACGCCAACACGGCGTCAGGAATGGTTGACCTAGCATTTCAACAGCCCGATGGGAGTGCGGCTCTGGACGGTTATTCACCGGATACCGCCCAGGATGCTCCAGGAGCGCGGGAGTTTTCCTGGGGAAGTGTTGCATCGGCAGTCTCATTGCCGGACTACGTTTATGAAAGAAGTTATTACGATACGTACGATGTCGGAGCGCGACCGATCGCTGATTACGCTCCCCCCGGGTACGAGGCACGGGATTATCAGGATGCGCCGGGTGTGCCGGAATACCGGCCGATCAGCCCTCCTCCTCGACTCACATCACAAGAACTGGGAAATTATGTCACCCGGGGAATGATGCCGGGCTCCTTTCTGGTGCCGGGGACAAACACCTCGTTCCGTTTGCGGGGATTTGTGCGGCTCGCTGCCTTGTACGATTTCGATCCGATCGGGAGTACGGATTCGTTCGTCCCGAACACGATTCCGGTTCCGCAACAGGTCGGCCAGAACTTCAATATGAGCGGCCGTATCAGCCGCTTCGCTCTGGAAACATGGACGCCGACATCGTTCAATAACTGGAACGTCCATACGTTCATCGAGGGGGATTTTTTCAATGGTGCCGCTCAGGCTGCTGGTGGTGGCGGGAACCCGTTCCGGCTGCGTCATGCGTTCTTCGATTTCGGGTATTTCCGGTTTGGTCAGCAGAATTCGGTGTTTATGGACCCGAACAACTGGGCGAGTCTGGTCGATTTTCAGGGGCCCAACAGTTGGGTGAATCAGCGGCAACCTTCCGTCAGAATGACACTTCCGGTCTACGATGGCCTGTATTGGGCAACAAGCATCGAACGCCCTTTCTCTGACATTACCACCGACGGACTCGGCAGGAACGTCCAGGATGTTCCCGACCTGGCGACGCATCTGCGATATCAGGGAGACGTGGGGCATCTCCAGGCGGCTGCCCTTCTGCGGACCATCGGTTATCGGCCGGATGGAGGGGACGTGACCCGGCGTCTGGGAGTCGGAGTCAGCGGGAGCGCCGTGTTCCATCCTTGGGCGCTCGTCATGAACACCGATCCCGTTCACGAGGCGAACCCCTCTGGCCTGACGCGGAGCCGAATCCTGCTGCAAGGGACCTGGGGACCGGGAACCGCACGATATCTTAACGATCTAGCCGGGCAAGGACTGGACGGACAGGTGGACCCGGTGACGGGCGCGTTCGATCTGGTGAATGCGGCCGGGTGGAACGCGAGCTATGAGCATTGGTTCAATGCGCACTGGCTCTCGAACTTCACTTATTCTGAAGCCATGGCCGACAGCAACTCGAATCAACCGGGGACGACCTATCAGAAGGGGAAATACGTAGCAGCCAGTCTGTGGTGGACTCCGATCACGCGTCTTTCGTTCGGAATCGAGTACATGTGGGGCCAACGCGAGAATGTGGACCAGCAAAGGGCAGAGGCCCAACGGCTCCATGGTCTGTTCCAGTACAACTTCTGACGGGAATGCGTTCTGGAGCAAACGGCTCGAACGTAGTGGTGTGTCAGTCGTTCCAAGTTTGCCTCAATGGAGGGATCAGTGGGTAGTGGGTAGAAAATACAGGCTTTTTCCGGATTTTTCTGACCTCTGGTCCCTGAATCCTGACCCCTTGCTCTCCATCACAAACAAACTTGGAAGTACTGTGTGACCACTCTGTCCTGACAGGTTCCCGAACGTGGCTCGCAGGCTCGTTGGCCTGCTCAAACCGTGTTCCGCACCTGTCAATTCAGGTTTGAAGTCCCAGTGGCGCAATCGGACTTCGTGAAAAATCCTTTCGGGACGAGTGCAACTCAGGTGACCAGTCAGTAAGATCGTTACGACAAGCTGTCGTTCCGGTCACGGAGTGGGATGCGATCGATGCGGTTTCCGGAGAGGAGACGTGCTGAACATCGTAACAAAAGGAGTTCTTCAGCCTGGAATTGCTGGTGGTTGTGATCTCCAACTGACCGATGGCGTATGAATCCAAGTCTGGCAATCGTTCTGTGTCTGCTCGGCGCCGCGGTTCTGATGTTCGCGCTCAATAAGCCACGGATGGACGCCGTGGCCTTGATCATGTTGACAGTGCTGCCGCTGACGGGCGTCATCACCATGAGCGAAGCGCTGGCCGGTTTCAGCGATCCGAACATCATCCTCATTGCGGCGCTGTTCGTGATCGGAGATGGGTTGGTCCGAACGGGTGTGGCCCGTCACCTTGGCGACTGGCTGGCAGCGAAGGCCGGTGGCAACGAAACACGATTGCTCGTCCTGCTGATGATTGTCGTCTGCGGACTGGGCGCGATGATGAGTTCGACGGCGGTTACGGCCATCTTCATCCCCGTTGTACTCCGAATCTCGCAAAGCACCAAGGTCTCCCCCGGCAGTCTGATGATGCCGCTGAGCTTCGCGGCACTGATCAGCGGCATGACCACACTGGTGGCCACCGCGCCCAATCTGGTCGTGAACAGCGAACTGGTGCGGCATGGCGAACAGGGGTTTCATTTCTTCAGTTTTACGCCATTCGGAGTGCCCATCCTGGTGCTGGGCATCATTTACATGGTCTTCTCGCGGCGTTGGCTGACCTCGGGGGCCAGCCATGATGGTGAAGTGATCCGTCGGCCCAATCTGCGGGACTGGATCGAGGAATACAAACTGGCAACGCGTGAGCATCGAGTTCGCGTGATGGGTCGCTCCCCCGTGGTGGGCAAGACCATCGCGGAGCTTCAGATGAAAGACTCATCCGGGGCCAGAATCGTGGCCATCGAGCGGACCGGCAAACTCATTCGGCCGGTCGCCAGCACGGAATTACGGGCTGGCGACATTCTGTTCATCGATCTCTTTGCGGAAGAATCCGACGTCAGCGAACTGCGGCAGCAATATGGGTTGGAAACCATTCCTCTCACGGGCACCTATTTCACCGACCTGTCGCAAGAGATCGGAATGGCGGAAGCAATTGTTCCGGCCACGTCCGATCTGGTCGGCAAGACCGTGGTGGGGGCGGATTTCCGGACCCGGTACGGAGTGACGGTAATCGGATTCCGGCGGGGGACTGTGGCCGAAGAAGGGAGCCTGAAAGACGAACAGTTCCGCATCGGCGATACGCTGCTGGTGATCGGTCCCTGGACGTCAATTCGCAAACTGCAATCCCCCGGTGCGGATCTGATCCTCTTCAATCTGCCCGTCGAGCTTGAGGAAGTGCTGCCGGCGGCCGGCAAGACGCTACAGGCGGTGCTTTGCCTGGGACTTGTCATCACGCTGATGGTCAGCGGCATCATCCCCAACGTGCAAGCCGCGCTGATCGGCTGTCTGCTGATGGGCGCCTTGGGATGCGTCAATCTGACCAGTGCATACCGCTCGGTCGACTGGAAGACCATCGTGCTGATTGTTGGCATGCTGCCGTTCTCGATGGCCTTGAAGCGAACCGGCGGTGTCGAACTGGCCTCCGATGCCCTGGTGTCGGTACTGGGGGGAGCAGGCATCTACGTGGTGCTCGCCACTGTGTTTGCCCTCACCGCGATCCTGGGGATGTTCATCTCCAATACCGCCACGGCGGTGCTGATGGCCCCCGTGGCGTTGGCGGTCGCTGCCGAACTGGGCGTTTCCCCCTATCCATTCGCGATGATCGTGGCACTGGCCGCATCGACGGCATTTATGACCCCGGTCTCGTCTCCCGTCAACACGCTGGTGGTGACACCGGGAAATTACACATTCGGTGACTTTGTGCGTATTGGTGTTCCTTTCAGTTTGATCGTCCTGATTGTCAGTGTGATCATGGTCCCCTGGTTGTTGCCGTTATGACCGAAACACAGCATGACCGAAACACAGCGACCGAAACAGAGCAGCGTAGTCCATCAAAAGGCTCCATAATATGAGCGAGTCGAGTGCGGCCCCGAAGACACTGATGCAAAGAATTCTGGATGGCGTCGAACGGGCGGGAAACATGGTTCCCCATCCAGTGATCATCTTTCTGATTCTCATTGCCGCCGTAGTGGTCGTGTCCCATGCATTGTCCATCACAGGAGTGAGTATTTCCTACGAGGCCATTGTCCCTCAGACTGGCGAAATCTCGCCGGAAGCCACCGTTGAATCCCATCTCTACGACACGGGAACGGCGGTGACCTATGCAGCGGTCGACGAAAAGAAGTTCAAGATCGAGACGCGATCGGTCACCGTTAGAAGCCTGCTGACGTCCGAAGGGATCCGGTTTGCGTATGTTTCGCTCATTCCGAACTTCATGGGGTTCACTGCGGTCGGACTGATGATCGTCGCCATGGCGGGGGCCGGTGTGGCCGAAGAGGCGGGGCTGGTGAATACACTCATCCGCAAGCTGGTCATCATCTCTCCGCGCGGAGCACTGACTTATATTCTGGCGTTCGTAGGGATCCTGTCGAGCATCGCTGCGGATGCCGGCTACCTGGTGTTGATTCCACTGGCGGGGACAGCGTTCCTCAGTGTGGGGCGGCATCCTCTGGCCGGATTGGCGCTGGGTTTCGCTGCGGTCGCTGGTGCGTTTACCGTGAACATGCTCATCAAGCCGCTTGACGCGGTCCTTGTCGAGTTCACGAACGACGCCATCAAGTTGGTCGATCAGGAGGGGTCTATTGGGCTCGCCTCGAACCTGTGGTTTTCCATCGCGTCAGTCATCTTCCTGACGTTCATCGTCGCCCTGATTACCGAGCGGATCATTGAGCCTCGTCTGGGAAAATATCAGGGAGAAAAGCCCGCGGAAACAGGAAACGGGATTACTGCCGATGAGTCTCGCGGTCTGAAATTCGCAGGACTCGGGCTTCTGGCCGTGCTGGTGCTGTTTGGTCTGCTGACGTTGCCCGCCGGAGCGCCGTTGCGGAATCC
>DATMFC010000553.1:0-1648 GCA_035556335.1 Planctomicrobium sp. | reverse complement strand
GCGTCGTTGACCTCCTGACTGCTGGCCGGGGCGGGGTCGCATGAACGGATCACGTTCTTCCAGCATCGCCCCCAGCCACGCCGCACGTCGGGCCTGCCCGGACTGATGCCCCGCCAGCAAGAGTCGAGCAATGCGAGGATGCCCCGGTAATTGCGCCATTTGTTGGCCGAGTTCGGTCAATCGGCCAGATTCATCACACGCCTCGAGTCGGTACAGAAGTCTCTCTCCCTGAACGAGTGCATCTTCGCGCGGAGCCTCGAACCATGGAAACTGGCGAGGTTCCGGCTCTCCCCAGCTTTTCAATTGCAGTAACGGGCCAGCGAGATCGACACGACGAATTTCCGGTTCGGTCTGTTCCGGGCGATGACGATGCGACACTTCATCCCACAATCGAAGACAGATCCCGGGGCCGGTTCGTCCTGCTCGCCCGGCTCTTTGATCAGCCGATGCCTGTGAGATGGGCTCCAGTTCAAGTCGATCAAGTCCGACAAGAGGATCAAAACGAAGAACGCGAGCAACGCCAGTATCAACGACCGCCGTCACACCATCAATCGTGATGGAAGTCTCCGCCACATTCGTCGCGAGGACGATCTTCCGTTGAGAGGACGGGGCTAGAACCTGATCCTGTTCTTCAGGAGGCAGGTCACCATAGAGCGGCCAGATTCGCGCGCCTTGACGCCGCGCAAAGTCCTCGAGTTCTCGCGAGACCTTATGAATCTCCCCCACGCCGGGAAGAAAGACCAGAACATGTCCGTCTGTCTTCTGAAAAACCTGTTCCACTCCTCCCGCAGCCATTTCGATCGGTGAACGACGATCCCGTTGTTTGATGTATTCGATCTCGACCGGATACGTTCGCCCCAGACTCTCGACAATGGGAGCGTTTCCGAGATAACTGGCAATCGGCCCCGGTTCAAGAGTCGCCGACATCACCACCAGTTTCAGATCAGGACGAACCTCCTGCTGCACGCGAGAAACCATTCCCAGCGCAAGATCACTGTTCAGATTTCGTTCGTGAAACTCATCAAAGAGAACAGCGCCGATCCCCTCCAGAAACGGGTCGACCTGAAGTTTTCTCAGCAGAATTCCTTCCGTCACCACCAGAATCCGGGTATCACGACTCGACCGGGAATCGAAGCGAACCTGATAGCCAACTTCCTGTCCCAGTCGAACATCTCGTTCACTGGCCATTCGCGCCGCGGCAGCACGTGCTGCCACCCGACGCGGTTCGAGCATCAGAATCTGCTTGTTGCCGGCAAGCCCCGCATCAAGAATCGCCGGAGGAACGCGAGTGGTTTTCCCTGCTCCCGTGGGTGCTCTTAAGACCAGTTTTCCATGGTGACGTAACTGGTCGACGATCTCAGGAAGAACGTCGTCGATCGGAAGTGGATGTAACACTGGCATTGGAGATCGGTCGGTATCGTCGCGGCAGGCAAACTCGGGGGAGGGAGAAACGACTGACAACAAAGTCTTCGTTCAGGCAACAGAAGGAAAGCAGAAATAATAATCCCGCCGCAAACGTACAACTTTGACGAATCACACCCGGCGTGGAAAGTGACTGGAGCACCGGAAAAGACCAGAATGCGGGGGGGGACCACTGGTTCTCCGAAGATCGCTCTATCGCAGCACCAGCACGGGAATCGATTTCCAG
>DATMFC010000552.1:0-3400 GCA_035556335.1 Planctomicrobium sp. | reverse complement strand
CCTCGGGAGAACTTCTCTCCGAGAACAAAAAGCATACCGACTGGATTACAGCAATCGAGTTCAGCCCGGACAGCGTTCTCCTCGCCTCTGGTGACCGCAGCAACGGACTTGTTGTCTGGGAAGCCCATTCCGGAGGACTCTTTTACGACCTCCAGGGGCACAAAGGAGCAATCACCGACATCAGCTGGCGCCTTGACAGCAATGTCGTGGCCTCCTCCAGTGAAGACAAAAGTATCAAACTGTGGGAAATGCAGAATGGCACACTGGTGAAATCCTGGGACGCTCATGGAACCGGAACCACGTCTATTGAGTTCACTCGAGAAGGTCAGGTTGTATCTGTCGGACGTGATAACATCGCCCGACTCTGGAACGGAGATGGAGCCAAGGTCCGGGACTTCAACGGTCTGACCGAGATCGGAATGGGAATCGCTTATGACGCCGACACAAAACGGTTGCTCGTTGGTGACTGGAACGGTCAGATCACGATCTTCAACGCCGAAGATGGTCAGCAGGTCGGACGGGTCACGACGAATCCACCGACGATCCCGATGCAGGTTTCTGAACTCCAGCAGCAGATCAACGCATTGAAAGGGACACTCGGCACACAACAGAAAACCGCTGCCGATATCCGTGCGAAACTGACAGCCCGACAACAGGCCGCTGAACAGGCTCAAGCAGTTGTCGCTCAGGCGACCGATGCTTCCGCAAAAGCGACTGCGAAAAAGCTGGAGACTGAAAAAGCCGTTCAGGGACAGCAGGGAGCCGTGGCAGCTGCAGACGCGAAAGTCAAAGCGGCTCAGGCAGCACTGAACACCATCGCCAGCCAACTCAAGGAACAGACAGACGCATTAGCGAAAGCTCAGGCCGCCCAGAAAGCCGCAAACGATCGTCTCGCTCAGGCGACAGCAAAGGTCGCCCCCGCCACACAAGCGGTTGCGGACACGAAGCGACAAAGTGAAGAACTGACCAAAGCGGCACAGCCAACGCCAGAAGAAACGGAAAAGCTGGAGTCCGACGAGCAAGTCAAGAAAGCGGTCGCAGACCGACAGGCCAAGGCCACTGCGGCTGCTCAGGCAATTGCTCCGGCACAGGCCGCATTGGATGCGATCAATCAGGAAGTTCAGAAGAACCAGCAGGAAGTGAACGGCTCGAACGATGCCGTCAACAAACTGGCAGCTACGGTCAAAGGAACGCAGGAAACTCAGGGCACAGCGACAACGGCCGTTCAGCAGGCACAACAGGAATTGGCCAATTCTCAGAAAGCCCTGACCGACCTGACACCACAACTCGCCGCCTCACAGCAGGCAGAACAAGCCGCGGTCAAAGCACTGACCGACGCTCAGGCAGCAGCGAAGAAAGCATCCGATGCCGCTCCTGCCACCCCCGAGGAGCAGAAAACGCTTGGTGAAGCAGACGCCGCAGTGGCCGCCACTCAAGGACAACTTTCCGCATTGGAGGCCAAGCTCGGAAAACTGACGAAAATCCAGAACGAAATGGCAACCGCATTGCAGACTCCGTGACACGATCCGGAATCATTCAGAGGAACCACGGAAGGAACGGAAAACGCGGAAAAGAAGGGGAGAGACAAAGAGGTACTGAAAGCAGTCTGTTGTTTCAGTCAATCGCCAAGAATTTTCACGACTCCTTTTCTTTGTATTGATTTCGTAATTTTCGTAACCGTTTCGCGGTGTGAAGTTGTCAGAGGCCAGGTTGCTGGTAAGGAATATTTCTTACCGCAAAGGCGCCAAGATCGCGAAGGGGTTGGAAATCGCGAGTGAGTCATCTCCTCCAGCCAGACTGGTCAAGATGACCTGAATACGTGTCGAAAAACCACGAATCGAACGAATCACACGAATGAATGACTGTGAGATGCCGAACAAAAGATTCGTCAGATTCGGCCCATTCGTGGTTTCCTCTTTCTTGGCGTCCTTTGCGTCTTCCCGGTAAAAATTCTCTTGGCAATTTGAACAGACTTCATTCCGCTATAGTGTTACGGATTTTGGTCTTTTCCGTGGTTCCTCTGCGGTCGTCTCGGACAGGACTTCGCTTCCGTGGCATCGGCAAAGCGACTTCTCTCATAACGGGAGTCCTGCGAGAAACCAGAGTGATATAAAAAGAAAGCCCATCCGTAATTACGGATGGGCTTTCTTTTTTAATTCATCTTTCATTGAGCAGTCTGCTCTACCACATGTCCGCTTCAGCAGCATGTGTATTCACGATACATGTCCACTGCACAACGCTGGGATCCGCATCACAGATCGGCCATCTGTTTTATCGATACGCTCTAATCGATAATTCGGGACTTCAGTTCTTTCTGATACCGTTCCTTCAATTCGTCTGGAATATCTGTCTTCAGACGGTACTTTTCGATCTCTTCCTGAGAAGGAGGGGTGAGAGGACGCACGACGCGAAAGCCGACCATATCTCCGTCGGTCAGATACCAGATACTGCGTGGCAACTGAGGGTCTTGAACTTTCCAGTCGGGAGTTGATGCTTCGCGGTAAGCACTTCGCAATTGCTCCGGATCATCTTTCCACGACCCACCACGGACAACACGGGGATACTCTTTTCCATCAGGAATGGCGACCGGAAATTCAGCAGCTTTGTCTTCTGGAAGAGTGGAGTAAAACTCAGGGTCGTATCGATCAAGCACCCATTCCGAGACACTTCCATGCATGTCGTGAAGACCCCAGGGATTCGGTTTCTTCTTACCGACCAGTTGATAGGTGTCGTCCGAGTTCTCGTAATACCAGGCATAATCCCCCAGTTTGCTGGCGTCGTCTCCGAATGAGTAGGCCGTTGTCGTTCCGGCGCGGCAGGCGTATTCCCATTCCGCTTCGGTCGGCAGGCGATAGTAATGTCCCGTTTTTGCCGAGAGCCATTCACAGTACATCTTTGCTGCGGCCTGAGTCATTCCGATGGCGGGATAGCCGTCGTGTCCCATGCCGAAGGTCATGTCGGTGTATTCTGTTGTTGGACGGGAGACGGCATCGGTGAAGGCGTCGACCTCATCCTTTTCACGCCCCAGCAACTTGCGGAGCGGGGCATCCGAAGTGAGACGCCAGATGTCGTATTCATCCCAGGTAACTTCGGTTTTCCCCATCCAGAATGGAGAAACTTTCACCTTACGCTGCGGGCCCTCGTGATCGTCTCTTCCTTCTTCTGATTCCGGGCTGCCGAGAACAAACTCACCCCCGGGGATCGGAAGCATTTCAAACTGCACCTCGGTATCGCGCAACTTCTGAACATACGGTTTCATTTCTGCTTCGGTCTTCGCTTCACTCGCCGGATCACGAAGATACGGACCAGCTGGATCAGCTCCCTGAGCAGGAACGATAAACGCAGCACCGAACAGGGATGCAGTCAGAACGGCTGACAGCGGGACTGCATGCCAGTAGGA
>DATMFC010000551.1:0-3883 GCA_035556335.1 Planctomicrobium sp. | reverse complement strand
TTCTGCATGCCGGGTGGCCGGCGGGACTGGTCCTCGGCGGACTCGCCTCCTTCTTCATGGCGGCTCAGGTCGACAGCTCCGGCAGTGTGGTACGTGCGGCAGTTGACTGGAAAATCCAGATGTGTCTCTTCCTGGTTCCTGTCATTATTTACGGGGGCATGTTGCTGGGGCAGAAATTTCCTCCATCGGAAGCCGCTTCCGCTGGAGTTTCCATGGGCCAGATGATCGGAACCCTGTTCGCTCCACTGATGATCATCCTGCTCGTCATCCATGCAATGGTCGGTTATGTTGAACTGGGAACCGATTCCTGGATCAGCAAGATTACGGGTTCCATCATGGCCAGCCCCAAGGCCGGTCTGGCGCTGTTTGTTTACACTTCAACCTTGATGTTCCTGCTGCGATTCGTGGCCGGACCGATCGTTCACAAGATCTCTCCACTCGGCCTGTTGCTGGTCAGTGCGATTCTTGGTTTTGCCGGACTGACCATGCTTGGAGCGGCAAACAGTATTATTTTCTGTGTCATTGCAGCCACCGTTTACGCCTGTGGAAAGACCTTCCTATGGCCGACCATGCTGGCCGTGGCTTCAGAGCGTTTCCCGAACGGCGGCGCGGTTTCCATCGGAATGCTGGGGGGAGTCGGGATGTTGTCGGCAGGATTGCTCGGAGGTCCGGCAATCGGCTTCAAACAGGATTATTTTGCGTCTCAATATCTTTCACAGGCTTCCGAAGCGACATTTGATCGCTATAAAGCAGATAAGGAGAATTCCTTCGCAGGCTTCCGAACCGTTGGACTCAACGGGGCCAAAGTCGGGATTCTTGAAGATGGCGGAAAAGAACTGGATCGGGTCGGAGAAATTCTGGCCAGCGAACATCGTCAGGACGCCAATCACGAAGCAATGGCCACATGGTGGGCCGGAGCTCGGGAATTTGCTGCTGACGACAAACCTAAAGTCGTTGCTGCCGGAATATTTGGAGGACGACAGGCACTGAAGCTGACAGCCTACGTTCCGGCCGTCATGGCGGTTCTTTACCTGCTGTTGATTATTGGATTCAAACTCGCCGGTGGATACAAACCGGTTCATCTTTCGGACAATCCCAATCTTCCCGACGAACCGGAAGCACTGGGAACGGCCGAGTCGTAATAACATTCACGGGGTAGCCCGGCCAGTTTGGCCGGGTGCCGCAGGCGCAAGAAGCTTTTCCCTTCGCTTCCACTGTATAAACCGATTGCAACTGCATGAACCGATTGCATTCGATCGACGGTGAATTGTCCCTTGGTTGCCTCGAGTCTGAGAAAGACGTCTTTCTCTGGAACGGGATGCTGAGGCTTGTCGCTTCGCGACCCGGCCAAACTGGCCGGGCCACCCACGTCATATCAAATCAGTACGGGCCAGTCAGGCTGATACAGCATGGAAGTACGTGATTGCGTTGCCATCGTCACCGGTGGAGCGAACGGAATTGGGAAAGCGATTTGCCGCGCATTGTCGAATGCCGGTGCGAGACATATCGTTGTCGCCGATATCGATGAACATGCCGCCCGTGAACTGGCAGCGGAGATCAACGGATCATCCATCCGGTGTGATGTCTCGCGTGAAACAGATATTCAGAACGCCGTAGAACTGGCAAATACCCAGTGTGGTGGCGTCGACATCTTTGTCTCCAACGCCGGAATCACAATCAAAGGGGGCGTTGAAGTTCCCGATGACGACTGGCAGCGATTGTGGGACGTGAACCTGATGTCTCACGTCTACGCCGCTCGGGCCGTGCTGCCACAGATGCTGCAACGACAAAATGGCTATCTGGTTCAGGTCTCATCCGCCGCCGGATTGCTGACTGAAATCGGATCCGCCCCATATTCGGTAACGAAGCATGCGGTTGTTTCTTTCGCCGAATGGCTTTCTGTGCATTATCAGAAGCAGGGAATCCGTGTCTCCTGTGTTTGCCCGGCGGGAGTCGATACCGATTTCCTTGATCTTGACGATCCTGTTCACCAGTTCCTGCATGTCGGAGCAGTCACTCCCGAACATGTCGCCGACTGTCTGATGCAGGCGATTCATCTGGAACAGTTCCTCGTCCTCCCTCATCCGGACGTTGGGGAATTCTTCGCTTACAAAACACAGGACTACGACCGCTGGCTCAAGCAGTTCGCCCGCATCAATGAGAAGCTGACGAAGATGCAGCAGAAGAAAAAGAAGAAGCCGGAGTAGGGGAAGGGGAGTGAGAGCGTCTGAATGCGGAACTTCATTTATCGCGAGAGAGGTTGAGTTGCCCGCGAAGTTCCCGGACCAGCTCCATAGCAGGCCGACCGGTTTCACCGTTTTGCAGATCATCAATTGCCTCCTGGATCGCTGCAACGTTCTCGGAGAACTCATCAGCGGTAAGATTCTGCAGTTCCCACAAGTCGACCAGTTCTCCCAGTGTCCATGTCGTTTCCCCTTTACGCACCTGTTCCGATGCGAATTCATGGAAGGCTTCAATTTGTTTCAGGGTCGTCATGCCATCCCCTCAGTTGTCGGACTCGTCGTCCTCAACACATTCCCCATTCAATCGCTGTCGGGCGATGTCGGCCCAGGGGCCGCGGGAGTCGTGTTGAAGATACTCTTCCCAGTGCAGGCGGGCTTCGGCGTCTTCACCGAGATCGTAAAGCGTTTCGGCCAGATGAAAGTGAGCGTCCGGGTACTCCGGCAACAGTCTGAGCGACTTCTCGAATGCTCCCCGTGCCGCGTCGAATTCTCCGAGTTCGCGATGCAGGCAACCAATCTGGGTCCATGCTTCGAGAAAGTCCCGGTCATGTTCCACGGCGGAGTAGTAGCGTTCCAGTGCCGCTGATGTCTGTCCCATCCGATACAGGCATTCTCCCACCTGAAAGTGAACATCAGCCGACTGCGGGGAATCGAGCGCGGCCCGTCGAAATGCATTCAATGCTTCCGGAAGCCGATCGGCGTCATAAAGTCGGCAGCCTTCGATGAGCCAGTCTCGCGGTTCTTCGTCGCTGCGGGTCTGCGGAGTGAAGCGAAGGGAAGGGGCCTCCTGATCGTCAACTTCTTCTGATGTTTCGGTGTTTGGCTCATCGAAGTTGAGCAGCCGTTGGCCGTTGGTCGCCATCACTAATCCGTGTTCATCGCGAAACACGAGTCCCAGTTGATGGGCGAGAATCTGTAACTGTTCCTGTGGCCGCTCGTCTCCCCGGTGTAAATTGGTCAACCGGCGAAGACTCTCTTCAAGGTCCTTTCTCGGAACTCCGGACTGAAGCAGGTCGTTCAATCGTCGGGCAGAGGTCACTTCACGGAAATCAAAGTAAGGAAGCCGGTAGACCATGCGTACCGGACGGATCAGCCCGACCCGTGCCCAGCGTCGAATCACATGCACCGACAAACCGAGAATGGAAGAGAGCATGGCCGGAGTATAGAGACGGTGAACTTCCTCACGCTGAGCGGTGAGTCCCAGTAATGCGAGCCAGTTGGACTCGCTGAGGAGTTGAATTTCCACCCCATCGCGGCGCCAGCGTTCCGACTGCTGCAATTTTACCGACGGTTGACCGTTGTCATCCAGCGGCCAGCCTTCTTCTCCAATCACCAGCATTGTGGTCTGGCGACTGACATGGTCTGTGGCACTTCCGCCATGTTCCGCAACCAGAGCGGCAGCCTGTGAATGAGTCATCGACGCCAGTGTTCCTGTAAAGGCGACCCGTTCTCCTTGTAGGCAGGGAGAACTGGTCAGCTTGGATGGAATTGTCGAATCGGCGGCGTGAACCATTGCAGTCAAAATGATTGATACAAAATAATTGATATCTGAAGGTAATCGGGAACTCTCGAACATACCCGACGCGGCGTCATTCGGCAAACCGAATCAGACAGGTTTGCTGAAACGAATCAAGTTCGAA
>DATMFC010000550.1:0-10054 GCA_035556335.1 Planctomicrobium sp. | reverse complement strand
CTCCTTCCACCTCAGACTCCAATGGGAAAGAGGAAGGGGAACCGGCCGCGGCGGCTCCGTCGACCCGTCGACTGGCCCGTCAGTTGGGAGTCAATTTGAAAGACGTTCCCGGTTCCGGTCGTGGCGGACGTATTACACAGGACGACGTGCAGGCGTTCGTTCGAAACCGCTTGCAGCAAACGGCGAATCTTCCTGCGAAAGCCTCCTCTTCAGGAACCGCGATTTCCGTGGGACCGCTGGCTCCTCCACCACTGCCGGACTTCAGCAAGTACGGACTGGTGGAACGGGAAAAATTGAACAAGATCGCCAGAACGGCCGCCGAAAACCTGACCGTTGCCTGGCAGGTCATTCCGCACGTCACACACCACGATCGGGCCGACATCACCGAACTGGAAGCGGCCAGAAAACGCTTCGCCGCAGGTGTCGGCAAGAACGGTCCGAAAGTGACCATGACTGCCATCGTCATCAAGGCGCTGGCCAAGTGCCTGCAGATTTACCCCAAGTTCAACAGCAGCCTTGATCCGGAAACGCACGAAATCGTTTTCAAGCGTTACTTCAACATCGGCTGTGCGGTGGATACTCCGAACGGTCTTCTTGTCCCCGTCATCAAAGACTGTCACACGAAGAACATTCTCGACATTGCACAAGACCTGACAGAACTCTCCGCGAAAGCCCGTGACCGAAAACTTCCGGTCGATGCCATGCAGGGAGCAACCTGTACAGTCACGAATCTGGGAGGCATCGGGGGAATTGCCTTCACACCAATCGTGAATTACCCCGAAGTCTGTATCCTCGGAATGTCCCGAGGACAAACCGAATTACGACTGGTTGACGGCAAGGTCGAAGAACGCCTGATGCTGCCGCTCAGTCTCTCTTACGATCACCGGGTCATCAACGGCGCAGACGCCGCAAGATTCGTCAGCACGCTCTCCAGCCTGTTGGCCGATCCGTTCCAGCTACTGACGACGATGTAACAACCATCTCGGTAAGAGCAGGCTGTATCCTTCAAAACCCAGCATGTGGGGCGTCCCATCAGAGTTCAAGCAAGATTCTGAATGAACGCCCCATGTGCTGGGTTTCGCATTCGCTCAACGCCAATCGACTTTTCTTCCTCTTTGCGTTCTTCGCCTCTTTGCGGTGAAAATGTCCTTCTATTCTTCCTGCCGCAGCAGTTCCTTGAACTCCGGCAGATCCCGGAAAGTTGCCAGATCGGGGTCGACTTTCATCCAGTCGAACTGATTGAAGCCGAGTGCGATTGATCCTTTCAACAAAGCGATGGCTTCTTTTCGCAATTCCGGAATCTGCTGTTGATTCTCGGAATCCTCCCCTTCTTTCTGAATCGCTTCAATCGCTCGCCCATAAACACAGGCCATGTTGTACGGGAAAAAACGATCATTGGGAAAATGGTCCGCCCGGTCTCTGACGAATTGAACCGCCTCTTTCCATTCCCCATGAATCGCCTGAACGATGCCCACTCCGGTGACAGCCTGACTGTCATCAGGGTCAAGTTCCAAAGCCTTGCGGAAATCCTTTCCAGCCGCGTCGATGTTCTCACGACGCAGATAAGTATTTCCTCGCATGGAGTAGGCTTCCGACAAATCGGGATTGATCGTAATGGCCAGCGTGTAGGCAGTGATGGCCTCATCCAGTTCGTTCCCCATCACATGCACATTTCCGTTCTCAACGAAATTCCAGCCAGGGAGTCGGTGTCGCCATTCCCTTAAACCGGAGTCCGCAATTTGCATGTTTCGTGTGTTTTTCGCATCGCGAGCCTGATTGCGAAACCGTCTCAATTCACCAACGGCGGATTCCGTTCCAATTTCAGACAGGGCGTAAACGACCTCAGAGGCCATATCATCAGAAGAATTGTTCAACATTTCCCCCAGCCCCTGAACCGCCTGATCATTGGCGACACGGCGATAAATTCCAATGGCCGCTTCCCTGAGCGGCTGGCTCTTTCCGGCGGCCACCTGCTTTGCCGTTTTCAGTTGCGTCTCCAGTGGAAGATGGGCCGCCAGTTCAAGAGCCGCGAGTTGTTCGTCATCGTTCAGTGTCTCCAGCAGAGCAAGAACCTGACGACAATGATCGTCTGATCCCACCCGGCCAATGGCTTCAATCAATCGGTAACGGGGAATGTTGGAATTCTGAAGTTGTGCGATCAGTAACGGAGCCGCCGCCGTTTCTTTCATCTCTTCAATAAGAGCCAGTCCAGAGTTGGAGATCTGCTGATGAGCGGACAATTGTCTCATAACGTGAGCCAGAGCAGACCGCCGGGATGCCGTATCAGGACTCTCCTTCAACACCTGAAAAGCGACTCCACGCACGGAAAGATCGGGATCATTCAAGGCCGCGATACAGAGTCCGTCTAATTCGGGATGTCCCAGTTGCTGCAGCACTTCCAGAGCAGTCCTTCTGACGTCCGGCAACATCTCTGCCACACATCGAATCAGATAACGATCCCAGTCCGGGTGATAATGGGTTGCCAGAATCGGAAGCACAATCTGACGCGGCACCTGAATTCTGGAACCTTCCAGTTCCTTCAGGAGTTGTTCACGGTTCTCCCGGGTTGTCACCGTCGTGAGTGCTTCCAGGGCCAGTTCCGCATCCTCCGGTTTGTTTCCCAGAAGCAGTTCGGTCAGAAACGAATTCGCCTGAGATTGATACCCCAGCGCCAGTATTGCATCGCGACGCAGGTCTAAATCCTCGGAGTCTGCCAACTCCATCAGAACAGGAAACGCGTCACTTCCCAGTCGTCGTCCACCGATCTGCAAGGCAGCACGTCGTCCCCAGAGATGGCCGGTACGGATTTCACGCAACAGGGCATCGACCGAGATTCGTTGATAAATGTCTTTCAGGAGCGCGGTCGTTCCCTCCAGTTCATCTGCATGCAGGTGGCGACCGGCTTCGTCCCATTCCAGAGCTTCGCGGTTTTCTTCCGGAACCTGACACAATGCAATCTGCCGCAGTTCCGGCAACACAGGGAGTTGCATCAGGAGTGGATTCTCGTCACGGCGAAACCGAGTGGTTGTTGCCAGCCAGCTGAACAGAACCTCATCACACGGAGTGGAGCCTGATTCCCATTTGACTAGAAACCGCTCTCCTCCCTGATTGCGAATCTCAGTGATTTGTCTGGCGAGTTCGGCGGAATTGACCCGATTCAAGTGACCATGAATTCTCATGACCGCCAGACATTTCTCCGGGCCGGTTCGTTCTGTAATCAAACCCAGCCGGGCATTCTGCTGACGGCTCACGTCCAGTTCCAGAATCTCTTTTCCTTCCGGTTGCACCTGAAGTGTCAAGGAAGGAATGACAGGGAGCGAATCGAGTCCGAAGAAGACCGTCCAGATCGTCGTGGCTTTACCTGGTCGAACGGTGATCGTTTTCGGAGTGTCCAGTTGTGTTTGAGCACGGGGGTGTTGCTCGGGAGTCCAGTCAATCTCCAACGGAGAATTTCGAAACCGACGGGATGTCCCAGGGCCGACCGGATAGCTTCGCGAATCGGTCTTCAGTGTGATCTGATCTCTCGGGATGACAATCTCTTCATCCGTCCGGTTTCCAACAGAAACCCGTAAGACCGCGTATCGGAAACCTTCTCCTGAGTAAACATCATTGGAACCAATGAAACAACGTTCGACCCAGAGAATGACCGGCAATTCCGCGAGCGAAGCAACACTCTCGCCATGGGGAAGTCGGGAAGTGGTGAGGATTCGTGCTCGCAGTTCCTCAACATCCGCTTCAACATCTTTCGAATAGTCTTCCGCACTGACCGGAATCGGCAGGAGCAGCCCCAGAACCAGAACCCCCGGCAGGAATGCGGAGTTTGTTGTCAGTATTCTTCTCAGAAGTGCGGGCAAACTGGAGATCATCACGAATACACCGGTGAGTCGTGGGAACAATTTCATAACCACTCCGGCATCAGCCGATGAACATGAAGTATTCAGTGTTCTGCCACGCGGCGAGCAGCGTTTCATCCATCGAGACGACTGCTGCGCGGGCACCCGGTAGAGCAAACTGCTCTAGCCGATGAAACTCAGGACGACAGACAGCCCGAAGGTGATCGCTGAGCCTGTCCTTTTCTGCCGGACAGGCTCAGCGGCACCGCCCGACCATTATATCTTCCACCGAGCGTCTCAACAGTCCCAAATTGTGATGCCAGGACTCTGACTCGGGTTACACCACTTTCCATTCGTCGCGATATTCACGGGTCAGCCACTTGTTCTGACCGGTTCCATTGGTGAACTGTTCCGTTGCGGGATCCCACTGAATTCGTTCGCCGTACCGGTAAGAGAAGTTCAACAGGTGACAGGCATTGACCGTATGCGCCCCGACTTCCACCGGACAGATCGGGTCTTTGCGTGATCGGATCGAATTCAGGAAATTCACATAATGATTTGTGCTTTCCTGAAGGACCGGTTTGTTTGACCCGAGCAGTTCTTTGGCAACCGCTTCCACTTTTTGATTCAGTTCGGCCGATTCATCTGTCGCACCACTGATCGGGAACTTGAAGTCGGCGACAACCTTTCCGTTCAGGGTCAGCTTGAATTCTCCCCGTTTGACGAACAGTTCTCCGTTCGCGCCGAAGAACGTAATTCCATTCTCGGGAACGTGCGTCACTTCGACCCCATTCGCATAAATCAGTTTACTTCCCGATTGGGCCTGCAAGGGGTTCTCGGTCGGAATCACCTCAACCGGTCCGGAATCGTCCATTCCGAGTCCCCATTGAGTAATATCCATGTGATGGGCTCCCCAATCGGTGACACCTCCGCCGCCGAATTCCCAGTAGCGACGCCACATCGGGTAGTGCGTGTGCATGCCGCGCGGGCTGAGCACCGTGTTATAAGGCCGGTCCAGCGACGGTCCGAGCCATAATTTCCAGTCCAGTCCGGCATCGGGTTCTTCTTCAGGAAGATCACAGGCTTTCGCCGGTCCACCAAACCCGGCGTGAACACGTTCGATTTTTCCGAGCACCCCTCCCCGAACAATTTCAGTTGCCCAGCGAAATGCGGGTGCAGAGCGCTGCATCGACCCCGTCTGAAAAATTCGTTTGTTGTTGCGAACCGCTTTAGTCATGGCCTGAGCTTCATGAATCGTCTCGCTCAACGGCTTTTCACAGTAGATGTCTTTCCCCGCATTGGCCGCGGCAATCACGATGGGAGCATGCCAGTGATCCGGAGTGACCACAACCACCGCATCCAAATCCGGCTGAGCGAGAAGTTCACGAAAGTCCCGGTGAACTGTGCAGCCTTTTGATGCGGTGCCTGCCTTCTGTCCGTTCAGTTCGTCGGTCCTCTTTGCCGTGGCCTCCCGTCGCGTCTGATCAACATCACAAACGGCCACCACCTGAAAGCCAGGGATTTTGACAAACTCCGGGAGGAGAACCGATGTCTGCTTGCCGGCTCCGATGAATCCGATGGTCACACGGTCACTGGCGGGAACGTCGAACGCCATGGCGGATCTGGAGAATAACGCCGGAGAGACCGACACCGCGGCAGCGGTTTTCAAAAACGAACGTCGATTGAATGACGGCAGGCTCATCAATTCATCCTCATGTGAACGCGAAACGAAAGCAACACTTGATGTCACTGTACTATAATGCATCGGCAACGAAGACCAACGCAAGGGAAAGTGGCCTCAGAACCCGGGCTTTCGCTTTATTGAAAACGGCCCGGGAGGGCAAGGCTCCCGCCGAGCCGCAAGCCATGGAAAGCCTGATCATTCATGCGGCTCAGCAGGAGCTTCGCCCTCCCGGAAATTGCCCGTCTTGAAACAGGCAAAAGCCCTGACTTCAGAACGAACCAATTATTGACTTCGCCTCAAACTTTTTTAGAGGCGCGAACAAAACTGTTCAAAGATGGAGAATTCCTTATCTGCGAGCGGATCGTGGAAAGTTTTGGCAGGACTTCTTAGCATCTGAAGATCGAGTGAGGTGCCGGGAGATGTGTTATCTTCCGGAGAATAGGGAAGACGGTGTAAATCCGTCGCGGTACCGCCGCTGTGACCGGGGACAAAAGCCGCAGATGCCACTGTGATCCGTTTTTATCATTTTTTAGTGATAAAAGCTCACGGGAAGGCGCGGTGAGTCGGATGATCCGGAAGTCAGAAGACCTGCCTGACGCTCAGAGTTTGCATTCACGCCCGTCGTGAATGACATATGAGTCTGTGCCTGCGCGCACAGTTTGAGACAACGGATTATTGTCATGAGTTCTGCCTTCCGGGAAGAGCGTGCGCTCTCCTTCTGTTCTGCGCCGCCCATTTTGCGACGACGGCATCGGCGTGGATTTACGCTGATTGAATTACTCGTCGTGATCGCGATTATCGCCATTCTGGTGGCGTTACTTCTCCCCGCCGTCCAACAGGCCCGCGAAGCGGCCCGACGAACAGAATGTAAAAACCGGTTAAAGCAAATTGTTCTCGCATTACATAACTATGCAGACGTTTATCGTGAGATGCTGGTGCCGTATCAGATTGAAGACCAGAAGAACCTGAACAACGGCGGAACCAATTCCACCGGACAATCCCAGTATTGGTTCGGATTAATTAATTGGGACGAACCAGTGGAAACACGTTTTGATTATACCAAGGGGCCATTAGCTCCATTTATGGAAACAAATTACACCGCATTTCAATGTCCAAACCTTGGCCCAACACAACTTGACACCGTGAAGTTTGGAAAACTGGCGAGCGGATATGCCTATAACGGACACTACCTTTCCAGAAGTTCGACGCTCGGATGGTTCGACGATGGCACAGGCAACTGGGCGTTTGGTCCAAGCCCTGAGCCGTTGGCCCGTCGATTCCGCGACATTCAACAGATGACTGCAACCATCGCGTTTGCAGACAGTGCCATCTATGAATCCTGGACCGGAAACAATCTGACAGAGAACTGGATTCTGGAACCTCCCAGAAATGATGTGCCGACCGTCCATTTCCGACATTCCGTTTCCGCAAACGTTGCTTTCCTTGACGGCCACATCGAAACATGGGGAATGGGATGGAAACCTTTAGGGTATGATCCTGATGGGACCTCTCCAGACACAATAGCCAACAGGAAGCACCAACTTGGCTATATCGGAAATAATCTCAACGATCCTGATCGACAGAATGAGTGGTATGACCGTGAGTAAACTGCTGCTTGCACCTATAGAATTTTCAGCCACACCACTTCATAACCATCTACTTATCAGCAGGCAACAATGGTGTCAGTCCGTCCATCTCATACTCACTGGCTTTTGCTAATGGTGCTGATCATTGCCGTAGGCTGCGGTTCCACCGTTTCGCAGGATACGGTAGAACGAAGTTATCTGCATCCGAAATCTAAAACGCACTATCTCTTTGTTGGTAAATCCGAAGAGATCTTGAATCACTCAAAGATTCGGGAGGAGAAACTTTCAATGGGAGCGTATTGCTCGACTTGTCAGAAATGGCATGCATTGCCACCTATGGAGGTCGTTCAGAGGCAACCGAAAGCGCGTCTTTGCCCGAAAACGAAAACTCCGCTCTCATTCGAAGGCCCTGTACCGGAATCAGTGATTCGAATTGAAGTCCCCTGACCTCACTGGCTGGCAGGTTTGGCCGCGAAGCTGATGGATTGAAACCCGGCGGCCTGGCAGGTGTCGTAGAGTTTGACCAGATCTCCCAGTGGAACGTCGGGCGCGGTGTCAAAGATGATCGGGTTCTCCGTGTCGAGTTCCGCGAGCGCTTTGAGCTGCGTTCTCAACTCGGGGATCGATGCATACAACGTGTCGTTCATGTCGACGGTTGTCTGCTGCCGGTTCGGATCGAAGCGAAGTTTCAGCCAGATATCGATTTTGGGGGACGATTCCTGCGAAGCAACGGCGTCTGTGCTTTCGATTCCTCCGGCACGGGAAAGAGGGGCTGGTAACAAGAGTGCGGTTTGTCCGCCGCCTGATGTGACAACGAAGAACATCAGCAGAAACAGAACGACATCGATCATGGAGATCATCGCCCCCATTTCATGATGACGATGGAGTCCGGCCGGAAGTTTCATTGTCTCTCCTCCGTTTCACCAGTCTCCTGAAAGACATCGAACCCGAAATTCGTGACGGCATGCTTCGCACAGGCCAGCATGATCGGTTCGATCACGCGATAATGAGCTTTTCGGTCTCCCTGAATACGGACCCAGAAGTTGTCCCGATCCAGAGTTTTGGACTGTTCGATCATCTCCTCAATTTCGGCAGACGTCACCACTTTCCCGCCGACAAGATAAGTTCCGTCCTGTTGCACAATAATCATCAGTCGATGCGGGGAATCGTCGTGCTGTCCCCATGTTGCAGTGGGAAGTTCCACCCCCTCTACCGGCAGCCCCTGACTGAAGTGTGACGCCACCATAAAGAAGATCACCAGGTTAAACACAACGTCGATTAACGGCGTCATATTCACCTGAGTCATCACTCGTCGGGTTATTCCGGGCAAACGCATGGGGCTAACTGTTCATCGGGGGGAGAAGGAGACTCACGCAAAGGCGCAAAGAGTATTTGTTTGACGTTCAACATGAATTCATCATTTTCAATTCAGGAAACGGTCAGGAGATTTCAGTACAGAATGGTCTCTCCTTTTGTGAATGACTGATCTATATTCACATATTGTTGTTTATATTTATTCGTACGATTCGTTATATTCGTGGTTTTCAAATAATTCACATCAGACCTCTACAAATAAGCATAAGGCATCATCTCAAAATCTTTGCGCCTTAGCGCCTTTGCGTGAGATCATTCAATTCCTTTCAATGTGTTCGAGTAGGTCCCGGAGCAGTTTCCGGCTTGCGGCGTTTGCGTTGTGTTGAGACGAGTCGTTCCGACAGCAATGCGGCCTCGGCGATGAATTCGTCGGTCCGGTTTCGGAACCAGGCGTGTGTCGACATCGCAGGGATGGCCACCAGCAACCCGAAGAGTGTTGTTACCAGCGCTTCTGAAATGGCGGGGGCGAAATCACTGGGGGTGGGATTCGCTTTGCCTGCGAATTCTCCGAACGCCTGAATCATCCCCCAGACGGTTCCTGTCAGTCCCATCATGGGAGCGATGGCACCGATCACGGCGAGATAGTCCACCTTTCTGGCAAATCGTGCGGCGTACTCCTGAGCGGTGTCTTCCATCGCTTTTTCTGCAGCGTCATATCCATACTGCAGCGACTCCAGTCCGGCCAGTGTGATGGCAGAAAGCAAACACGGATGTTCCCGACAGGTCTGTTCCGCCTGAGTCACCTGACCAGAGGTAAGCTGTTTCTGAAGTTCAATCGCGAGAGTTTGCGGCAGGAGAGTTTCACGGCGGATACTGAGAAGATGTTCAATAATCATCGCAACCATGGCGACACTCAGAGCGATGGTCGCATAGCCGATCCATCCCCCGGCATGAATCAGGGCACGCGGATTGAGGCGTCCTCCTTCAAACACTCCCCCCGCGGCAAAGACAGAACCGGGAAAGCCGATCAGCAAGGAGATGATCATCCCCCAGAGCAAACAATAACGAACTGAAGAGAAGACTCCTGTTCGGTTCGCCTTTTCAGTTTGTCTCTTCCATAGAGACATGATTCACCTTAACGTGCGTCTCGACGCACCCTACTGACTTACGGACTGTTTGTTTCCGGGAATTTGGATCGGGCCAGTTTCGTTTCCCGCGACCAGGGATACCGGACAATCAGCTCACGATACAGATTTTCCCCTTCTGTGTTGAGACCGGTTCTGCTCAGGTTTTCGCCGGCTTCGAACAACGCCCGGGCGGCCAGAATTTCGTTGTTGGCATAAACAAACGGAATCCACAGGGCTTCTCCGGCGGCCGCTCGGAAGTCTCCCATCACTTCAAACCCACGAGCATAGAGATAGTGCGGGCCAGGGCGGAGTTCTTTGGGAAGACGTTCCATCTGCTCCTGCCAGCGTTGCAGCGACTCCTCATGTACCCGACCGGAAGCCAGTTCGAGGCGCCAGAGTTGAGCCTTGGCGTATGTGGAGAAGATCGGCTCCGTATTGCGTGTCAGTTCCCTCAGACGTTCTTCGGCTCGTTCCCCCTGCACCGGATCCAGCAGCAAAACACTGGCCGCG
>DATMFC010000549.1:0-9113 GCA_035556335.1 Planctomicrobium sp. | reverse complement strand
GTCCTGAACCCATTGTTCAGAGAAACCTTCACGGATGAATTGAGACATGAGAGAACCTCGGGAGGGGGAAGAGTGGAGAAAGAGAGGGGGTAGGAGGCAGGAATCAGGAGTTAGGGAAGAGGGGCGGGGGGGGGAGATTTGCTAATTCCTACCTCCTAATTCCTAACTCCTCTTATTCACTATTTGGCAAACTGAATCGATGCGGCGAACTGACCGATTCCTCCTTTCGCAGCGAAGCGGGGATCGAGGTCTTTGGCGCCGGACTTATCCCCTTCGTCCGGAGTCTCGGAGAGCTGGGACGGAACCTCTTCACCGGTGTGCAGACTGTTCAGACGCTCCGAAAGCTGCTCGATCTCTTTGCCTTTCTCAGACAACTGGGTCTGCAGGTGAGTGACATGCAGTTCCAGACTTGCCTCGTAAGTCTGACCGGCAGCCAGGTACTCGGTTCCCTTCTCGGCTCCGAACCGTTCGACGAACTTGGTCCGCTGTTCGGCAAACTGTTTGAGGGGATCAACCGGTTCGGTCATCTGTTGCGAGACGGCTGGCGTGGTGTTGCCGGGAGTGGTTTCCCCCGGGTTGTTGTTCTCAGTCATCGTCTGCGGGACAGTGGTTGCCGGTGTGGTGTTGGCGGAAGTGCTTCCCGCTTTGCCGGTCATCGTGGCTTTGGTCATCGGTTTCCCTTCGGAAAAGATTTCAACGGTTTGGGGCCGATGGTCTCGGCCTTCGGAAAATTGTGAATTCGTGTTCTTGTCCCGTCCCTGCGTACAGATCGCGACGCCGCGGAGTGTCCATTTTCGAACGATCAGAGCCGGGCCGCTGATCTGTTGCCCGTTCACTTGGGCCACGTTTCCACGCGGCACTTCCTCGTATTGGGCATAGCCCCGGAAGTCGATCGAAGCTTCATAGGGGACGTTATTCGCCTTCAGCTTGCGAATACGATCGACGGTGTCACCGGGAGCCGTGCGAACCAGATTCCCGAAGATGTGCAGACCATCGGGACGGATTTCAAACTTGTCACCGACGCCGATTTCCACACCGTGCTTGTAGTCAACGGGAATGGTCTCTTTGTGGGTCATGCCGGAGAAATCGTGATAGATCGCTCCGTAATAGTAATCCGGCACCCCCTGAGAGCTGCGGGCGTGCAGCTCAAAAGGTACGGTGTCCGCATCGCCATCGGTCTCGGCGAACTGAAACGGTACGTCGATCGAAAAGACTTCCGGGATTTCACGGAGATCGGTGTCCGTCTCCGGTTCGTTCATGATGGCGAGTGTCATTTCACCGCTTTCCTGTTGGACTGGTTGTCTGTCTGGTTGCCGACATTCGTTTGCCCGGGGAATTGCATGAAGCCGAACGGAATCCCCAGATCTCCCAGTTCTGATTTCCAGAGGGTGGCCGCTTCTTTCAGCGCACCGACGTTCTCTTCGAACGTGTTGGGACCGAATTCGAGACAGACTTCCTGAGGAGTGAGCAATCCGGCCGACATGGCCATCAGGACGCCAGTGACCTCCTGCGTGCGATCCCACGGCGGAATTCCACAGGGAACCCATTGCCATTCCAGATCGTCGATTCGCCAGCCGCGTGGGAGTTCCAACTGCCGTTCAATGACGAGGCGGCGGATGGTCCATTCCGTCAGATCGGCCAGCATTTCCGCGTTGTCGCGTTGTTTGTGTTTCGTGCTGCGTTTGTAGAGCTGCAACGCGACCTGCATCCCGGAATAGTTTGTGAAGTCTTCCGAATAAAAGCAGTACGGAATATCCAGAGCCTTCAGGGCAATCTGAATGCAGACCATCAGAAAAGCCTGCGCGTTGGAACTCGGCATGTTGCCGCCAACGTTCTTGATGTCTTCGCCGTCTCTCAGTTCAAACTGATAAACACCCTGATTGTAATCGACGATGCCTTTTCGGGCTTCTTCTTCCTCTTCCCGCTTCCAGATTTCCTCCAGTTCTTCAGGAGATTTTTCAGGGAAGACACGTTCTTCAAACTGACGGTTTCCCGCAAAAGGATTGCCGGAGGTGGTGGCCTTGACGTTGGTGATGGCGTAACCGATGAGCTGCTCAATCTTCAATCGAGCCAGGGCGTATTCAATCCCTTCGTAGGTGTCGCGGAAATTGTTGATAGCGGTGGAAAGTGGAGAAACTCCCCGAATCTGTTCTGGGTCATCGAAGTAACCATGCAGAATGGCGTTCTTGGCCGGAATCACTTTGTCTTTGACGAACGATCCGGATTTCGTACGTTTGCAGACGTGGAACTCCATCAGCTCACCCGTGACGGGGTGAACCTTCACTCCATTGATCCAACCTTTCCCGTCGAACCCGTGAGGCGAGCGAAGTCGGTCACTTCGAATGAGATTGATTGACCCGTTCCGCATCTTTTCAAACAAGATATCACCGTCGAGCGTTCGACAGGCTTCCTGCATTCTCAGAAGTCGGCGCAAGGGATGACGCCGAGCAACATGGCAACGTTTTTTGTGCTGCCAACCTGTGATGTGCTTCGACAGGCGTTCGTTGAAGCTCTTGTCGTGCGTTTTCGCGTGAAACCGGAAATCCGAAACGAAATCAAGATGCAAACGAACAGCAGCGGCCGCAATCGCATAATTGCGGCGCATGTCCCGGGACGACGTGATCAGCGTGTCCCGTCCGTGACCTTCCAGAATGTAATCCTCGTTGCGCAGGTCGGACACCGGCACTTTGCGGCGCGTCGTCGGACGGGTCGCATCGTACTCGCTGAATAGCATGCGCTCGAGGTGATTGGGTGGGGACATTCAGGAGGGACTAAAAGGCGCGGGAGATGTTGATCGTGCGGACGCGGCGCTGCCGGTAACGTTGGCGGTATTTCAGAGCCAGCAGCTCCGACCGACGTCGTCGTAACTCTTCGAAGTCCCAACTCACAGATTCACCGTCCGAGCTGGCCGACGTGGTTCCGGAGGCCAGAATGGAATCGATGTTCGCAATCTGTTCGTTGATCTGTTCTTCGTTCATGTGGTCATCCGAACTGTGACAGTGAGGGAGGGTCAAGCGGATTGCTGATCCAGATAGGTCACTTTTCTGGAATTTCTTCCTTTCGCTTTCCCGATCTGAATCAGCGGGAACCCGATGGCACTGGCACCTTTCACGGAAGCGGCAACGGCGGCATAGACCAGCGTGTCCCACCAGTGATTTTCCGAGCGGCCCGGTTTCGGTTTCCACATATTGACCAGCCGCCGACCGGATTGCGGCATGTAGTATTCCGAGGTGAGATGTTCGGCGTAGAAGTCATGATCTTCCGTGAAACGCTGGCCCTGCTGCTGACCGTACAGTGACAGGCAGCCGCGCTGGCCGATCGGAGTGGCCAGACGCTGCAGCGTGAAATCCTTCCAGTGGTAACTGTCGAGCTGGCAGCGTCGAATCTCTTCCCCTTTGGGAGCGGGCAGGGTCCATTCGTCTCCGATGAACTCCCCCTCTCTTGGTCGGCACTGTGACAGTGGCGTTTCGTCTGGCCCAATTTTGCGACCGTTACAGGGGAGAATGTTGCCGGAAAACTCACTCGTTTCGGCGGCTCGATCGACGATGTTCGGAAGCCAGCCACGATCCGGCAGACACAAATCCAGATTCATTTTCAGGCCGTCGACCCGTCGATACGGTTCGGTGAAAAGCATCCGCAACAGGATCATCAGACCTTCGAGAACAGCCCCTTCCGGAGTCTGATCCGGAAACATGTGCTGCAGGGTGTTCCGGGGCTTGCGGCCGGAGAAGTAGCCGGGAGGCTGTTGAGGGAATGTCCCCCGATTGATTATGTACCCGGTGAAACTCGGAGACCAGGCGACGACGGTGTAGTAGAGAATCCGTTTCTGAACGTCGATTCCGCTGGTGAGGTACTGGCAGTCGGTGGGGATCTGCAGGCGTGCGAATCCGGAGACTTTCCGGCTGATATCTTCCGGCTCCAGCAGGACGCCATCTGACTCAATCGCCTTGATTGGATCGTTCTGGTATTCCGACCAGAAAGCCCCGGGATTCGAGAGATAGATGTTCATTCCGTGCTGCAGCGCGGAGACGTCGTGAGGAAGTTTCCGCGCTTCCCACGAGGCTTTCCCATTCTGGTCGAGCTTCTTCCTGTTCTGCAGGTAGAAGTCTGTCAGTTCCTGATAGCCTTCCGCGAGATTCCGGATTCCTTCGTCTTTGATCCGCTTTGCGCATCGTCTCCGGATCTGGTCGTATTCGTCATGCCAGATGTCAAGGTTCTCCGGCATTTCGGAAATCAGGCGGCATCGTTCAGGAGACCATTCCGGGAACCGTTCCGGGTCGAGAATCATGTCCGCAAGATCACCTGGGGCGATCACCGTACAGACGAGCAACACGGCGAGCTGCATTCCCGGACCGGCACAGCCCATCAGGTCGGCGGTGATGATGTCGAGACGCTGCTGACTCTGCAGTTCCGACATGGCCGATTCGCGCGTCTGCGGATCGTCGACCAGAGCGAGAGATGGACGAATCAGCAGACCGGTTGCCGGATGAACCATCACGGCACCTCGGACCGCTTCCTGCAGGCCGGCCGACATGATGACGCAACCGGAGGATTTCGCGCCGGGAATCACCGGAAGAATGATCCGGTCTCCCGACCATTGCAGATAGGTCGGCTCGCCATGGTACATCTGACCTTTGGCCCGGTTCGCAATCCGTTGCAGCGCACGGACGGGATAGCAGATTTCCGGAAAGTCCTGATACAAGGCCGTATTCGTTTCATAGACGAAACGGATGATGTCGAGAGCATTTTCCGCCTTGCCGGAATTGGCATGAACGAGCATCTGAAACAGATGGTGCCCGTAGTTCGCACTCCAGATGATGGCCCCGACGCAAATGGTCGACTTGCCGGAACCGCGGGGCATCGCGATCGCCTGCGTCAGTCCCAGCAAGACTGTCGCTTCAATCTTGGCGATGATCCGCAGATGATCGTCAGACCAGTCCAGAGAAAACCATTCGTCGTGGTAGTTCTCCAGATAACGTTTCAGGTCGAATTCGCATTCCGCTTTCAGTTGCGGATCCACCACGGGTGGGATGTCTCCGATGTCTCTCGACGAAAGGGATTGCTTTCGTTCTCGCTTGGCAGATCGGTCCCGATGACGTTCATACGATTCGGCCGCGCTGGAACTGCGCGCCGCTCTCCGTACGGAGGGCGCAGCCTGCTGTAGCAGCTCCCGGAACCGGATCAGTTCATCGGCGGTACAGGAATCAACAAACGCATCAATCTCGACGTTCAGGGGATCGCCGGAACGGCTGCAGATGTCAGCAAGGAACTCCCGGTCACTTTCCGTTTTTGCCAGCACTCTGAGCCATGCGGGCGTCGACCTTTTTACGGATGGCTTCGAAGCCGTCTTCTTCGATCCGTTCTTCGAGGAACCCGAACTCCTTGTCGAACGACTTGAGGAGTTGCAGGAGCTTTCCTTGCTGGAGCGCGGCGGCGGAGATGTCTTCGCTTTCTCCGAACTTGGACATGGTCTTTTTGATTTGTCCGTCTTCGCCTTCGTTGATTTGATTAATTTTTCGCGTGACCCTTTGGTACTGCGCGAAGAGCTGGCAGTAGATTGCAAGCCGGTGGGGCGGGACTCTTTCGGAGAATCCACGTTCACAGATTTCGTCGACGAGGTACGGCCAGAGCTGCCGGGCATCGTCCGGGAGGGGGATTTTTTGCGGCGGATTGTCACGGTCGAGTCTCATGATAGGCGCACGGGGGGAGGAACGCCGGTCAGAACAACCGGCGCGAGGAGGGAAGGGAAAGCACTCTCAGGAAAGGGAAAGGGGGAAGGGAGGATACAGGGGCCAGGGGTCAGGATTCAGAAGGGGATTTTCGAAATGAAATGGGCGTCCAGTTTCAGAATGCGTTCCTGATCCAGCTCCATGAAGTCGCGGGGATTGGGAATTCCGAGTTCGTCGCAGGCTTCGATTGCGGCCTGCAGTGTTAGCTGACGGCTCCGTGCGTATTTGTAGAGCCGTGGCGGCATCACCATTTTGCCGGTGAAGGGTCCGTCCGGTTTGAAGTCCGGTTCCGTCTGCAGAATGGTTTGTGCCAGGTCTCCCGGAGTGATCACAGTCGAACCGATGATTTCCTGACGTTGTGCAGACTGTTCCGCCGTGGTCGGAGCGGTGGGATCATCCACGATGACGAGACGTGGCTTTGGAACATCCGCCTGCAGCTCCGCCGTTTTGCTGATCACTTTCCGGAGAATGATCAGTTCCGGATCCGTCAGTTTGCTGGATGCGGACGTCACTTTGATCCCGGCAGACTCCGCAACTGAAAGAACCTCTTTTGAGGGGATATTCAATTCCTTGGCGAGTTCGTGGACTCTCATTGTGATGGTTTCTTTCTACTGCCGATGGGTCCGGCAAACGGTGATTTCGGCGTCTCTGGTTTGAACCAGGTGGTTGCGATTCCAGACACGGCCATTGAGGTGGCCACCAGAACAACCCCTGACAGAAAACAGCGCCCCATAAATTCATCATTGAACACCGCCGGAAACCAGATTCCAGCGAGTCCGAACAGTCCCCCCAGCAGAACAGAGACCAGAGAAATCCAGAAACAGACAAGTGAAATTCGAGAGGTGATCGACATGGTTATACTTTCCGCCTGCTGACGATTTTCGTTTTCTTCCCGCCGGTCCAGATCATGCCCAGCGGTTCAATTTGTTCCGGCGTGAGACTTCCTTCACGCAACCCCTGTTTCAATCCATCCCAGTCGAGTTCCGGCATCATCACGATGCGTCCGAGCAATCCGTATCGTTTGAGGACCCGATTGATGGCTTCCCGGAATCCTTCTTTGGAGGCATAGGATTGGGCTGCAGTTCGTCGGGTGTATCCGTCCCGGAACTCAATGCTTCCGGCGGCAACGAAGGGGGAGAGTCGGGCGGTTGGGGTTTCGATCTGCTGGACGGGGTTATGCGTTCCTTCCTTTTCGCAGAACCTTGAAACCGCAGCTTCCAGTTGTTTGAGTCTCTCCGATATCGCCACAGAACCATGATTCGTTTCCGTCATGAAGTGAGAGACATAATTCCGTTTAGTTTCATTCAGGAGCGATTCCAGCCCGGTCTCGGCCGCGCGTTGCTTCTGTCTCAGCCGAACGATCAAAGCAGTTGCCTCGTTCAATTGCCGAAATGAGCGAACAACGGGCCGGACCGGGAAGGAATCTTTCATGATGGGGCTTACCAAGTAATAGACACGTGAATACAACCCCCGAGGGCAATCGTTGTCAGGATAAAACCAACTGCGAACCCCGTGACCACTGCGGACCCGGTGAACACTGTTGTTACCAGAACCGCGAAAAAAGCCTCTGTGAATGCCTTGCCGAGACCTCCCATGTTTATCTCCGATATCGAAACGGGAGGCGGGTGTATCTGGTTGGCGTGTAATAACAACGGCCGTTCACGCATGTTCCCACAGTGCTGGTCGCGGCCGGGGGTGGGGAGACTGGCACGGCGGGCAATGCCGATTTGACTTCCTGTTCACCGGCTGACGGAGTGACGACCGGGGGGGCATGGGCAAACAGATCGACTTTCAAACTCACCCGTTCCGTTGCGGAATCCTCTGGTGTGCTTGCGGAGAACAGAGACACCATGAGTGGTGCCGGAGCGGTTGCGGTCTGGAAAATCTGCATTTTCACCGGCTCTGCCTGAGCAGTGGCGGCGTACAGAACCAAAAGGGTTAGAACCGTGGCAAGCAATCTCATGGTGTCTCGTCTCCTGATCTTCGCTGGCCTGAAATCAGGCCAGCCGGGGTGTTATGCCGTCATGTTGCGGCTGATCCCCGATTTCCTGCGTGGTCTGGGAATGGCACAAAGTACGGCACTGATCAGCACACCGAGGGCGGCGTAGCTGGTGTGACGGCGTTCGATGCCGACGTATTCAGAGAGGTATTTCACCCCCGGTGGAGGGGAGGAACAGGCAATCAGTTTCTGCGGTTCGGAACTGCTGCCGAAAATGCGGATATTGGCAGGTCGATAGGGAAAGCCGCTGAAGTTGGACAGAGCGTAGGCTTCGCCGCTGCCGGACATGCGATCCGCAACGCGACGACTGACCCAGAACCCGCCGAGCGGCTCGCCATTGAGCGGCTCGCCATGCGCTCCTGAACCCCAACTATTGAGCAGATACAGGGCACCGGTGGAACCATCGGGACAACGGACCGTGTCGTCGACACCGATGAACACCATTTGATGCGCCCATGATCCGGCAGCCGTTCCGAACATGCGTGAGGCATGTTCGGACGGTTGCATCCGGAATCCCTGATTGCTCGCAATCACGACGGGATACTTCGAAGCGATCGCATCCCGGATCGATTCATAATTCGGGCAGCGAGCGTAACTCCCGATCTTGTATTTTTCGGCGAATTCGAACAGGGCTTTCGGAACGCCGGAATACCCCCATTGATCCGAGAGCCGACCGGAGTAGGGAGGAACCCCCGGAGCCGATTTCGGCAACGCTCCGTAGACCTTGGGGGCTTCAACCGACCATTGACCAACGGCCCCGGACGAGCGGCCCAAACGTTTATTGCCGATGTCCGGCGCTGTGCGGGAGACGCCATAGATAAACGACGGATGAATTTCCTGAAATTCATTTCGTGACCCTTCGGCGATATCGATCGCCTGAAGGTAGTGAATCCCGCCGGTGGTTGCGAAGGCGGTACAGTCTCCCGTTTCCTGTCGTAGCGTCGGCAGGTTTTCCCCGCCATTGACCTGTTTGACGATGTCCCAGAGAAAGACTCTGGAACCGGCACTGGAAGCACCGGCAGGCATCCCGTCGAGCTGCAGCGGCGGGACGGACATGTAAGCCACGTCGTCACGCTCATACTCGACAAGTCCGAACCGGTTTTCCGGTTGCGTGACGGCATCGTCGGAATAGGTTTTCACCTGCGAAGAGGCGACCAGGGCGGACGCAATCAGCGCGAGCAATGCCGGAATAAGAAAGCGGCGTTTGTTCATGGTGTGGGGATGTTTTGAAGGGAGGAAGTGGAGAGCGGGGAGGGGGAATCAGGCGGGAGAGGAGCTATTTCACCGGTTTGAGACCGGCGGCGATTTCAAGGAAGAGCGTGGCGAAGGCGGCATCGTCACGGAGTTTTCCGGCGTCCCAGAGCTTTTGCACATCGGCGTTGATG
>DATMFC010000548.1:0-10171 GCA_035556335.1 Planctomicrobium sp. | reverse complement strand
CATCTTCCAAAAGAAGGTGAATCTTCAGGCGGAGGATCGTCCGCCGGCTGGCGGTTATCGAACTCCAGCCGCAGGTATCCAGTTACGGTTTCCGGTGGCGAAACATAAGCCAGGCTGGTGACGATTCGTCGGTCTTGTGGGTCAAGGAGTAATCGCAGGCCACGTCGCCCTTTGGCTTTAATGGCTCGTGAGCGGGCTCCTTCGAGGGAGGCCCGTACGGTTGAAGCGGCCTGTCCAACCTGATCCATATTATAAGTCGACTGATATCCAGTGACTGCCAGCGACGCGAGAATCACAAAAATCCCCATCGCAACCAGCAATTCCACTAACGTGAATGCTGATCGTCTCAAGGAATTCATTTTGTGAGTTGAACGCAACATGGATGTCATCGATTAGAGACTCTGTCGGTTGGTAATATTATCAAACATGTAACCAAATTCCGTGCTGTCTGAATCTGTCGAGAGCGGCATTGCCAGCCGTTGCGGGCCGGAATTGACCGCATTCAGTCCCGTTTCACCATCAGCCCCTGCCGACAAAAGCAGATAAGCAAAATATGTATTCGGGTGATAAAAGACAGACGGATTTGATACGACAGAATTCCCTACCAGTCGTCCAAGCCTGTCAAAGGGATCGGTGTAGAGTTCACCTGATTCTGCGATTGCAGCGCCGCTATCTCCCGGAATGACGGAAAAATGAAACCGCGCTCCCTTGCTCAGGTCGATATTTCCGTCACCGTTTCGGGGAAACAGTCCGGTGGGGGCACTGAAGAAATGAATTGGCCGCCCCCAGCCATCGACGAACTCAAAAAACTTATTTCCATCCGTATCAGCAACATGCCTTGCGGGGATATTATCCGCTGAATACGTTTCGTTCCCGATTGCGGTCCCTTCCGTAATCAGAAGATACAGAATCTCGGCACTCGACAGAGGAGCCGAAACATAGCTGGAATCGGTCGCGATAATTGCTTCACGCTGGGCTGCAATAATTCGCTGTAACGTCTGCCCTCGAGGAGAAAGAGTGAGATCCTCTTCCCGTTGCGGGAAGCAAGCCAGATAAGTCAGCTTTCTACGCAGTGCTGCATCGGCTGCGGCGGAGAGATTTGGAGTATTATCCGCCATCTCGTTCCGCTCCTTAGCGAACTCAGGACCACTGCTGTCCTTCTTCATTAGTTCCCCAAGTTGAGTAAAGGCAGTCATTCGGGTTTGAAGCTGCTTGTCGATCTGGGCAATGATCGCTTTCGTCGCACTGATCCGGGCATTCTCCAGCGATGGCATGATTGCAGCGATCAAAAGAGAAACCAGCAGCGCAACAATACCGATCACTACCAACACTTCCACCAAAGTGAAAGCATTGCGGCTTGAGCAAGGCAGATTCTGATTATGCTGGTTTATCATGGATCGATATTATTACTATGATTTACGGTTGCAGCGGTCCACCGGAGAAGTTGGTGATATTGTCCCGTTCCGCCTGGGCTTGTCTGGCAGCTGTACCGTCATTGCCGAAAAACTTGTTCTCTCGATACCCCCCCCCCGTCCCATACAGGCCGTCTGGTCCGGGAGAGATGATTTGATAACTCTTCGGGTTCCAGAAACCGATTGTGAAAGGGGCGCTTGTTCCTCGGGAGCTCTGAAAGTAAACCGACACCATGTCATCTGAGGTGCCCTTAATATGATCGAAAACGTTCGCGATGGTTGCATTTGGATTTAAGGCATAACCCCGTCCGCCATAGCTGCTGAAATACTGATACGGCATCGTCTGGTTGGGAAGAGGATCTAATAATTCAGGACAACCGTTTGGGGGAGTACTCACGTCCGAAAGACGGCTTAAGTTGAATTCATAAAATGGACCAACTCTTGTTCCACCACTTGCAAATGGATTTGTGGGGTTGGCCGAAAAGCCCATTGGGACGACATTTTTGATTCCATCTGTCGCATCTTTGTCGAATAGCATTCCCGGACCTCCAAGGAAGAAGACCAGACATTCAGCGCCGTTCATTTGGAATACCGAATTTTGGTTGCCGTCTTCATTAAGATCACGACTGATCGAAGGAGTCGTCTGCACGACAGTCCCAGTCGTAGGGTCATAATCAGGCCACAAAACCCTCATGAGTGCGAGGCTATCGCGATCAATTTTGTCTGACGTATAAGCTCCGTCTTCTCTCAATATAAACGAGCTTGGCGGTTCTATGCCGTACTTTGACTTAAAGTTTGCGATACCGGCTTCAATGTTTTTAATGTCCGACACCACCTGGGCATTACGAGCGGTACGGCGCGCGCTGTTGATGGCAGGAAGGAGCATCGCCAGTAGGATTGAGATCACCACGATGACTGCCATCAGTTCGATCAGACTGAACCCGGAACGTGATTCCCGAGGGGATAAATTCCAGGATTTGTGATATTGCCGCATGGGAACCTCAATATAAACAGTTCATGAACCGGAGAATTCCGAATTCATTTCCTTCCGGTATTTATTGAAGACAAAACAACTGGAGTAATCTATTACATCTCGGCTGACGCAATATAATACAGGTTCCATTTGAGAGATCATCAATTGCTTTAATTTGATTCAGATTCAGATCAGCCTCTGGACAGTCACTGAAAAGGCAGTTTATGTGCCGAATCTGTTCACTTTTACAAACAGTTTTCCAATTGGGTTGGATAAGGCCGTCACGACAGATCGTTCAGCAGTTTGACCAGTGGCATAAACAAGGCAATCACGATAAATCCGACGATTAACCCGAGGACGACCACCATGAGTGGTTCCAGCATGTTAATTAAACCTTCAACAAGGACTCCGACTTCTTCGTCGTAGACGTCGGCGACTTTGTAGAGCATGTTATCCAAGGCCCCGGTTTCTTCACCGACGTCCACCATGTTGACGACCATGTCGTCGACGATACGGGTTTCGCGGAGAGGGACCGCCATCGACTCCCCTTCGCGAATGGACGAATGAATATGTTCAAACGCCTTACGGAACACCTCGTTTCCGGCGGTGTCCCGGGCGATGGATAAGGCTTCCAGAATCGGCACCCCTGAGGCAATCAGGGTTCCCAACGTTCGACACGTTCTGGCCACCGTGGATTTCGAGATAATCATCCCGAGTAATGGTATTTTTAGAATGACCCGGTCGGCGATGTAGGCCCCGGTTTTGTTCTTTTTGATGAGTTTATAGAGGATCACCACGCTGAGCGGGATGACCGGGATGAGGAACCAGTAACTGACTACGTTGTCGCTGATGCCGATCAGGGCAACAGTCATGGTCGGAAGTTCGACTCCGAAATCCAGGAAGATCGTTTTGAACTTCGGAATGATGTAATACATAATGAAGCCGACGATCAGTGTCGCAACAGTGACCACCGCACAGGGGTAAATCATTGCTCCCTGGACTTTTCGCTTCAGACTTTGTGCCCGTTCTTTAAACTCTGCCAGACGCTGGAGAATGATTTCCAAGGCTCCGCCGGCCTCCCCGGCTTTCACCATATTGACATAGAGGTTATCAAACGCTTTAGGCTGCTTCGCCATGGCTTCTGACAGCGTGTTTCCGGATTCCACGTCTTCGATGACACCCATCAAGGCATTTTTGAGAGCCCCCGGTTTACTCTGCCCTTCCAGAATGCGAAGGCTGCGCAGAATCGGAAGTCCGGCGTCCTGCAATGTGGAAAGCTGTCGGGTGAAGGTGGTCAGCTTTTTGGCCCCGACTCCCCCGATGGTGAATGTCTGCTTTTTCTTGGGACCGGCGACCTGTTTGGCGTTCGCCTTGGTTTTGTCCCCTTTTTTCTTGCGCTGGGTTTTCTCCGAGATTTTGGTAACGAAGAACCCTTTCTCCCGGATCATCTGCTGGGCATCAGCTTCGGACGGAGCCTCGATCGTTTCCTTGATCTCAAGGCCAGTGTTGTCCATTGCTTCATATTGGAAGACCGGCATGTTCCTGCTCCGAATTCGCAGAGAGTACAGTTCGTGTGTTCTTAAAACTGCCTGCAGTAAAATATTTAAATGCTATTCAATATCGTCCATAACGGTTTCACGGACGATTTCGTCGATGGTGGTCACTCCGTCGAAGATCAACTTCAAGCCGCATTCGCGGAGAGTGGTCATTCCCTGGCTGCGGGCCAGGTTTCTCATTTCGTCAACGGAAGCATTCGAGGAAATCATGTCACGAATGTCGTCGTTGACTTTCATTAATTCATATAAGCCGGTTCGCCCTTTGTAACCGGAGTTATTACAACGCTGGCAGCCTTTGCCGTAGTAGAATTTGTATTTCCGAGCCTGATCCAGAGGAAGTTGCAATTCCATTAACAGGTCATCGCTCGGCTCAAACTCGGTCCGGCATTCGACGCAGATTTTTCGAACCAGTCGTTGCCCAAGAACGGCTTCCACGGTCGCCGTAATCAGGAACGGCGGAATCCCCATATCACGAAGACGGGTCACCGCGGAGGGAGCGTCGTTCGTGTGCAATGTGGAAAACACCAGGTGGCCGGTCAGTGAGCTTTGCACGGCGATTTCGGCGGTTTCGAAGTCTCGAATTTCTCCGACCAGAATCTTGTCGGGGTCGTGCCGCAGGATGGCGCGGAGGGCTTTCGCAAAGGTGACATCAATGTCGGCGTTAATGGGAACCTGAATCAGGCCATCGATGTTATATTCAATGGGGTCTTCCGTTGTGATCAGCTTCGACTCGATATCGTTCAGTTCATTGAGAGCTGAATAGAGGGTCGTCGTTTTTCCGGAGCCGGTTGGACCGGTCACGAGAACGATTCCGTTCGGACGATGAATCATCTGGCGGAAGTCGGAAAGGAGCTGTGGATCCATTCCGATTTTATCGAGGCTCAATTGGACGACCGTTCGGTCCAGAACCCGCATAACAACCGCTTCCCCGAACATGGTCGGCAGAACACTGACTCGCAAGTCGACCGAGTTACCGCCGACGTTCAGTTCGATTCGACCGTCCTGGGGGAGACGCCGTTCTGCGATATCGAGATTCGACATCACTTTAATACGACTGACAATAGCGGCCGCCAGATGGCGTGGGGGCGGGACCATTTCATAAAGAACGCCGTCGGCACGAACCCGAATTTTGAATTCGTCTTCAAACGGCTCGAAGTGAATGTCGCTTGCCTGATCTTTAATGGCAAGCAGAATCACCATGTTTAACAGTTTACGAATCGGATGAGAGCTGGCGATTTCGTCGTCGGCTCCGATCTCGATTGGGCCGGAGGCCTGATTCAGTGTTTTGGTGCCGGTCTCGATATTCTCGAGTTCCCCCATCAACCCTTCCATGTCATCTTCGGTACGGCTGGCGTAATGCCGTGAGATGGAGGCCTCAACTTCTGCCAGTGAGGAGACCGCACCCCGCACATCGTAGCCGAGAAAGTTTCTCAGGTCATCCAGAGCCGCGAGGTTCTGGGGATCCGCCATGGCGACCGTGAGGACATTATCCTTCAACGAGATCGGCATGATTTTATAAACGCTGGCCATGGTCTCTGGGACCAGTTCCAGTACTTTGGGAGCGACGTTCGTTTCTTCCAGATTCACGACCGGCATGCCGAACTGTTCGGCGAGTGCTTCGGTAATCTGCGGCTCGGTCACAAAGCCCATGCGCTTGGCGACCTGGCCAATAATCTCCCCCGGACTCTGTTTCTGTTCTTCTAGAACATCCCAGAGTTGGTCCTCGGTCAGATAGCCAAGGTCGACCAGAATTTGTCCGAGTTTACGCTGGGCCATGAAGACCGATCCTGGAATTGACATGGCAACGCCATGCCGTGAAACGATAAACAAGTCTGAATTATGTACTCGCCTTATGCACTTATCGTTATGCTAAGTGCGGTCTCAATCGTCGTCATCCTCATCGTCGTCCTCTTCTTCGAGAACCCCTTTCTTCGCATTTGCGATGCGGGCTTTTAATTCGCCGGGATTATTCGATTTTTGAACGACATCTTTCTCTTCACAGAGCCCTTTTCGCCAGAGGTCGAACAGGGCATCATCCAGCAGTTGCATCCCGTATTTTCGCCCGGTCTGAATCGAGGAATTAATACGGAACGTTTTGGCTTCACGAATCAGGTTGGAGATCGCCGGGGTGACGACCAGCATTTCGTATGCAGCAACAAGCCCTTTAGGTTTACGGGGCAATAAAGCCTGACTCAAAATTCCGATAATGGCGTTGGCCAGCTGTGTTCGAATCTGTTCCTGCTGACTGGTAGGGAAGACGTCGATAATTCGGTCGACGGTTCCCTGTGCCCCAGTCGTATGCAATGTTCCGAACACCACGTGCCCGGTTTCTGCTGCAGTAATTGCAGAAGAAATGGTTTCCAGATCTCGCATTTCCCCCACCAGAATAATGTCGGGGTCCATACGCAAGGCGCGGCGTAAGGCTTCCGGGAAACTGGGGACATCAACGCCGATTTCGCGCTGATTAATAGTCGACTTTAAATGCTGGTGGTAATACTCGATGGGGTCTTCGAGTGTAATAATGTGGTGCTGTTCGTGCTCGTTGATGTAGTTAATCATACTGGCGAGCGAAGTCGTTTTTCCGGAACCGGTCGGACCGGTCACCAGAAACAAACCGCGCGGCCGGGTGATCAATTCGGAGATGATCGGGGGTAATCCCAATTGCTCGAATGTGAGAAACTCGTTGGGGACGCGGCGAAGAACCATGCCGATCATTCCGCGCTGCTTAAAGACGGCAACACGGAACCGGGCTTTGTCGCCGAATGCGAACCCGAAGTCGGTTCCTCCCTTTTCCTGGAGTTCCTGCTGATTTCGTTCCGGCGTGATACTTTTCATCAACGCCGCACAGTCTTCGTTGTCCAGTGACTTGGTATCGAGCCGTTGCATACGACCGCTGAGTCGCACCACCGGAGGCTGACCAGCCGTAATGTGAAGGTCGCTCACCTTCTCGCGCACTACGGTTTCCAGCAACTTGTCAATCTGAACGGTTGCCATCTTGTTCCTTAGCCCAGTTCCCTTGATATCGCTGCGTTCGAGCAAAGGCTCAACAGACAAAGAGCAACGTTACGATGGAAAAGAGGATGATTCGTCTTTGAGAATATGAATCTACGACGTGTATGAAATTTGAATGAACAACTGAATAATGAGCAAACAGAATATGATGAACGAGGTCGACAGACTGTCTTCCCCGATGTCTTGATTATTGGTGTCGTCCGGCGATTTGGCGAATCAGTCTCCATTAATGGGGTGACTGGCTGGTTTCCCCACAATCACATGACGACGACCGGCGGCTGTCCGTCCCTTCCGACTTTTTGCATTTCCCTGTTGGCAGAATCCACTCGGAATATCCCCCAGTCTGAATCCGGAAAACCACCAGAAATGAACATTTGGACCCGAGTAGACAAATGCACTGATTCAGTCGTGTCATTACGACGACTCTCAGTGACTCTATTGGGCCACTTCAGAGAGTCGATGTCGTTCTGTGATCTCCCTGTCACATTCGCCTCGATTAGTGTCCGCCACTTCTCAATTTGTAGGCTTCGGTGAGGGTTGAAACTCCCTCAAGTGCTTTGTCTACAGCATCTTCCACCAATGTCTTCATGCCGTAGAGACGGGCTGTTCGCCGAATGTTTTGCGCCGGCTCGCTACGGAACGCCTGATCACGTATGGCAGCATTCACCATCATCAATTCGAACACGGCCTTTCGCCCCCGATAGCCGGTGTTCTGGCAGTTCTTACACCCTTTCCCCCGTCGAAATGTCGCATTTGCGATCTGCTCCGGTGTCAGGTCAAAGAACGCCAGTTCGGTTGCATCCGGCTGAAATGGTTCGGCGCATTTCGGACAATTGGTCCTCAGAAGACGCTGCGCCATGACGGCCATGAGGCTCGACGCGACCAGAAACGGCTGTACACCCATATCGATCAAACGTGTAATAGCACCGGGCGCATCGTTCGTGTGAAGTGTACTGAAAACCAAGTGTCCAGTCAAAGATGCCTGAATTGCCATTTCGCCGGTCTCCGTATCCCGAATCTCTCCGACGAGGATGACGTTCGGGGCCTGACGAAGCATGGCGCGAATGATTCGGGCAAAGTCCAACCCGATATTATGCTTCACTTCCACCTGATTGATTCCGGGGAGGTAATACTCCACCGGATCTTCGGCAGTGATGATTTTACGGTCTGGTCGATTCAGTTCACCCAGCGCACTGTACAGTGTCGTCGTTTTTCCCGACCCGGTCGGTCCTGTCACCAAAAAGATTCCGTTGGGGCGACGAATGATGTTGTGGAACCGTCGGTAGTTCTCTTCGCTGAACCCCATGTTCCGAATTCCGATTTTGATATTATCTCGGTCCAGAATTCGCAGCACCATCGCCTGCCCGTGAGCGGAAGGGAGAACACTGACCCGCAAGTCGATTTCTTTTCCTCCGGCCCGGGCTTTGATTCGACCGTCCTGCGGACGACGCTTTTCGGCAATGTCCATTCGCCCCATGACCTTGATACGGGAAGTCAGGGCGGCGAGAAGACGACGAGGAGGGCTGTCCCGTTCCACAAGATGCCCGTCGATGCGGTAGCGAATTCGAATGCGGTTTTCGAATGGCTCGATATGAATATCGCTCGCCCGCATGTTCACGGCTTCGTTGAGAATCAGGTTCACCAGTTTGACGATGGGGGACCGTTCTTCATCTTTCTGAGCCAGCGCCGCCTCGTTCATTTCCGAGTCGGTGAAGTCGATGGCGGTTTCCGTAAATTCCATGATCATGGAATCGACGGACTCCCCTTCTCCCTGACCGTAGTGCCGGTTGATTGCTCCGAGAATGGATTCCTTTCCTGCGGTTGTCAGTTCGACATCCCGGTTGAGGATGAACCGCAGCTTGTCCAGAAGTTCCAGATTCATGGCGTCCGCGACGGCCACGATCAGCTTTTCCCCCTGAAATTCCACCGGAATACAGGTGTTTTCACGGGCAACCGATTCCGGAACCAGTTCGATCAGGGAATGGGGAATCTCCATGCTGTCGAGATCGATGGTGGCGAAGCCGAATGCCTGGGCCTTTTTTGACGCCACGAGTCCCGGGTCGATGTATCCCATTTCGACGAGCACGTCTTCCGGGTTTCCTCCCCGGCGTCGCGTGATTGCAATGGCTTCTTCCAGCTGATCTTCGCTGATGGTGCCATCTTGCACGAACTCGTAAAGCCAATCATTTCCTGCCATCGCGAACCCCCTTTGCACTGCAAACGTTCCAGATCTTCTCTGCTTGAGAGGATTTGGAACAATGTGAATTCTTTGGTTGCGGCCGGGACAAATCAGCCGCGCCGGGAACAGCTGGTCTATGACATTGCTATTTCAGACATGGCCGCGCAAGACGGAGTCAACAGGGAAGAGGTCGCCTCCCTCCTCCGCCGAAACGGCCTTCACTCAATTTGGAAACGCTTTAACCTGTGATTCTTGGCGACATGCTGACCGAAGTCACGGTGCTTTTCGCTTTGCCGCAGCGGAGATCGTTTCGTTCATCCTGATGATGAACTCTTCCCGTCGAATTCGGGTGAAATGATTCTATCAGAACTCCACTGGCTGCAAGCACTTTTGTCATCAACTCAATTACGAAACTCCGGCAACGACAACGGCACTCGCCTGACCGGTTCGTGCATAGTTCACGTTGAGAAAGACTTTGTTTTGCGGTGTTCGTGGCTGGCCGGTGACCAGATCGAGTCCCAGTTCTCCGTCGGGTTGTTCGCAATTCTGAGTCGCCGGGATTGAGTCGGCGTTTTTGAGACTGAGCAGAGATCCGACCAGTTCAATCAATCCGCTTGCCGCACCGGAATTGCCAACCTGCCCTTTGAGTGCAGTCACTGGAACGGTTGCATCTCCAAGCAGTTGCCGCAATCCGGATGCTTCACTTCGATCTCCTTCAACGGAACCGATTCCGTGAGCATTAATGTGTCCGAGATCGGCAGCACTCAAATCGGCCCGCCGCAAGGCACTACGCGAGGCGTTCAACACCGCCTGAGCAATGTCTGGCTCGCCAGAAGGTGAAGCAACACAAGAGGATCCACCTCCCAGAAGGTAGCCGTAAATTGTGGCTCCCCGGTTTTTGGCATGCTCCTCTTCTTCAAGCAGCAGACAGACGGCCCCTTCCGCTGCGACCTCACCGTTGCGTCGGGAATCGAATGGCTTGCAACTCGCTGCAGGATTCGCTTCGTCAAACCCGAGTGGATCCATCAGTCGTGCATGG
>DATMFC010000547.1:0-21570 GCA_035556335.1 Planctomicrobium sp. | reverse complement strand
TAGGTTCATGACCGGTGTTGAGGTGATCGAGGGGGAGGGGAATCGAAAACGCTCTTCCCACCAGAAATTTTTTCTTCAGAATGGGGGGGAGCACCGATCGCTCCCAATGTTCTCCAAATCGTCCGGTGAAGAAATTTCGATTCTCAGAAGTCACTTCGACAATGATACTCAGCCCAGCCGCGGTCGACTTTTCAGAAGTGCTGGGACAATTACTGGTTCAATCGTGGATTCGGGAACAATCAGAAGGCCCGCCAGAGTCCACACGACATTCGACACAACAGCAATTCCCGCTTGATCGGCGAGATTCTCATCGCTCTCCAACGATGTAAGGAATGCCAGCGAAAAGTGATGCGCCCGCGCAGCGCGGTTCTCGAACAGGAGCAACACGGCACTCTGTGTGGCAAAGACAAGTGCCGTGTCAGGCTTCAAACTTCGGGGTGCCTCACATGTTCCGCGGCTCGTTGGCCGCTCCCATTTCGATTCATTCACCCTCATTTTGAATGCTGACACAACACGAGTCATCATTTTCCAAATGGCTCTCCACTCAGGCATTCTCCGGTTGCCCAGAGGCGAAACAGGTCATTGTGTTGGAAATGAAATGATTTTCCTGTCTTTTACAGGCCCCTGAATCCTGTCCCCTGCATCGAGGTGAACAGACATGGATGGACAGAGACTCGTGAAATGACTCAAGAGGTAGGGGAACGGTCGTTCCCGGGGGATTTCCATTTCCTTCGTGCCCGACTTTTCTGTTGTCCTTGACGATCCGTGGCGCGACGGGTGTCTGACATTTGAGCATAACACATCAACAAGAGATGCAACGTTGAAATGGTCTTTGTGTCATTCATTCCGTTCAGGTAGTTGACGGCAGCTGCAGACAGATCCGGCATCCGCTCCCATAGCAGAAGGAACGGAAGTCCTCCAAAGACCTGTTGCGGAGAATACAGTCGCTCAAAGAAGCGACGTTCCGGTTCAGTCAGGGGGTCCTGCAACGCCTGACCGAAATCGCGGGAAACCGCTTCGAGACACTGCGCTACGTAAAAATACCCTTTCCAGCCGATCTCCATGAGAAATTGACGGACCTGCTCTTTCGACAACTGTCCGCCCGGAGCTTTCTTCTGCTGGGCAATCTGCTTGACGAAACTGCTCCTGGCGCCCTGAAACCAGCTTGCAAAGGTGTTTTCATCGTCTTCCAGATGGGGCCAGATCGTGGTCAGGATCCGTTCTTCCAGAAAGCCCCAGGTCTCCTCACCAATCGGTTCGTCCGGTAACCCACTTTCGTCAAACAGAGCATTCCGAATCAACATCGGGATCCGATCTGCAGCAGATTGCCAATTGACGGCTTGAGCTGCTTGAAACAATCCGTAGTGGATCTTTTGTGAAACGGTAGGAGACTCAATCCCCGCCGCGCGGGCGGCCTGATCCCCCTGTTCGAGAAACGTCTGAATCTGTCCTGGTCCAGAGAATGCCTCTATGTCCAGCAAAAAGGAAGGGAGGACAGACCATTCGTCAGGGCTTCGCCGACTCTCGTCGCGCACAAATAAATCGCAGACCTTCTGGAACTTTCGTTTCCGTCTCAGGCTCAAACCACGCAGTTGCCGCATCAACAGGTACATCGCGCGATAACTGAACCGTTCATGCGCTCCCCATTGTTGTTGATGGCTCAGAATCGCCATCCCTGCGGCAAATCCATGACGAATCGTCCACTCTGAGGACGTTGCAGGGAGAAAGTACCGCACTCCGTCGAAACGTCTCCAGCATTGCAGGTCAAAAGAGAAACCGGTCGGAAGTTCAGAATGGAATTGAGGAAGAGAGGTCCAGCAAAAAGTCCCCACAAGCGACTGTGTCGGTTCTTGAACAGGGGACGCTGGAGGAACGAACGTTATGGTTCCGTAAGCCGCTGGGCGGTTCTCCATCTTTCTCACCTTCCTGAGTCTTACAAGTGATCGAGCAGTTTGCTCTCCCCTGTGCCCGCGCAGCGACGTGTTCGAGCAAGAAAATAACGGCATGCCGCGTGGCGAGGAGGGGGAAACTTTTGCGAGTTGCTCTGGAGAAGCCCCCTCTCCGGCAATCTTAGAGCCATGCCTCCTCTTCAAACCATGAGAATTTCCTTTCCGCGAGCAGATCGGCGTCAGTTGTGTTCGGCGTTCTTATTTTTCTTCCAGCTCGAAATTGATTCAAGACCAGTTCGAGGGAAAGAGGCGGGGGCTCGAAACAAAATCGAAGTCCTGACCAGAAAAAAATCGTCCGGTTGTCACTACAGGGTGAGAAGAACCGCAATCAATCCCAACTGACGAGTAGCGACATGGCTGGCAAGGATGCTTTGAGAATTTCCAAGGACGAAATCGCAAACTCGTTTGCGACAGGCGAATGGGGCAATCAATTTCCTCCCATTCTCACAGTGGATCAGGCGGCGGAACTGCTGAGCATCCCCAAAGCCACGCTTTATGCCTGGCGCTCACAAGGAAAGCTGAAAGGTTGCTGCCAGAAGCTGGGAAAGCATCTGCGGTTCTACCGTGATCGCCTGGTGCAGACGGTCCTCAACGAAGGCATATAACGAAAGAGCAATCAATAATGAAAAAGAACGACTCCGAACGGATTGGCGAACAAGTCCGCCTCTATCGACGCGGCTCGACTTACTGTGCCAATCTCCAATACCGTGGGCGACAATTCCGTAAATCCCTGAAGACGAATAACGTGAAAACGGCCCGCCGCGTGGCCCTGGCCTGGGAGCAGGAAGTGCTCAGCGTCGAGGTCTCTGTGTCCGGTTCAGCATCGCCGCCGACGTTGCAACAGGTCACAGAAATGCTCCTGACCAGTTGTGAATCGGAGGAGCGAGCCCCCCGGACGATCAGCCGGTACCGCAGTGTTTTCCAGACGTTCTCTGTTTTTGCAGAAAAGTCGAATGTCAGGGACATTCTCGATCTGGATCTGGCGTTCGTTGATTCCTATCGACTCTGGCGAAAACTCCAGGGACGTTCCCCCAAGACGATCTACAACGAAGTCACGCTGCTTCGACAACTGCTGAAGTTTGCCCGCAGACGGAAGCTCATCCGAGTGGATCCGCTGGAAGGACTCAGGAATCCCGAACCAAGAGGACGGCAGCAACCCTACTGGACGCACGAGCAAATCCAATGCGTTCTGTCCGCAACACCGGAACGACAGCGACTGATCTTCACCTTCCTCGCAGAAACCGGTGTACGAATTGGTGAAGCGAAATGGCTGACCTGGAACGACATCGACCTCGAACGAGGAGTTGTCCACATCCGCTCGAAAGACGGCTGGAGAACCAAAACCGGAAACATCCGATCCATTCCCATGTCACCACTCTGTCGGGCGATCATTCAGGAAACATCGCGTCGCGGAAGATGGGTCTTTACCGCCCCTCCTTCGAAAAAGTATCCGAAGGGGGATCATCAGATTTCAGAGCGACGGTTACTGCAGGCACTGAAGCGAATCCTTAAAAAACTCGGTTTGTCCGGACACCTGCACACGTTCCGCCACAGCTTTATCTCCCGGGCCATCTTCAATGGAACTCCGGAAGCGGTTGTTCGCTTGTGGGCGGGGCATGTCGATGACGCAACATTGAAGTTGTACACGCATCTTGCCAGCGCACAGTCACATGACGCCATGATCCGACTGCATCAGCAACTGGAGCAGAAGAAAACGGAGCCAGGTTGAGGAGTTCGCAGGTGGCTCAGACTTGGCGTTCCTGGTGACCCATTGAATCCAGGCCAGATTAAAAAGTTTGAAGAGCTTTGGTCCAGGGGACGGTCCCCCCAGACCATCCCTATGGTTTCCTGAATCAGGAAGGAGTTTCTAATGTGTCGTTCGACAGCGATTCCAGCCCAGTTTGGCGTTCAGTACTTTTTCAGCACAATTGGGGAAATTAGCAAAACACTGTTTTCACAAAACAAAGCCAGCCAGCGACTTGCGCTGGCTGGTGGGGTCGGAAGCGGAGAGAGGGGGATTTGAACCCCCGGTACCATTTCTGGCACACAGCATTTCCAGTGCTGTTCATATGGAGGCAAGGGATCAGGGGGCAGAAAAAGGCTGGAAATTCACGTCTTTTCCTACCCACGATCCACCACTCACTTCTCTCCTGTTCAGATCAAACCTGGAACAACTGTCACTTCTTATTTTCCGTCAGTTTTCGAAAGCGTTCGAGCGTTTCCGGGCTGACGTGATGTTCGATTCCTTCCGCATCGATGGCGGCGGTCTTTTCTGAAACACCGATGGAAATCAGAAATGCATAGACAATGTCATGACGGCGCTTGGATTCTGCCGCGAGCCGAGCTCCCTGATCGGTGAGGTGAATCGGGCGATACGGTTCTGTTTCCAGGTAACCTGCTTTTTTGAGTCGTCCGACAATTCGGGTGACGGTGACATGACTCACATCGAAACGCTGCGCCAGATCAACTACTCGGCAGGTCCCATTTTCCTCAGTGATTTCGGCAACAGCTTCCACGTAGTCCTCGGCAGTTTCCGTAGAGTGGTCCTGTCGTGTTCTACGATGTCGGGCGGAAATCGGGCGGTTGCTGGTCATGACAGTCCGGGAAAACGAACGCGATGGGGCGATCAAAAACGTATTACAGACGGTAGAGCAAACTACTCCAGCACGCCGAGATACGGTAAATGTCGGTAATGCTCATTATAATCGAGTCCGTAGCCGACCACGAATTCATCCGGGATCTCAAAACAAAAATAATCTGGAACGCAATCGACTTCCCGCCGCGAAGTTTTCCACAACAGCGCGACCGTTTGGACAGATTTTGGCGAAAATTCGAGTAATTTGGACTGTATCGTCGACAACGTTCGACCGGTGTCAAAAATGTCGTCCACCAGCAGAACATCACGACCAGCGATTTCGGGAAGAAACTGGAGATCAAGTGCCAACTCTCCCGGAGCCGTCGCAGTTCCTCGATAGCTGCTGGCGGGAATGAATCCGAGTTGATGCGGAACGGAAATCTGGCGAATGAGATCACTGACCAGAACGATACTTCCGGTGAGAATTCCAAGAACGGTTAACTCTCGCCCGGTGTAATCGCTGGTCAAACGGTTTCCGAGCTCCTGCACGGCGTCGGAAATTGTTTTCGCATCAATCAGAGGACGAATATGGTCCATTAGAATCAATCGCTCGAAAGACAATGGAGACGGACTTCAATTTCCAGAGCGTAATAGAAACATATTCATTATTAAAGAATGTCCCCCCTGACGGAATGAACAGCCGTTCCGGCCACATCATAGTTTGTCTGGATTCTGTCTGCATACTGACCGACCGTTCGCAATCCCGGATTTTCGCCTGTGAGAGCGGTTCCTCTCTCTCCTGTTTGATCGCGGCTCTTAAAACGATTTGTTGTTGAATCGCTGAGGAAACGCTAATGTCTGTTTCAACTCTTCTGATGGGGTATCCAATGGCAGGAAGGCTATTCGATATCACGTTGAACAATGCGTTCGTACTGAAAAGGAATCGTACCGATGAAGGTTTCCCTTGCTGTGCTTGGATTGTCCGCCTTTCTGATCGGCGGCACCACCGTGTTCGCCCAGAATTCCACCGGCGCTCCAAAGCAAAAGGAATTTCAAGCTGGCCAACCACTTGGCGCCGTTAATGAAGCGGGACAATTTATTCCGATCACAGACAACGTCAAGGTCTATGGCAGCTTCCGCTTTGCAGAAAGTTGTACCTACGATCCAGACAAAAATCTGATCGTCGTGATGAATGCCGGTGTTCCTCAGAACCAGCAGGAAAACGATGGTTATGTCTCGCTGCTGAATCCGGACGGCACTGTGCATACAACCAAATGGATCGGCGCGACGCGAGATGGATTGACATTGAATCACCCGCTCGGCAGTGCGATTCATAATGGAGTCCTTTATGCAGCGGATATCGACGTTGTCAGGACATTCGACCTCGCAACGGGGAAACCCGGGCGTGCGTACCCAGTTGAAGGAGCAACCTTTCTGAATGGCATCGGAGTCACTCAGGACGGAACGATTTTCGTCTCCAATACCCGTCCGCCGGAGCGGGTCTACAAGATCACTGAGGAGGGGGATGTTTCAACATTCATCGACGGGGCGCCACTGAAAAGTCCTAACGGAGTAGCGATCGATCCGAATGGTCATGTCGTTGTTGTGAACGTGGGAGACAATGCAGTTTTAAGCTTCGATCTGAGTGGAAAACTGATCCGTACCGAACATGCCGTTGAAAGCGGGAACGACGGACTCGTCATTCTTCCGGACGGCACCAAGTACGTCAGCAGCGTCCGTTTTGGCAGTGTGTCCCGAATTCGTCCCGGAGAAAAAGCAGAGGTGATTGCCGCTGGAATCCCCAGCGCAGCGTCGATGGGATATGACTCAAAGCGGAATCAACTCATCATTCCGATGAATAATCATAACGCACTGGCGTTCATCAAGCTTTCGGAAACGCCTTGAACGTAAGGCTTCTGTTTGTTTCAAGATGGGCAATCTTCGGGAGGGCGAAGCTCCTGCTGAGCCGCATGGGAAATGACGTTTTCCATGGTGTGCGGCTCGGCGGGAGCCTCGCCCTTCCTGGCTATTTTCAATAAAGCAAGCGCCCAGTCAAAAGATCGGAGACTCCTATGCAAGATGATCTGCCTGCAACCGAACTCCACTCCCGTTTTTCAGTCTTGAGACGTTTGTATTTTCTGTGCATTTGCCTGATGGCAGGGGTGGTTTGCTTGACCTCGTCCCTGTTTGCTCAACGTGAGGAGCAGCAAACCCCTCAAATGCCTCCGGGTCCACCAACGGTCACTATTACCAAAGCTCAGACCGGGGAATACCGTCCTCGATTCAAGCCAAATCGAAACGAGGTCACCGATAAAATTATTCAACAGACGAATTCATTTCGCGAGAAGGAAAAACTGAAACCTGTCGTTCGCGATGACATCCTTCAGAAATCCGCACAGGACTTTGCCGACTTCATGGCGAAGACAGGTAAGTACGGGCACCATGCCGACGACCAGACTCCCGGCGACCGTGTCAAATCACATGGTTATGAGATCTGTTACATCGCCGAGAATATCGCTTTTCAGTTCCGTAGCAACGGCTTTACGACAGCGTCATTAACGAAAACCTTCTTCGAAGGATGGAAAGATTCTCCACCTCATCGCGAGAATATGCTGCAGCCCAGCGTCACACAGACAGGAGTCGCGATCTCCCAGAGTGAAGAGACAGGAGCCTACTTTGCCGTTCAGTTATTCGGGCGTCCGGTGTCACAGGCGATTCACATTCAGATTAACAATCCATTAGAATCTGAAATTTCTTATCAACTGAATGAAGAAACCTATCTGCTTCCCCCTCGCTATACACGAAGTCATATGCTCTGTGTACCGGCGACATTACACTTGAGAAAGAACGGAAAGGTTGTTTCCTCATTGGAAGTGGAGTCGAAGACGTTATATACGGCACAGATTGAGAAAGGGGAAATTGACTGGATAAAGTCTCCTTTACCGTCAGAAACGTCCCCTTGAGAGATTCCGCGATATCACCCTTTCATAAGGATGGCCGCCGTTAAGTTTTCTCCAAGACTTCAAAATAAGAGCGTTCGAGGTTGTTATTAGCGGGAAGCTGAAAATCACTATGGCCGAGTGAATTCAGGTTATCATGAATGGTTTCGCCAATCTGATCCAACGGCAAATGGCTCAGGCGGGTTTTTGAGAACGGATTCTCAAGTTCAATTCCGATCTGATCCAACGAGAGTAACGGGAAGGCAACAAGAATCGTCAGAAAGGGTGTCATTACTCCCGACTTGTCTACAATCGCAACCGGGAGAACCATCAGAAACAAAAACAGAAACTTTCGTACTTTTACCGAGATCACTCTCGCCAGCGGAGTTTTCAGAATTCGTTCACACGATCCTAAATAGTCAATGAGCAAAACCCGTTGCTCCTCTGCTTTCATATAGGCAAACCCGTCCATTCCATATTCATCACGGGCCTGTTTCAGAAGTTGAGCGATGCGCGCAGCGGCATAGATCGGAGTATGCCTGGCTTCCTGAATCTTTTTCACGTCTTCTTTGGGGAGTATTGACAGCAGGTCACTATAATCATTCTCTCCTCTTAAGCTATGCTTGGCGATAAAAGGGAAGGCGGAAGCCCATCTTAACATTGAATCACGCCAGTGAGCATGATCAGGTCCATAAGCAACAGAAATAATCCCGAGGTTGCGGCACTGATTCACAATCCCGCCCCAGAGTTTTCGTCCTTCATACCATCGATCGTATCCAGAATTTGTACGAAGCACGAGTAGGAGCGCCATCACCGCTCCGATGATCTCATATGGAGCGACTCCCAGGCCAATCTGCAGTTTCAGATAATGGTCTGTGAACCACCAGACGAAGGCTCCCCAGAGGCCAAAGATCAGCACTGTCCACTGAATCTGCGGGGTCACTGTCCCCCGGATCGCGAATACATCTTTCCAGTAGTTTCGTTTTTCCATGTCTCCATCAACCAACTAAAACCGTTGACTGGAGAGAGCGAATTGCGCCCCCCAATATAGGCGGAATGTGATGTAAATTCAGTTCTTTAATTTCTCATTCAGTCGTTCCAGGTTTGATCTGAACAGGAGAGAAGTGGGTGGTGGAAAGTGGGTAGGAAAAGACGTGAATTTCCAGCCTTTTTCAACCCACTGAATCCTCCCCTTGATCCCTTACCTCCATCTGAACAGTCTTGGAAGTCCTGTCATTCCAGTCACGCGGAATAGAGGGATGCTGACGTTTTCTTTAATATCAACTCACTGGTCTGGCCAATCATTTTGTCGACGAGCGGTCGTTTTTCTTTGACTCCATATACAACCAGATCGGCTTCCCAGTTCTCTATGTATTGGGGAAGCAAGGTCGAAGGTTTTCCCACCAGGTAACCGTGTTCAAACTGATAGGAGTTCGCTTCGAACTGGTGATATTGTTCCGAGAGAAGTCTTTCGGCGTCAGCCTGGCTATTTTGTATGGTGATCAAACGAAATGTTGCATTCGGGAACAGACACTGAGAATGAAAAGAGCTGAAGGCGCGGCTACTTTCTTTCGATCCGTCATGCACCATCAGAACTCGCTCGATACTATTCGGCTGATCACGCAGAACCAGCGTTGGACAATGAGCAGTCCGAATCACTTCAATTGCGCTGGCAGCACTGAGTTCCACTGGAACAGGTTTCTTTTGCCGCGTTGCCGACGTGATCAGCAAGTCTTGGAACCTGGACTCGTTTGCAACAATCTTCAGTGTATTGCCTTGCTTACTGCACAGGTCGAAATCCAGTCCGGCCGCGAGGCAACTGAATGAGAAGTTGGATCGTATTTCATCGCGATTCTTGTCCCATTCACTCATTCGTTCGGTTTCATAGGCAGCGAATGCAGCGCTTCCTTCCTGACTTAAGTCGTCAAGCAAACGAGTGGTGTCAATGATTGTCATCCCCCGCAATGTGGCCTGTTTTAATTGAGCCAGTTTCACTGCGGAAGAAATTAATGAGGCCCCGTTACATTGATTCGTAAAGTGCACCAGAATTCGAGAAAGGTCTCGCTGTTGCCGTTTGACGAATTGTGGCACTTCGAATTGAAAGCTCATGTTTCCGGGATACCAAACGCTGGAGCAAGTTTTCACTCTTCCGTTGTATCCACGCAATACGGCATTCAATGCTGTTGATCGCGTGGTGGAATCAAGGCGATTCTCTTCGGAAAAAGCTTGCAGTAGGGTGAATCAAGAGGCTTTTCTTTTGCATATTGCAAGCGGTATGCCCAAGTTGTCTCACCAGAAAATTTGGTCAGGAATTGTCCAGAGAGGGACGTTTTAGAAAGAGAAGATCACTCCAGTGTGATCTTTGCTGGCTGGATCGTGGTTTCGAACAGTTCAAGTGGAAAATGGTCTGAAGAGCAATGCCATCCCCGGGGGGTGAGCAAGTTTTTCCCACAGTGGTCACATTCTGGTCACGTTGATATCCACTGATTGGTTCGTGTTCAATAATTACTCAGACTGACCATCGTTTGTACGGAGTCCCTGCTCTTTGAATGACTCCAGATCATTCAACCGGGTCCGCAATGTTGTCCGGGAAATCCCCAGAATTTGAGCCGTCTGGACCTGATTTCCATTCGTGCTGTCCAGGACTTTCTTGAGAAGGTACAGATCCACTGTCGAGTGGATGTTTCGATAGAGATTGCCTCTGTTCTGGGAGATGTGGTCGCCAATCAGTTTGGAAAGAGAAACAGAGTCATTGTCAGGAGTCTGTTCACCGCGATTTATTTCATTGCGATTTGATTCATTGTCCCCTCTCACATGGGCAGGCAACGACCCCGAGGTGATCGTCTCTCCAACCGCATAGAGCATCGCATATCGGATGATTGACTGAAGTTCACGAATGTTTCCAGGCCAGGGATAAGTCTCCAGATACTGCATCGCCTCGGATGTCACGGTATGGATATTTTTTCCAAGTTCCTTATTGAACATTTTGATGTAGTGCATCACCAGAAGTTCAATGTCTTCGACCCGTTCCCGCAGGCTGGGAACGTTGATCACAAACCCGCGAAGCCGATAAAACAAATCCTCACGAAACAGGCCGTCGGCGACCATTTTTTCCAGGTTACGGTTAGTCGCAGCGATGATCCGTACGTTTACTTTTCGTGTTTCGTTGCTTCCAACAGGTTGAAAACTTCCATCCTGAAGCAGTCGCAGAACCTTGGCTTGTGTGGTACTCGACATATCCCCGATTTCATCGAGGAACAACGTCCCGCCGTTGACTTGCTCAAACTTTCCGATCCGGCTCCGCTCGGCTCCGGTAAACGCTCCCCGTTCATGCCCGAATAATTCGCTTTCCAGGATCGTTTCCTGAAGTGCCGCACAGTTGATGGCCAGATAGGGGCCATCAGCACGCAGGCTGTGTTCCCGAATGGCCTCCGAGATCAGTTCTTTTCCACTCCCACTTTCACCCTGAATGAGTACGGTGATATCCTGTGGAGCGACGCGACCGATCGCCTTGAATACTTCCTGCATGCCGACTGATTGTCCAACAATCTTCTGATCTGTTCTTGTCGCCGTCAGCGGCTCGACCATTGATGACGATGCATCCAGTCGACTGATTTCCAACGCACTTTCTATCAGTTCCTTGAGAACCTGAAGTTCAATCGGCTTCAGAAGATACTCATAAGCTCCTCGCTTCATTGCTTCGACGGCGGTTTCCATCGTCGAAAAAGCGGTGATGATGATGACTGGCAGACGGGGGTTGTCACGATGGATCTGATCGAAAACTTCGAGGCCATGACCGTCTGGCAAACGGACATCCAGCACGACCGCATCAGGCTTCTCCAATCGCACTTTCCCGATTCCGGAAGCCGCTGTGTCTGCGGTAATGACCTGCAATTCCTCACTTTGAAGGGCTTTTTTCATTGAATACAGGAGATTTTGCTCGTCATCAATGATCAGAAGCTTGCGAAGATCGGTCTTGATCCCAGTACTCATGTGTCACTTTGTTCACAACTAAAATTGACTTGCAGCCACTGATAAAACTGACCCGATTCATCCTCAGGCCGGAGCCCCGCCATTCCTTAAAATGGAGAGGCTCAACCTGTTCCCTGACTCGTTGGCCCCCTCGTCCTGATATTCGCCCCTCAGATCAACATTTAACGCAACTCCATGGCTTGCCATTGTTTGAGTGGCATTCTCACAGTTTCTGAAAATTGTGGGCAAGGGTTCCCTCAGGGAACGGCAGCACGATATTGAACACCGCTCCCCCTTCTCCGTTTGGCCCCGGAAGGATTTCTCCCCCATGTTGCTTCACAATTCTCTGGCTGACAGGCAACCCCAGTCCCAGACCGGTCTCTTTGGTGCTGTAAAACGGTTCGAACAATCGTTTCCTGTCGATGCCCCCCAGTCCAGGGCCGTCGTCTGATATCTGCAACTGGCAGGCCAATTTCCCATGAAAATTGACCTGTTCAAATTTCAGCCGAATTTTCCCCATCGGCGGTGTGACCTGAATCGCATTTAACAGAAGATTCAGAAGAACCTGCTTAATTCGAGAGGCATCGATATGCAGCAAAACCGGTTCCTGGGGAGGATCATACTCCAATTCGACCCGTCTTGCCTCTTTCAATCGTTGAACCAGTCCTAGAGTTCCGTCGATCACCGGTCGTAAATCGATCACTGAACATCTGAGGATTTGGGGACGCGCAAATTCGAGAAAATCATCCAGCAGCATCTCCAGACGTCTGATTTCGACGTCAAGAATCTGAAGATCGTAGTCGTCAATTCCCTCAGCATTCGGACGGAGAGCATGTTGAACGAGCATTTTCATCGACATTAACGGATTACGAATCTCATGCGCAATTCCAGCCGCCAACTGCCCGGCAGTTGCCAACTGTTCAGCATGAAGCATCTCCTGATGCCTCACCTGAAGTTGATTCACAACGGATTCCACTTCCCCAAACAATCGTTCCAGCGCTGGACTGAGATCCGTGAGATCGAGTGATTTTGAAACCACCACCGGTTCTGAAACTTCGCTCAATTTCCCGGCAACATCCAAAATGGGAATTTGAACCTGAATCAATGTATTGCTGATCGTTCTCGCAATTTTGTACCCGGTCAGCAACGATGCGATTGATCCGAAAAAACCAAGGATCAGGATGAGTTGGACCAGCGTTCTGGTTCGAGCGGCTTCCTTACTGAAATGACTTTTCAGCATTTCCTCGTCCAGGCTCAGCATCTTGCGAGAAACGTCGAAGATTTCGGAACTCAGGATCTCACCGGCTCGATCAATAAGTTGTGCTTGATCAGGACTTCCAGGTGGCAATTCACGAAGTTCATCAATCGCCGGATAGAATTTGCTCAGGCCAATCCGGATTTTTTCCAGATACAGCCTTTCTCGCTCCACGCTGGCAAACGATTCGGCCATTTCCAGCCAATGTGAAATTGTCCGTTGTAAATCTGAAAACTCTTCAAGACTCCCTTCATCCAGACGCTTTTCCGGCAGGGCCTCCATTTTCAATTTCTGAAGATCCAGCCAGCGCTTCAGATTCTGAATCTGGAGTTCAAACTCAAACAGGCTCTGAATCGCATTCACTTTACTGACCAGCAACGCTTCCGACTGAGAATGAACCCGCTGTAACTGCCAGGCGCCATAACACGCAATCGATACCAGCAGCAGACTCATGCAAATGACAAGCAGCGACAGCCTGTTGACCGTGTGAAACTTGTTTCGGAAGAAATTTTTAAGATGCTTCATCCCCAGTCTTTCATCCCAGCCAAACTCGTTGAAGACCTCTTGTTAAAATCTTCCGAGCCCCACTTGTTGCGATTTGTACACCTTCCGAGAGAACCTGTTTAAAGTCTAACGGTGTCCGTTGTTTGAACGCCACTTAGACCGTCCTGAGAATAAGTGTCGTGTCATCAGTGTGGCTTGTCTTTACCCACATTTTTTGACAGACAGTCCTCACAATTCTCATGGATGCTCCGCCCCTTTTACCCCGAAGGGAGTTTGACAACACAGCCCAGAGTGCGCTCACCCCATGAGCAACCCTGGGCTGTGTTGTGAAGCCTTTTCAGAGCAGATGTTTACAAAGATCCGCTCTTCATTCCCATGGTGAGCGTTCACGAGAAACATGGGGGTAAAATCAAGTCAGAGTGGCAGGGGTTGGACAGAGCGAAGCGAAGGAAACCCTGGTCGAGCGCGAAGAGTTAAGAGAGTCGACGATGAATTCAGCTCATCTCTGAACTTGTACCAGGTTTCGCGAGTACGCTCCCCTCCGGACCGGACCGTTTAACGCGAAAAACTTCTCCCGATAATAGAACGACACATTCATTCTACAAAAACGACAGTAATATACAGGGCGGTCCCAAGTGACCACCAGGGCTTTCGCTTTATTGAAGATCGTCTGGGAGGGCGAGGCTCCTGCCGAGCCGCAAACCATGGAAAGCATCATCTTTCATGCGGCTCAGCAGGAGCTTCGCCCTCCCGAAGATTGCTCATCTTGAAACAAGCAAAAGCCCTGAAGTGACCACCGCGAATTTTATTTTTTCCTTGACTCTTATTTTTTCAATCTCTAACATAACATGAAAATCTGGATTCCAGATTTGGGCTCCAAATATCCTCTTCCATCTTTTCCGAGGCGTTCCATGGATTCCTCATCCCAACTTGATCAGGCCTATACCTATATCCGTGAGAGAATCGAAGGAGGGATTATTCGTCCAGGGCAGCGGCTGTCTCGCAGAAAACTGGCTGAGGAGATTGGTGTCAGCCCGGCGATGGTGTTGAAGGCTTTAGCACAACTGGAACGGGACGGAGTCACGGAAACCCGTCCTCGAAGTGGAACCTATGTACGGGAGTTGTCGGTCGCGGAGTACGAAGATCTGTGCGATCTCCGAGAGATGCTGGAGCCTTATGCGGCTGCTCGTGCAGCAGAACGAATCTCTAAAGAAGATCTGAAAGTCCTGCAGGAGTCCTGTGAGCGACATTATCAGTATTCAACGATGTTCCCCGTGCCGCAAAACGTGACGACCGCCTGGCTCCGACATTGCCAGATTGATCACGAAGAATGTCTCTTTCACGGGACGATCCTGAAGGCGTCCGGAAACAAGCTCCTGACGCAACTGACCCAGACTCTGCGTCTGCTTAGCCATGTGAGTCCTCAACTTGTGTATTCAGACGGACATGGAAGGGAAAACGATATTACGATTGTGGCGTCAGAGCACACCGGGATTGTCGAAGCGATTGCCACCGGCAATTCCGATCTTGCCTACAAGCGGATGCTGAATCACCTGCGTGGTGCGAGAGTGATTCTTCAGCAACATTCCGAGACCGCCAAGCCTTCAGGAAGGAGATCCCAGCTTCAGAAAAAACGTTGACGGCCTCTATATGACCAGTTGACGATATCAATTTGCTTTCTTGAATTTCTCTCGATACTGGCTACAGATAAACGGAGCGCTCCGTTTTCGATGCATGTTTGTGTCCCGAACTTTATCAGGGTGTTCAGATGAGACATCGACAAGATTCTGGCTTTACATTGATTGAATTGCTAGTTGTTATTGCAATTATCGCAATCCTGGTTGCGTTGCTGCTCCCTGCGGTGCAGCAGGCAAGAGAGGCCGCGAGAAGGTCTCAATGCAAGAATAATCTTAAGCAGGTGGGGCTTGCACTTCATAACTATCATGATACGCATTCTTGCTTTCCTCCCGGTTCTGTTTCGACCAGAGAATCAGCGACATGTGGGGACGCGGGAAGCTCATTCACCCGAATGCGGAAAGTTCCAAACTGGCGTGCGCAGATCTGGCCAGGCATTGATCAAAGCGCATTATACAATCGAATGGACTGGAGCTCCGATTGCAGGATGTTCAGTGCTTATTCCGGGAATGCCAGCGTCACCAGCAATCAGAATTACTCGATTCTGAGCCAGCTTGTGATTTCCGTTTACGTTTGCCCGTCCAGTCCGTTCAAGCCTTGTGCGAATTTGAGCCAGGGATTTGTTGGTGCGACGAATGGAACAGGTCAGCACCAGACTCCGATGTATGTCGGTATTGCGGGAGCTTCGAACATCTCTACTGCGGAATTTCCCACGGGAACAACGGTCGGGGTTGTCGCAGGGACCGACGGTCGTATTTGGACGAGCAACGGAATACTGCTCTGGGATCGGGTCATTCGTCTGCGTGATGTGACTGATGGTGCATCGAATACCATGATCGTCGCCGAGCAGTCTGGTCAGGTCGGCACATACGATATGCGCAGCGGATATCGCGGAGGTTATTCCGGAAATCATCTGACGTTCGGACTGACGCCGCCAAGCAGCGCTGTGAATTATGCCGGTGTCCCGCAAACTGGCCTGACCACCATTCGTTATCGTATTAACAGCCCTAACTTTGAGAATATTACGGATGTTAACTTGGGGGCATATTCAATTTTAGGTCCGAATACGATCCTGAATTCATTTCATACTGGTGGAATACAGGCCCTGCTGGCCGACGGTTCTGTGAGATTTATTAATGAAAATATCGAGATGGATCATCTTCGCCGTCTCGGCTCCCGCAACGATGGCCAAGTGCTGGGAGAATTCTGATGAAAGATCTGAAGAGTCAAGTCTGCCTGTTATTAGTTCTCTCCTTATTTCTCATTGGCTGCCAGCGGGGTGAACAGATTCCCTTGGGTAAAGTGGCTGGGAAGGTGACACTGAACGGAAAACCGCTGGGCGAGGGGAGGATTACTTTCAGTTCATCGGAGCAGGGGGTTGCCGCCATGGCCAGCTTGAACAGCGACGGCAGTTATGTGATTGAGACCCCGCTTCGCCTGGGAGAGTACCAGGCGGCGGTCGCGGGGCCGGCGCCGCCACTCGACAACTGGGTTCCGGGAGAACCACTCCCCCCTCCGCTCCCGACCCCGATTCCCAAAAAGTATTGGGATGTGAACACCTCCGAGCTCGCGTACATCGTGAAAGAGGGGAAGAACCAGGTTGACATTGATGTCCTTCAATAGCCGATGTTCGGATTTCGTGCCTGGAATTTAATGACTTAGAGCAGTTTGCTCTATCATGTGCCCGCACAGCGTGTTGTTCGAGCAGGAAAAACCCTGCATTCCGCGTGGCGAGGACGAGTAAGTTATTTTGTAAGTTGCTCTAGATTAGGGACGTTTGAAGATTTTTTTGAAGTCCTCACCTGGGCACAACTCGGCTTCCATCACAAGCCAATCGCCCTGCTGAATGTGGGTGGATATTTCGATCCGCTCATGACGATGAGGGATCGCGCCGTGGAATTATGAGGTCCGAAACCGAAAGAAGCTCCATGTGACTTCCAAGGTTTCGGAATTCCTGAATTTCTTTATCGGACAAGATCAGTACAACGAGAAAGCCACGCCATGATCAGATCGCATCGACTTCCCTGCATGATGGTCCTGTATTGTCTTGCCTTGCTGATTACAAAAAATTTGCAGGCGGAAACACCAACGGCAGACCACCTCTTCCCTAACCTTCCGTATCGGACCGACGACGAAACGCTGGACGACTATGCCCGGACTCAATGCCGGATCGACCTTTCCATTCCCCCGGGAAAGAAAGATTTTCCGACTGTGATCTGGTTCCACGGCGGTGGCTTGACCGATGGAAAAAAATCAGTCCCCAAACCATTGCTGAACCAAGGGCTCGGCGTGGCTGCGGTGGAATATCGCTTCAGTCCCCACGTTCCGGTCACGACCTGCATTGACGACGCAGCCGCCGCGACGGCCTGGATATTCCGAGAAATTGACAAATATGGAGGTTCTCCAAACAAGATTATTATCAGCGGCGCGTCTGCCGGGGGTTATTTGTCGTTGATGGTGAGCCTCGATCCGAAATGGCTCGCGAAATACAACATCAATCCGAATCAATTGGCGGGGATTGCCACCTTCACCGGACAGACGATTACCCATATGGCCTCGCGAGCAGAACGGCAGATACCCAAAACACAGCCGCTGGTGGACGAACTGGCCCCGTTGTACCACGTGCGCAAGGATGCTCCTCCCATCCTGCTCATGACCGGAGATCGGGAATTGGAAATGTTGGGGCGGTATGAAGAGAATGCCTATCTGTACCGCATGCTCAAAGTCGTCGGGCATCCCGACGTTACGCTAATTGAATTTCCCGGCTTCAATCACAGCATGTCTGCGCCGGCATATCCGCATCTGCTGAAGTTCGTGGAGCGCGTGACGAAGTAGTGCCAGGTATGCCTGTTGCTGACCTTTCACTCTCTTTCGCATCTCCTCTCATTCTACGCAAGGAGCCAAAATGGCATCGAGTTTTCATACCAATGCTCCTGACACAACGCTTCGGGTTGCATCCACGGCGGTCCGGAGAACATCGGTGTTTCCTATTCTCCTTTGCATCACGCTGTGCTTCGTCTGGGGTGGTGTTGCTCAGGCCGTAACGTTTCGGGCGGGAGCGGCCACCAGTAACATCACTCCGGAACTCGGCAAACCTGTCGAAGGTTATGGAAGCAAGGTGCCAACGACACAGGTTCATGACGAACTGCACGCGCGGTGCCTGGTTCTTGACGATGGTGAAACGACTTTAGTGATTGTTGTGTGTGATCTCCTCGGAGTCCACCTGGGGCTCAGTGCAAAGGCTCGTCAACTGATCGAAGAGCGTTGTGGGATTCCGTCCCAAAATGTTCTGATTACCGCAACACATGCCCACTCCACTGTCGGAGGAACGTCCGCAGGTCAGCGCTTTTCAATGTCGGATGTCGGGTTGAGCGCTTATCAGTTGTTCGTCGTCAACCGGATTGTGGATGGGGTGATGCGGGCAAAGAATCATCTGAGCCCTGCACAGATGGCATTCGGCACTGTTAATGCTCCTGAGTATGTCTTTAATCGCCGGGTCCATATGAAGCCTGGCACCGTTCCAGTGAATCCTTTTGGCAGCCCCGACGACAAAGTCCAGATGAGCCCGCCAGGAGCAAGCCCCAACTATGTTAAGCCCGCTGGTCCGGTCGATCCGGTGATGTCATTCATTTCCATTCGAAATGAAGATGGAACTCCTCTGGCGCTGCTGGCATCCTATTCAATGCACTATGTCGGAGCTGTTCCTGCTGAAGATGTTTCGGCCGATTACTTTGGCGAGTTCTGCAGAAAACTGGGGCAAAAGATCGAAGTCAAAGATCAGTTTCCGGCATTTGTTCCAATGTTATCCAATGGGGCAAGCGGAGACGTGGTCAGCACCGACTTTCAGAAGCCACGACCGAAGAATCCGCCGTATGAGCGTATCCAGAAGATCGCTGATGATCTTGCAGAAAGAGTGTTTCAAGCAGAGCGTACATTGAAGTATCGCAATGAAATGACACTGGCTGTTCGCTACCGGGAACCCATAGTGCAAATGCGGCGGCCGGACCCACAATTGATGTCCTGGGCGAAACGGAAAACCGAGGAAGCGAAATCGGTCAAGCCAGACATGTCACATGACTATGCCCGGCGGACATTGATTGCCTCGGGCTATCCGACGACAGCTCCCGCGCCATTGCAAGTATTTCGTATCGGTGAGATCTGCATTGGCACCATGCCATTCGAAACGTTCTGTGAAACCGGCCTGGCATTCAAACGCCATTCCCCTTTGCAACCGGCCATTCTGATCGGATTGACAAATGGATATATGGGTTATCTCCCGACACCTCAGCAGCACAATCTGGGGGGCTACGAAACCTGGCTGGGAACGAATCACGTTGAACGGAACACGTCTGAAGACCTGCTTGCGGAACTACTTGAAATGGCCGGTGAATTGCAACTCGAAAAGTCGAAGTGACGGGATGTTATTCCAGGTGTTATGGCAATTTCCATTCAGCCTGGGCTGATCCCTTTATGCATTCGAAGTGCATTACAAACTCCTTTCTCATTCAATACAAAGATCTTGATTTATTATGAAACGAGAATTGTTGAAAACTCTATCAATCATTGCAGTAGGGCTGTTGTTCTGCTTGCCGTCGATGAACCTGCTTGCAGAGTCTCCTGAAAATATCCAGATTGTCGAAATCCAGAAGATCTGGGATCGCGCCGATCACAATGCCTTTACTGACCTGATTCGCTTCAAAGGACAATGGTATTGCACCTTTCGAGAAGGGATGAAGCATGTCTCCTCAGACGGTGCATTACGGGTGATTGTTTCATCAGATGGCAAAAACTGGGATTCAGCCGCTCTGATTACGATGGATGGCGTTGACCTCCGCGATCCGAAATTCTCGGTGACGCCGCAGGGACAATTGCTTCTGGCTGGTGGAGGTGCCAGGGAAATCAGTGGTGGAAGAACTCATCAATCGTATGTCTGGCAATCTACAGACGGAAAGACCTGGAGCGATCCAACTCCCATCGGGGACAAGGATTTCTGGATCTGGCGCCTCGTCTGGCATAAGGACGCTGCTTACGGGTTTGGATATTTCAAAGTGAGTCTGGATTATCACGACCGTGAGGGCTGCCTGCGGCTTTATAAAAGTGAGAACGCTAAGGGATTTCGTACTCTGGTTGCCGATCTGGATGTTCCCAGCTATCCGACGGAAGCATCTCCCCTCTTCCTCAAAGATGGAACCGCGTTGTGTCTGCTGCGTCGCGACGGAGACGACGATACCACGGCCATGATCGGAACAGCACAAGCTCCCTACACTGACTGGACGTGGAAAAGTCTGGGAATACGGATTGGAGGGCCACAACTCATCCAGCTTCCCGATGGCAGGCTTCTTGTGGTTGGCCGAAAATATGTCAACGATGTCAAGACAACTCATGTCTGGTGGCTCGATCCCATAGAAGCCAACGTGACAGAGGCGATTGAACTCCCCTCGGGAGGGGATACGAGTTATCCAGGACTTATCTATGAGAATGGTCTCCTCTGGGTGAGTTATTATTCAACTCATGAAGGTAAAACTGCAATTTATTTAGCGAAGTTACGCTTCCCGCTTACAGGTTCGACTATTGGAATCTCCCAATAGCAACACTTTGATTCACTCTTTTCTTTAGTGGTTGTAAACTATGCCTGCATCGATGCGGATTGATGACCGAGAACACCAGTATCTTCGCGAATTGCTGGATGGCGGATTTCCAGATGCTTCTGCCCAGACCGGTTTTGTTGCCCGGTTGGAAAAGAAGTTTGCCGAGAAATTTGGGACCCGGTTCGCTATCAGTTTTACGAATGGGACCGCCACCTTGCATGCTGCTCTGGCCGCAGCAGGAGTCCGGCAGGGAGACGAAGTGATCGTACCGCCACTGACAATGGCGAGCACGTCTCTGGCGGTTCTCCATCAGCATGCAACTCCAGTCTTCGCAGACATTGATCCGCAGACATTCAACATCGATCCGAGCAGTATTGTTGCCCGCATCACCCCCCGCACCCGGGCAATCATTCCTGTCGCGTTATACGGATTGTCTCCGGATATGGATGCAATCATGGCGATTGCAAAACGTCATAATCTGGTGGTCATTGAGGACGATGCCCAGTGTTTTCTGGGGCGTTACCAGGGACGCATGGTGGGGACTCTTGGTGACATGGCCAGCTTCAGCTTTCAGGGGACAAAACACATGACCTGTGGCGAAGGAGGGATGATTATTACCGACAACGCCGAGTATGCTGATCGCGTTGCCCGCTTCGCCAGTCTGGGCTATGGGCTGGTGACTGCACAGCCCGGCAAATCGAAGATTGATCGCCGGTCGATCGTGAACCCCGGTTTCAAGCGACACGTCAGCCTGGGATTTAATTATCGTCTTTCTGAACTCTGCGCGGCATTTGCTCTGGCACAACTGGAAAAGTTGGAGACGTTCGTCAGTCACCGGCAAGGGGTGGCTAAGGCGTTTGAGGAGGTCGTTTCAGGATGTTCCTGGCTCCGACCACAGAAGATCCCTGAGGGCTATGTTCATGCCAGTTGGGCCTATGTTATGTGGCTTGATCCAGAACATGGCGTTACCTGGCAACAGTTTTTTGACAAGTTTGTGGAACTGGGAGGAGAATGGTTCTATGGAGCCTGGGCCTTGACCTACACGGAACCATTCTTTCAGGAGACATACGGTGATCTCTATCCGATCGGCTTATGTCCCGTGGCGGAACGCATTCAGCCGCAACTCATCCAATTAAAAACCAATTACAGCGAC
>DATMFC010000546.1:0-2518 GCA_035556335.1 Planctomicrobium sp. | reverse complement strand
TGTTTCTCCGCCGTTTCTGGTGACCAGCGCATGAAGTGTGGACTGCGGGAGATCGTCAGGAAGATACTTGTATCCGCCTTCGAGTGTGATGCCCCGGGTTCGCTTATGAAAGATTCCCTGAAGATGAATGGGGCGATCAGGATGGTATTTAAAATCTTCCGGCATTGACCATGGGATTGGATCTCCTGCCTCGACCAGAAGCAACGTGGAATCCAATCCGTCGGGACAGTCTTTCAATGAAATCCCTCCCTCAAAAAGTGTCCCCGGTCCATAAAAGACCCGGTAGACCGTATGATGAGGCGGGACATCAACCACCCATTTCCAGTCGATGTGATAGCTCCCTGGCATCTTCGGAATGAGCGTCAGATTGTGCTCGCTATCCCAGGGTTCATCCAAATGGAATTCTTTATAGAGTTTCTCATTGTCGAGATACGGCAAGAGCAAAACGCGCCAACTGTAGAGTGGCTTTCCATCGGAATCACTCACAATTGCCGGCGGCAGTTCGCCGTAATCATGTACATAATTTTGAAAAGCAAGGCGGAACTGACCCAGGTTACAGTGTGATTTATGGGCGTCTTCGCGGGCTCGATGAATGGCACCTGCCAGCAGGTAGCCGATTCCACCAAGAGCGACAATGCCTGCGATCAAGGCTATTCGCCTGCCCGTCCGACGTCGCGAAGACGAAGGACGGGCAGCATTTGAAACCGTGTCATCCGGACCAGTGTCATCGGACATAGGCACCTCATGCTATTTCACAACGAAGTTTACCATCTTTCCCGGCACACAAATGACTTTGACGATGTTCTTTCCGGCCAGTTGGTTTTGAACGTTCTCATTCGCTTCGGCCAGTTGCTGGAGTGTGGGCTGATCGGTTCCGGCAGGAACTTTGATCTTCGCTCGCAGCTTTCCATTCACCTGAACCGGGATTTCGATTTCCGATTCGATCACTTTCGAAGCGTCAAATTCCGGCCAGGGGGCGTAGGTGAGTGAGTCGGTGTTGCCGAGCACTTCCCACAACTCTTCGGCAAGATGCGGAGCGAACGGAGCGACCAGCAGCACGAACTGTGACAGGCTCGACTTCGGACGCGCGTCCATGCTGGTGAAGGCGTTGGTGAACTCCATCATCCGGCTGATGGCCGTGTTCAGCGACAGCTTGTCGATATCGTCGGATACGGCCTTGATCGTTTTGTGAAGGATTCGTTCCTGTTCGGCGGTTGGCGGAATGTCCTGCACGGCTGCGGAGAGCGTGACGGTTTCGGCTTCGTCATCAACGACCATGCGCCAGACACGTCCAAGGAAGCGGTAAACCCCTTCGACTCCGGACATGCTCCACGGCTTCATCTGTTCAAGCGGTCCCATGAACATTTCATAGAGACGTAACGCATCGGCCCCGTACTGGTCGACGACCAAATCCGGGTTAATGACGTTCCCGCGTGATTTCGACATCTTGAAGGAACGGCTTTCGACAACAATGTCGGGATGGTCCTTCAGTGCGAATCCTTCTCCTTTTTTGACGATCTGGTCGGCGGTCAGTTTGACCGCTTCCAGTTGTTCACCGGACTTGGGATCAGTGAGCTGGCCTTCTTCGAGAAGACCAAAATCGATTCCCTTGGAGGAAATCCAGTTGCCGGATTTGGTGCGAACGCCCGTAATTTCCGCTTCGCCGAGGATCATCCCCTGATTGACGAGCTTCTTGAATGGCTCGGAATGGGTGACGTGACCACGATCGAAAAGAACCTTGTGCCAGAAGCGGGAATACAGCAGATGCAATACCGCATGCTCTGCCCCGCCGATGTAAAGATCGACCGGCAGCCAGTATTTCTCCAGTTCCGGGTCGATGAACTGCTCTGAGTTTTTATTGTCGCAGAACCGGATGTAATACCAGCAGCTTCCTGCCCATTGCGGCATGCTGTTGGTTTCCCGTTTCAGGCGAACACCATCTTCCGCGGTCTTGTAGAGCCAGCTTTCCGGAGCCCAACTGAGTGGCGGGTCGGGGGTTCCTTTCGGTTTGAAGTCTTCCATCTCGGGAAGAGTGACGGGGAGTTCGCTGGCTTCGACCGGTCGAATGCGTCCCGTCGGGTTTCCTTCCGCATCCAGTTCATGCCAGATCGGGAATGGCTCCCCCCAGTATCGTTGACGCGAGAACAACCAGTCACGCAGACGGTAATTGACGGCCTGCTTGCCGAGTCCCTGATCATTCAGATCGACGGTAATCGTTGATTTGAATTCTGCGGTGGCCAACCCGTTGTACTGGTCGGAATTGATGGCCGTACCGAGTTCGGTAGACACCTTCCGGTCGACGTCAGGGACCTCACCATCCGAACCTCCGACTACTGGAATGATTGGCAGGTTGAACTGTTTGGCGAATTCCCAGTCACGTTCATCGTGCGCCGGAACCGCCATGATGGCTCCGGTGCCGTAGCTGATGAGCACGTAATCGGCGATCCAGATGGGGATCCGTCTCCCGTTCACTGGGTTGATCGCATAAGCCCCGGTGAAGACTCCGGTCTTCTCTTTG
>DATMFC010000545.1:0-5165 GCA_035556335.1 Planctomicrobium sp. | reverse complement strand
TTTTCCCGAAGCCATTGAACGACTTCCGGAAGAATGGCGTGAGAAGCCGATTGTTATGTTCTGCACAGGGGGAATTCGCTGCGAAAAAGCAGGGCCATTTATGGAAGCGGCCGGATTTCGCGATATCTATCAGCTAAGTGGAGGGATCCTTAAATATTTCGAAGACGTTGGGGGCGCCCATTATCAAGGGGAATGCTTTGTCTTTGATAAGCGGGTCGCACTCGCTCCGAATCTCCTCGAAACGGAGACAAAGCAATGCTACGCCTGCCTGGCTCCTCTCTCGGTTGAAGATCAGAATTCTGCACTGTATGAGCCTCCCCATGCGTGCCCTCACTGTCATCTTTCTCCGGAAGAGAAGCGGAAGCAATTACTCGTTCGTCGACAGGAAGATATGATCAAAGTAACAACTCCATTGCCGGGGAGCGTTCCTTATGATAACCCGCGTCCTTTAAACGTGCCGGGTCGATTTGACGGCTTAATATTACTGGAGTTCCTGATTCAGTACCATCCACATATGGGAGAAGAATACTGGAAAAATGCCTGCGATGAAGGACGGATCCGTCAGAATCATCAACCTGTTTCAGGCACCCGTGTCGTCCGGTCCGGCGAACAGTTCGCTCATCTTTATCCGGAACAGACCGAGCCGGATGTGAATGCGGATATTCAGATCCTTTATGAAGATGAAGCGTTCGTTGTTGTCAACAAGCCGGCTCCCTTGCCGATGCATCCGAGCGGTCGATTTAATCGGAATTCATTGCAATGGATTCTGAACGAGGTTTATGCTCCATTAAAGCTAAGACCAGCTCACCGTCTCGATGCGAATACAACCGGTGTTGCCATTTTCTGTAAGTCTCGTGATGTCTCGCGACGCTTGCAGCCGCAATTCGAAAAGCAGGAAGTGGAGAAACGTTATTACGTTCAAGTTCAGGGGATTGTTCCCTGGAGTGAACAGGATTGCCAGTTACCAATTTCACGGCAGGCAACCGATTGCGGGGGGCGAACCGTGGCGCAGAACGAAAGTTCTGACGAAACAAGTCCAGTGCAGGAGGGACTGCCGTCTCATACGTTCTTTGAGAAGGTCCGTGAACTGGACGACGGCACCACTCTTCTTTGGGCCTATCCTCGTTCGGGACGCACCAATCAGATTCGGGTGCATCTCTGGCAATTGGGGTTCCCGGTTGTTGGAGATCCATTGTATCTCCCGGACGGACAACTGGGGGAGACGCAAACGCAGTCCTGCGATCAGGTGATGCGGCTGCATGCGGAATCCATCACCTTCACGCATCCTTCCAGCTCTGATCGGGTGACCTTTTCTACGCATCCACCAGATTGGATTTCTTCGTGATTCTTGGTTACATTGAAGTTGCTTGATTCCTGCCCTGAGTTGAACAGTCTGAACTGCTGTGTCTTTCGATATTTCGATTTATCTCAGGAACTGAAACCTGCCAGAACACCGGCGACATCAATAGCAAGGAACGTCATGACCACTGCCCGCATGAGATGGAGTCCCCTTCTGGGGTTGCTGCTGTTTGGAGCGATTCACTGCTGGTCGATTCCTGTCGCCCGGGCCGAAGAACCGGCGCCGACTCATGAGCGCTGGGAGCCAAACATCCGCAAGTTTGAGGAAGCGGACAAGGAGTCTCCTCCGAAGTCGGGACAAGTGGTCTTCGTGGGGAGTTCCAGTATCGTTCGCTGGAATCTTCCGGAATCATTCCCCGGGTTGGATGCATTGAATCGGGGATTCGGTGGTTCCAATCTTTCGGATACCGTTCATTTCTTTGAAAGAGCTGTTACGCCTTATCGTCCCCGGACCATTGTGGTCTATGCAGGTGATAATGATCTGGCGAAGGGGTACTCGTCAGGGTATGTCATTGAACAATTTCGCCAGTTATTAAAGAAACGTGCGGAACAGCTTCCGGAAAGCCGTTTGGTATTCATCGGTATTAAACCCAGTATAAAGCGCTGGAATCTAATTGAGAAGATTCGCAATACGAATGCCGAAATTAAACGAATCTGTGAACAGATGCCACTTACGGTTTATGTTGACGTCGATGCTCCAGCGATCGGTGAGGGCGGAAAACCGAAAGGGGAATATCTCGCCAGCGATGGTCTGCATCTGAGCCCGGAAGGTTATCAGCTATGGAATGATCTCGTTCGTCCTTATGTAACAGGAGATGCGAGACTGAAAGTTAAACGGGGAACTTATGATGCATTTCATCCCTGGACACCGCCGGAAACGCTTGCGGAATGGGAAGTCGAACAGGAACGGATTCGACGACAGCTTCAGGTGGCATGTGGTCTCTGGCCATTGCCGGAGAAGACCGATTTGAACCCGGTTGTTCATAGCCGCATGGATCGTGGCGACTATACAATCGAGAAAGTTTACTTCAGCAGCTTTCCGGGAATGTATGTTTCGGGAGAACTCTATCGTCCCAGGAAGATCGAAGGGAAAATCCCCGCTGTTCTTTGTCCACATGGCCATTTCAATGACGGACGATTTCATGACTCGGGGCCGGGGGCTGCCGCAGGCGAATTGAAGTCAGGGGCCGAGAAATACCTGTCCGGTGCACATCATCCATTACAGGCCCGAGCCGTTCAGCTGGCCCGCATGGGGACAATCGTCTTCTTCTACGACATGATCGGTTATGCCGATCAGGGACCACTCAATCATCGAGGAGGAATGGATAACGCCGCGGCCAGTTTATGGCTTCATAACTTCCTGGGGTTACATACATGGAACTCGATTCGAGCCCTTGATTTCGTGACCTCGCTTCCAGAGGTGGATTCCACTCGAATTGGTGTGACCGGGGCAAGTGGAGGAGGGACCCAGACCATGCTGGTTTGTGCGATTGATCCCCGTCCAACCGTTTCGTTTCCGGCGGTCATGGTTTCTACCGGAATGCAGGGGGGCTGCATTTGTGAGAACTCAGATTATCTTCGCATCGGGATTAACAATATCGCCATTGCGGCCGTATTCGCTCCTCGTGCGCAAGCCATGTCCGGAGCGAATGACTGGACGATTCAAATTGAAACACTCGGGCTTCCGGAGTTGAAAAAGGTCTATGGATTATATGGGGCTTCCGATCTTGTTACAGCCCGTGCCTTTCCGCAGTTCCAACATAACTATAATCAAGTGGCCCGGGAGATGATGTATGACTGGTTTAATGTCCATCTAAAGTTAGATCTTCCTTCTCCGGTATCACAGACCGACTTCTGGCCGCTGGCGAAAGCCCAGCAATCCGTCTTTACCGACCAGCATCCGCGTCCGGCCGATGCGCTGGACGAAGATGGAGTACAGAAACAGTTACAGGAACGTGATCGAAAGTGGATCGATGCCCTGAGCAGCGGTCCTGCCGACGCTTTTCAAAATGTCATTCGCCCTGCGATCGACATTATGCTTCCTCCCGCCCGTGGAGAGCAGGCAATTGTAAATGTGTCTGATCGTGCTGTTGCCGAGGGTGTGACCAGAAATGATGTCATGATTCATTCGGGAGAAACTTATGTTCCTGTGACGTTGCTGCAGCCAGCTGCCAAATCGAATAAAGTCGTTCTCTGGCTGGATTCGGCAGGATGCTCTCACTTGTTCACGGAGAACCAGGCGCCAGAGTCTGCGGTGCTGGCCTTACTGAACAAGGGATACGCCGTCGCCAGCGCTGATTTACTGTTGACCGGATCTACAGCCAATGGTCCTAATCCTTTTGCTGCGAAATTAAGTGCTCCGGAGAACTGGCATAAGCCTAAAATTCCCGGTGATACTTATACAGCCTTTTTAAATGGCTATAATCTGCCGTTAATTTCGGAACGTGTTGTCGACATTGATCGAGTGCTTCGATTTCTTCAGTCGCGAGATTTCAAGGAAATTCAACTGGTGGGAACCGGTGAGGCCGGACTCTGGGCGTTGCTGGCCCGATCACGCTGGACGCCTGATGCCGTTTCAGGAACCGTGGTGGACTTGAACGGCTTTCGCTTCGACTCGATTTCGACTCCGCAAGACCCAAACTTGTTGCCGGGTGTGATGAAGTACGGTGGGGTCGGCGGACTGGCCGCCATCGCTTTCCCCGCACCGCTGACAATTGCCGGCGCTGGCAATCTGGATGATTCCGAACTGGCCCCCCTTCGAAAAATCTATGGCGACAACCCAGGGTTGAAATTCCATTCCGATTCACAATCCCGGCAGGCGATTGTGAATTTGATATCCGCAGTGAACTGAGTCGGGTTCAGTAGTCGTTCGCCCCAGATTTCTCTGCGGCGAACGACCTTTGTATTGTTGCCCAATTGGGATATACACACCGGTGTTTTCCGAGCCGGCACATTTTTCTTTCAGCGATATGATTGACCGAGCCGGTCTCACTCTTCGCGCGCAACCGTATGCAAACGGTTGAATACAAAGCCCTTTCGGTCGAGAGCGTTTTGGGGAATGGTCTGTCCGTTCCTTGTCAGCTTGAGGCAGCAGAGGAAGTGCGTCGTTGTCTTGTCCTGACAGCTCCAGGAATGGGGCACGCGGAAGGTTTTGTGAAGAGGCAGTCGTCACTTCAATCAAATACGGAATGATTGAAGTGAGATGATCTGCTTCAAATTTCTGAAAGGTCTCTGATTGTTGCTGCGTATCTGAAGGATGAGTTCACCAGCACTGTTGGAGATGTTCACTCTGGCAGTGGTTTCAATTCCGCTCGGAAAGAATTTCCATGGTTCGCGAAGTACGTTTTCTCTGGAACAACCGTTTGCAGTGTCCGCCCGAGTTGCGACGACGGGACTGGGACTTCGATGATCACGAAGATGTTGTTCCACTGGTCGACGAATCTGTTCCGCCACGGAAGAGTCGTCGACCGCTTAAATCACAGCATCCTCATCCAAGATCCTGTTCCAGACGATAGAGCAGTCTGCTCGACCGTTTGCACTCGTGGTGTCTGTTTTGATTCATGAAACAGACACCACCAGGCGAAAATATTCCTGATCTGGAAGGAATCGCTCCGGCCTTTTTCGGAGTTAACTGTTTTGTCCGCGCTTCTCCAGCCATTCGGCCACGGCATCGGTCAAGTGGTCGATCTGCTCTTGTGTGTTGTAGAGATGGGCCGAGACACGTATCAACGTTTTCTCTCGCCAGCGGACCACCGGGACTTCGATCTGATGCTGTTCCCAGAGGAACCGCTGCAGTGCATGGACTT
>DATMFC010000544.1:0-4030 GCA_035556335.1 Planctomicrobium sp. | reverse complement strand
GAATCCCAGTTGGGAACCGTCGTGAACGTCACGCTGCTGAAGGAATTGGGACCGGTTCTCGCGGCCGTGATGCTGGCGGGTCGGGTCGGAAGTTCGATGGCGGCACAACTCGGAACCATGCGGGTGACCGAACAGATTGATGCCCTGACCGCACTCGGAGCGAATCCGGTTTCGTATCTGGTCGTTCCCAGATTTCTTGCCTGTGTATTACTGATTCCGATGCTCACCCTCATCGCTGATGGCGTGGGTGTTTTCTCCGGCTGGTGGTTCAGTACGCAGGTGCTGGGGATCAACGGATTTTTTTACTGGCATCACTCGCGAAATTTCGTCACGAACTACGACCTATTCAGCGGGATCTTCAAGAGTCTGTTCTTTGGCGCGGCGATCTCGGTGATTGCCTGTCATCGTGGATTCCACAGTCGGGCCGGAGCCGAAGGAGTCGGACAGGCGGCCACTGAAGCGTTTGTCTATGCGTTCATTGCGATTCTGGCGATCGACTTCTTCCTTGGCTTTCTGCTGATGGAGATGTATCACCTTTTCTGGTCCAGAACGGCATTTGGAGGTTAAGAAATAACTTTCCGGTTTCACATTGTAGAAAAGCATTCTGAACCGATTTTTTGCTACCCACTACCCACTACCTACTATCCACTACCCACTTTTCTCCTATTCGTTTCGAGGTTATTCCTAAGTGAGTTCCCTGATTGATTTGATCAACGTCAGCAGGCAGTTCGGCAGCCAGCCGATTCTGCGCGGGGTTGATCTATCGATTGAACAGGGAAAAACACTGGTCATCATCGGAGAATCCGGCTGCGGAAAAAGTGTCACCTTGAAGTTGATGATGAATCTACTGGAGCCATCCACCGGTGAAGTCCGCTGGTGGGGAACTCCGGTGAACCAGCTGTCTCAGCGGCAAATGGCCAGGCAACGGCTGCGGATCGGCTATCTCTTCCAGATGGCGGCGCTGTTTGATTCTCTCACAGTCTTTGAAAACGTGGCCTTCAGTTTGCGTCAGAACACGTCGTTCAGTCATTCCGAAATTGAAGCCGTCGTTCACGACCGTCTGAAAGATGTCGGGCTGGATTCTGCGGTCGTCGGAGAAAAGAAGCCGGCGGAGTTATCGGGAGGGATGAGAAAACGTGTCGGACTGGCCCGGGCGCTCGCCACCAGTCCGGATGTCATGCTGTATGACGAACCGACAACCGGCCTGGACCCCATCATGAGTGACGTCATCAATGAACTGATCATGCGCACCAAGGAGCGACACAACATGACCAGCATTGTCGTCACGCATGACATGGTCACCGTCCGTAAGGTGGCCGATCGAATCGTCATGCTTTCTCCCCTGACGCGACTGGAACCAGACGAACCACAAATGATTTTTGACGGAACCGCAGAAGATGTTTTCGCATCCGATGATCGACGTGTCAGCCAGTTTGTACGAGGAGAAGCCGGAGACCGTTTACGTGAACTCGCGGCGGCATAGAGGAGCCTTGGCAAAGCGATTGAGGAGTCGAGTTCTTCGGGAAATTCAAAACAAATTCGAAATCAAAAATTCGAACCCGGGCGATTCTTGAACATACTCCATTCCGGTGCTTTGAATTTTTGATTTTGAATTTGTTTCGAATTTTCGATTTTGAATTTCGGATTTGTCCCCCGTCAATTCTTGCAGGGTGCGTCTCGACGCACCTGATGATTTCCTGAACTGCGATTTGAATTATGACTGAACGCCAACTTCAATTCCGTGTCGGAATCTTCGTCGTCATTGCAATGTGCATTGGCGCCGGGCTGATCATTCAGTTCAGCGAACTCAAACAATTCTGGCAGAAGACCTACCAGATTGCCGTCCACTTCGAGGAAGTGCCGGGACTGCATGCCGGGAGCCCGGTGAAGCAAAACGGCATCACCATCGGAACGGTGGAAAAACTGCTGATCGATGACGAGGTTGGGGGGGTGCTGGTCGTTCTCAACATCTTTGAATCACACCAGCTCCGTGCCGATGCGGTTCCTCAGTTGTCCCGGTCCTTATTTGGAGATGGGGCCGTATCGTTCTCGGCGGGCAAATCGAATCAGGTGATGCCGCCGCGGACAAAAGTCAAAGGACTGACCGCGAGTGATCCGATGATCGCAATTGAACGGCTTGAACGAACCGTTGGTCAGACCTTGAATTCGTTCGTCGCGACCAGTCAGGAATGGCACAAGGTTGGAGAGAATCTGAACGGCCTGATGGAGACCCATCGCGGCAATCTGGGAGACGTCATTGAAAGAACGGCTTTAGGGCTGGACCGGTTCAATGCGACCATGGAAGCTGCCTCGAAGACGTTTGCCGAGGCAGGGGGAGCACTCCGTCTGGCCACCTCGACACTCAGCAACGCGAATTCACTGTTGGCTGATCCACAGTTACAGAAAGACCTGCGACAGACCGCCGCGTCACTTCCACTCATCGCGGAAGAAACCCGACAGACGATTGCGGCGGCTCGGGTGACAATGGCACGGGTCGCGGAAAATCTGGAAACCATTCAACAGGCGACACTCCCACTGGCCAGAGACAGTGATGCGATTACCCGGAATCTCTCCGGCAGCCTCATTCAACTGGAATCGTTGCTGACCGAACTGAATCAGTTCTCACAACTGCTCAATGATAAAGATGGAACACTGCAAAAGCTGGCGAGTGATCCGCAGCTTTATCAGAACCTGAACCGCTCGGCGAGTTCATTGACCGTGCTGTTCGACAACCTGAATCCGGCACTGCGAGACTTACGCGTCTTCGCCGACAAAGTGGCCCGACACCCGGAAATACTGGGAGTCAGCGGAGCCATGCGGGGAAGCAGTGGAATCAAAGAACCCGGAGATGTTCAGCAAACCGGATTCTCGTCTCCTCGATAGAGCAACGGGAGTTCGACGAATTAGAGTGGCCTCGATTGCGAGCAATCGGGATGCCGCATCAGGTAGCCCGGCCAGTGTGGCCTTGTGTTTATCCACATTTTTCTCGTTCACCCTCACCATGAAGATGGAGAGTGGACTTGGCAAACATCTGCCCTGAAAGGGCTTTATAACACAGCCCAGGGTCGTTCACGAAGTGAGCGCACCCTGGGTGGGAAGAGTACCGTGTTGACCAACCCACCCTGAAGGGGTGGCACAAAGGAGTCGGATTGTGCAACCCCTTCGGGGTAAAACGGTCGAGGCATCCATGAGAATTGTGAGAACTGCCTGTCAAAAAATGTGGGTAAAAACAAGCCAGATTGGCCGGCCCACCCCAAATAATGGCAACTTCACTCGGTGAAAATGTTGCCATGTTTTGAATTTCGTGCTTCGAATTTGCTCAACATCCACTACCGTCGAACGCGAAGTTTGTAATCACTGTTGTTCTGATCAAACGCGGTGGCGTTGAGTTGCTGTTGAATCTTCAGATCGGTGTAGGCATAGAACTCGATCAACGTTTCGTCGTCGAGAGTTTCCGGCGTGGCGTCTTTGGCCCAGGTGTAGTTCTTCACGCAGATCGGAAGAAGAAGTTCCTTGTCGACATAAATCAAAGACTTCCGGTAGACATCATGAATCTCCGGGCTGTCATACGTAATGAAGTACAGGTAACAGGGGCGTCCTTCGAATTCCTGATGATCACGTAACTCACAGCTGAACCCGGTCCCACGATCCAGATCTCCCTGCTGGTACTTCATCACGGTGTGCCCGAGTTGCAGGAGTCCGGCCTGAGTCACCGGGTGCCGGGATTCCGCCATCGCCATGGAACCGGTTGGTTCGAGGCTGAGGAGGCCGGTCAGACGCCCTTTAATTCCGCCAGGCTGAACCAGGATGTTGCCGTTATTCTGATCGGCGACGTAAATCAGTTGCCGTCCACGATCTCCGGAAAGCCATTTCATATAGACGCTGAATGGTTCATGTCGAACCTTCAGTTCGATGCTCTGGCCCTCGCTCAGAGCACCGCCAATCCGTTCCTGTCGGAACATGCTGGCAGTGTAGTCAGGGACCTGAGAAAACTGGTTGCATCCCCGTTCCAGCAGGGCTCTGGCCATTT
>DATMFC010000543.1:0-7376 GCA_035556335.1 Planctomicrobium sp. | reverse complement strand
TGACCGACGAACGCGGTGATGGCGAACTGGCTCGCAGCAGGTGTTCACAACTGGAGCGGCACAAACTGGCTCGCTGCAACCGCGGAATTTACGAACGCGGTGATGACGAACTGGCTCGCAGCAGGTGTTTACAACTGGAGCAGCACAAACTGGCTCGCTGCAACCGCGGAATTTACGAACGCGGTGATGACGAGCTGGCTCGCAGCAGGTGTCGACAACTGGAGCAGCACAGGTTCGTACGCGAACCTTACGAACTCGTTCATGTCGTACTGGAGCTGTACAGCAGGCCGGAGCCGGTGCTGCACAAGTGACAACTGGAGCACAGCAGGCGCTGTGTGAACCAGCTTGGGCGAACTGCCCAGCGCTCATCGCCAACACGGCGAAAGCTGCAACACAACCAAAAACTCTCTTCAACATCGAAAATACTCCTGTTCCAAAATCGTCCCGCAACTCAATACCCATTTCCCCCAAGCACCCTGTGGCCCCAACCGAGTCTCGGCGACGACAACACTGGGACGAATGGAGAAAGTTTTCCGAACACGTTATTTCAATGAACTAGGTACATTGGGAAGTGCGTGTTGTCAAACGTCCATGCGATAAACTTTAAGAACTCTGGGATGGAATTGCCACCATTTGTAAAAATGGGATAAATAGGAGGAATCGAGAAGATCTTTGAACCTGGAAAGTTCGGATTTTTCGGAAAGCAGGGAGAGGTTGACTTTGGTCAACCCCAAAAAGTCCTATCCGTCTCATTTGTTCCAGTCGCGCCAATCCAACTGAGTGCTAAGGTTGTTTCAGTTGTTGAAAGTGGCGGAATTCGTATGGCCTGTCGTGAGGACAATACGAATCATGGTGATTTCACCTGTTGTCTGAGTAGACAGACTGAAGTTTCTGCCCCGTTCACGCCGAAATTGTAAGTCGGATGGTTCGAATCAAACGAATCGGGAACGCCATTCCCAGCGATTGCATGATGCGTAGCACCGTTTGATGAAAATTGTCCGAAATTGGGGGGGTTCATGCTTGGATCGGGGGGGGTAGATGGTCGTGACAAGATGTCATCACCATCTTCTGACCGTATTCGGTATGTGACTCAAGATGAGTCATCAGTCCGCATTTTCTGATGGATGACAGTGTGCCCGTTCCGGCCTGAGCCGTAACAGGATTGTCGACCACATCGGGAGAGTTGTGTTTGTCTGTCACTCTGGTGGCCTGCAGACCGGTGGAAATGGCTTTTGAGAAACGAGTTTAAAACGAAATCTGTCGTTCATACGGATGTCGCTTTGAATGCGTGGGCTCCTTCACACGGTGATCCTCGCGCTGCACTTACGGGATGCCAGACTGCTGACCACAGTCGGGCAGAACCAGCACTGCTGCGGGAGAATCGATTCGTTATTAACAATTCCTGAGATGACCCCGAAGCCGACGCTGGTTTTTGCCATGGACCCACGGGCTGAAAGAGCCGGCCATGTTGTCGAACTTGGGGTGAAGATCCAGAGCTTAGTGAAGCTCTGACCCAGACAGATTGTGATTGGAGAGCCCGCAATGAGGACGATCTTCACTACTGGTCAAGTCGCCAAAATTTGTAAAGTCGCACCACGTACCGTCAGCAAATGGTTTGATTCCGGACGGCTCCGAGGATACCGGATTCCCGGTTCCCAGGACCGTCGGATTCCCCGTGAGCATTTAATCCGGTTCCTCAAGGAACACGGAATGCCACTGGGCGAACTCGAAGACGAAGCCATGGGGAAACTCCTGCTCGTCGGAGTTGACGGTGGCGTGCGGACAGGACTCGAAGGAGTTCTGCCGATTGAAGATTTCAAAATCGAAATCGCTGCCAGCGGTTTCGAAGCCGGAATTCAAGCAGAATCATTGCATCCTGATTGCGTGGTCATCGACTTCGCAATGGGGCGTAATGAAAGCCTGATGATCGCGCAAAATCTGCGACGGAACAACGACTATGCCGATACCGTACTGATTGCTCTGTTGAGCGACGACGATACGGCAAGTGGATTTGACCGCACGATTTTTAATGAAACGTTCCGTAAACCGTTTGACGCCGCACTGCTGGCTGAACGGATTCGGACGCTCGTCAGCCGTCGCAAGACGTTGGCCTGAGTGGCGTGACCATTCTGTCCTGAAGATGAGTTTTTACATCCCGGAACAGCGAACCTGTTTCGGGAACGTCGAAAATTCGTCGATTCAAGACTGACGCAGCATGAGTGGAGAGATCGGCTGGATTCCGTCAAGGAAGCTGGCTGAACACTGCGCTCGAGATTGCGGACCGCCCGCAGATCACCATCAGGTGAGCGAGCTTCGGAACGGGTTTCCCTGTCTGATCGCCATGCGCGTTGAGACGGTGGAGACCCGGACGGCAATGTGAGGTTGTGTTCCGGGCACGAACGGACTCAGATGTAATTGTATTCCATTCTATTGAAAATGGCCCTCAGGATTCGTGAGTCCACCTATCAACGCGTTTGTTGGGGAACATTCTCGTTGACCGCGTTCTGAGACCACAACAATGGAACAGTTTACAGAGACAAACGGTCCGATCATGCACGGCCAGCATCACGACGCCCGGCCAAACCGGTTAACGTCAATTCGATCTTGATCGAAGATGCCCGTTCACTGGATTTGCTGATGAGCGGCTCGGCAACAATTCACGAAGCGACCATTTTGCGATGGTCGCTTCGTGTTTTTATTTCTGGCAGGGGCTTTCATGCGGCATTGACCTCTCCGCATCCGGCCCAGTGATGCTCTCGCTTCCCAGGCATTCCTGCTTCGCCTGACCTTGTTTGATCCGGTCGGCGATGTATTTCTGAATCGCCTGGAGCCGCTCTTCACAACGTCCCAGAAGTCCAGCTTTATTTGCTCCTTGAACCCCAGCCTGAACGAGCGGAAAGACGTCACGGTCTTCCGCCAGAATCGTTTTCGTAAGAGAGGCTGTCAGTTTCCCCATGCTGCGGGTGACTCGTTTTCTCCACCAGCTTTTCCGCTTTGGCTCCAGACCATATTGCATTGCCAGTGTGAATGAACTGGTTGCGTCTTTCGGATAAACAACCTGTGCTAAACTCACGACATCATTGTGAGAGATCAGAAGGTGCGGAAAGATATGATGATGATCGTAAATACTCTTCTGAGGAACACCGGCGACTTTTAATACGATCTGTTCAATCTGACGTAACAACCGGTCGATCCATCGTGGTGCCAGAAAAATGGTCTGAAACGACGTTCCTGTCGGGAAGAAGAAGTGTGTGCTGTTCTTTTCGCCGGGATCTTCGTGAAACGTGTTCGGGTGAATACAAGGAATATGATAACTCTCCAGCGATCCTTCGACTGGAATTTTCCAGTTGGCTTCCATGTCGTAACGGGCACTCATGGATTGAGTGTAATCCGGAACGGCAAACCATTTTTCATACAGATCGTAATTGTCCCCGATCCATTCCCGGAGTGTTGGCCCTGTGTCACTGAGTCGAATGAAGACTAAGTCTCCGCACTGGTCGACATGAAATTTATCAAGACAATAATGATCATGTTTGAACTTCGGAAAGTTGGACGCCCCCGGCAGCTTACGGGTTTTTCCGTCCGATCCATATTCCCAGCCATGATAAGGACAGCGTAACGTCGGACTGCATCCACTCGGCTTGCGAGCAATAATCGCCTGGCGATGCGCACAGACATTTCGCAAGGCGACCAGTTCTCCGTCAAAGTTTCTGACAACAATCGGGATGTCGAAGAGTGTCAGTGCAATGAACTGACCGGGCTTCGCCAGTTCGGTTCCGGTTGAAACAAGATGCCAGGCATCGCGAAAGACATGCTGCTTCTCCAGTTCCGCATGAGCCGGATCATGATACGCTCGAGGAGATAACGGCGGTTCAAATGAAACGGGAGACTGGTACATCGATCAATACTTCATTACGTCAGAAATGTGAGTGAGATGCGGGACATTGAATGATAGGCAGGAACCGGGGAGCCGGAGTTGTGAGAGAGTGCTTTGGGTTGAGTCGCGAAGCGGAGCTTCGGGTCGAGTGCGTTCCCAAGCTGCAGCTTGGGAACGAGGAGTGTCTTTCCCTAACTTCTAATTCATCCAGCCGATCTGATACCCCTGAACATCGTACAGCACATCCCCATTCAAGCCGATCAACTGGAACGTCAATTGGAGCCCGCTGGGAAGATCTGCTTCACGTCGAATGCGGATCAGGCAGGGTTCCCCAGGATCAGGGAGTCGGCCCAGTTGAATGCGTTCGAATCGAACCGGCAAGCTGGGACGCTGGAAGGTTTTTGCTGCGTACAATGCGGCGGCATACAGACAGGCATCGAGCGTGGCACAATGAATCGACCATCCGTACGTTGGCCGATCGCCTCCCAGTTGAACGGTTGAGGACGCCGAAATGAGGCCGATTGCTTCGTTCTGCGTATAGGCAATTTTTTGCAGACACTGTAAATCGGGCCCGTGATAGACGGTCGCTTCCGGAGGGAGATAGTGGATCTGTTCCCATTGAAGCTGAGACACATCGGGACGGGAGACGACCTGTTTCTGTCGCTCCGTTCCCAGATGCAATGCCCCTTCAAAATAGACTTTATCTTTCGCCACCAGTCGGCCGTCACGACGGGTCAGGTCTGCCGTCAATTGGCATTGAATCAGATTGGATTGTTGAGCGTTCGCATTCACACGAACTTCCAGCGGAACATCATTTCCCCACTTGATTGCCTGTAATGCCGACAGATTTTGAACTTCGACAATCTCCTGTTGAGGAGCAAGTCGCCGGGCACCCTCGCACATCAGTTCCAGGGCAACAACGAACGGCAACGTCGGTCGTTCCTGAACAAGGTGCTGGTTGAGGAATCGCTCCCGTTTGGGGTCAAGAAGAACAGCACTGGTCGAACGGCCCGTTTCTTCCGGATCGAGCATCGGAAGCGTTGCACGTTCCCGTTGAGCAACCTGATCACCCGTCACGAGTCGGTCGACCGGGAAGAATTTCCGGAAGTAGTTTCGATCGGTGATCAACACTTCCGGCTCGTCTCCGCCATGTTCCAGTTCATGCAGGAAGTGGGCGATCCCTTCCCGGGCCGGCATGAATTCCAGATTGATCATCTCCAAAGCCAGCTTGGTTTCCGGCTTGGTGGCCATGCCGATGTCTCCCCAGGCGTGCCAGTGGAATGTCACACTGCGGACCTCAGGGCGTTCCTGCCGGTAACGATCGGTGAGCTTTGCCAGCGAATCGTTGGCCAGTGAGTAATCAGTATGTCCATTGGCCCCGAAGCGACCGGAGATGGAACCGAAGGAGACAAACCAGTCGAGACGGTCTTCTCGCGTGGCGTCCATCAGGTTCAGACAGCCGTCGATCTTGGCCCGCAGACATTGATCTACTTTATCGGGACGCTTCCGGTCAAACCGGGCATCCTGACCGATTCCGGCGCCGTGAATGATCCCATGAATTCGGCCATCGCGCTGACGGATGGACTGTAACGTCTGATTGAGGTGATCGACATTCGAAACGTCACACTGATGATAAACAGCGGCGATTCCTTCGCTTTTCATCAGTTGCAGAGTCGCGTCAATCTCGATGCTTTTCTCCACATTTCGCCAGGCTTCCATTCCGTTTTCATTGCGGAGATTGGCTTGTCTCATCACCTCACGGCGAAGTTGTAACCGGTCCTTCACTGCGGCCTGCCGAACGTCGTCGGTCAGATTCGGAACGGGGGCGGTGCCGACGAGATGCAGTTTGAGTTGATGTCGTTTCGCCAGTTCTCGAGCCACAACAGAGGTGATTCCCCGAGCCCCGCCAGTTACCACCCACACCCCGCCACGATGAATTTGAGAGTGACCATTCTGCGGGGCGGGTTGCAGTTCTCCAATCGGGAACAGTGGACGATGAATCGGCTGAACCGCGAGACGTTCACGACCATGATAAGCGACTTCCATGTCGTAACTGGGAACCGCGAGTTCGTTCCAGATGCCGGCGACAGCGTCTTCCGGAGTGGTTTGAGGAGCGAGGTCGATGACCTTCATCGGAGTGGCCCGATAGCCGCGCATCCAGCATTCGATGAGCATGGCTTTGATCAGACCGGCGAGTCCTCCTTCCGGGCTGACGGCGGTTTTTCCGCTGAATCCGAAATCACCGCCGAGTCGGGTGAGCAGGGCGACACTACCGCCGTCCATCCGATTTTCGTCAATCGTTCGCTGCATCCAGCGCTGGCAGACACGGTATGGAACTTCGAGACCGTCGAAGCGGCGCTGTTGCCAGTGTCGGGCGTCCAATGCCTGAAGTGCTGCGTCGTCGTGAGAGGTTGTCAGGAAGAGATGCGGTGTCGGCGACTTCTCCCAGATCGCATCCAACGCCTGATCCAGTTCCGCGAGAGAGGCTGTGGCGGGAACCTGAGTACAGGGAAGTCCCTGTTCTTCAAACTTCCTGATGATAGCCTGAGCGAACGGATTGTTTCCAACGACCAGTCCCGGACCGGTGAAGATCGGAGTTTTGGATGTTCCTTCGCGGTGTGGAGCTGGAACCATTCGCAACAGGAACCGCATTGATTCTACGGGGACCGGAGCGACATGTCCTGACAGATCCGGTAACGACGGCCGGTTTGAGATCTTCAAATCTCTGTCGGGAAGACAGCGTGACTGCAATGCGGCATAAGCGGCGCGAATGGATGGAAACGAAACGCCTGCTCCGGCGGCCAGTCCTTTGAGATCTTCTTCCGTCTCTGGAGACAGATTGCAGGAAGTCTCGGGAAGAAGATTCAGGTCATGCAGAAGCCGCAATGTGGCACGAACGGTTTTCTGGTTCTGATCCCCTCGATGTCGGCCTGCTTCCCAATTGTGTTGCTCATTGAGAACTGTCGGGATGAAGAGTTCTTTCCACTCTCCAGGCACTTCATCGACGGAGGCAACACCGCGAACCTGACCCCCTTGATGGAATCGGTCTGTCACGGGGAAAGTCACATCGTCCCGGGCGGGTTCACCAGACTTTTTTTTTACAGTGTCATTTTTTACAGAGTCAAAATGCGGGGGGGCCGCCGATTCCTTCACTTCCGGTTCATCCGCCACCGTCACCTGAAAGGTGGCGACGCCGTTTCCTGGCAGGTGCTTTGCAAGGAAGTTGAGGATTGAACGGAGTGTCGAAAAGCTGGAGAGCTTCGCCTGCCCGGAGGCGACGACGTTTTCCAGTTCGAATTGCTGCTGCACTTCCCCGAACAACTGAGCCTGCTTGATACTGTCGATCCCGAGGTCCGCTTCCATGTCGGCATCCAGATCGACAACGTCCGGTGAGTAGCCGGTCTGATCGACGACGAGATCAATCAGAAACCGTTCGATCGATTCCAGATTGAAACTGGGACTGGAGGTTGGAGCAGCGGCGATGCCGGGGGGCGATGAC
>DATMFC010000542.1:0-4521 GCA_035556335.1 Planctomicrobium sp. | reverse complement strand
GAGAATGACCAAGGCCGCGCCGACATTCTGTGGAAACCAGGCGGAGACCGGAATTCATAAGGGTGTTCCTTCGCTCTGTCCCTGTAAATCACACAGCGGGACGATTTCACTGGTGGAGCGAAGTAACTGACCGATGGTGACATTGGAGAAGGCCCGTTCGGTGGCCGCGTACGCCTGATCCAGCTCCTTATGCAGCGGACAGAGCTTGGTATGCGAGGGGAGTCCCAGAGGGCAATGCCGGATTCTTTCGACCGGCGCGACCGCATTAATCACATCCAGAATCGTGATTTCGTCCGCATCTTTGACGAGAGAATACCCTCCCCCTGGACCGGACCGGGACATGACCAGTCCTCCTTTCACCAAGTCCTGCAAGACCTTGTGTAAATAGCGACGCGGAACTTTGGTCCGTTCGGCAAGATGGTCCGCCGACTCCGGCTGGCCAGCCTGTCGGCCGAGCCAGGCGACGGTTCTCAATGCATACTCTGCCGTTTTCGGAATCATCTCATCGAACTTTCCAAGGATTTTTGAATTCTACACCTTGACGTACATAATTATAGTCGACATGATGGGCGAGGGAGAAAAAGATCGACGTTTGCTGATTTCGAAATTTTCTCGCCTCCTGCCTGAATGATGCTTTTGGATTGACCTCATCCCGCCATTTCCAGATTCATGGAGCCTCCACATGATCAGTGAGAAAAGCCTGCAGATTGTCAAAGCGACCACCCCTGCGGTTGCCGCCCATGCCGAACAGATCACCCGTCGATTCTATCAATTGTTGTTCACCAGCAACCCGGAAGTGAAAGCCTACTTCAATCAGGCGCATCAGCAAGCCGGAACGCAACAATCCGCGCTCGCCGGGGCCATTTGTGCGTATGCCTCGAACATCGACAACCTTGGAGCACTCGGATCGGCCGTCGAGCTGATCGCTCAGAAGCATTGCTCTCTGGGGATTCAGCCCGAGCACTACCCGATCGTGGGAAAACACCTGCTCACCGCAGTCAAAGATGTTCTTGGTGATGCTGTGACTCCTGAGGTGACCGCAGCCTGGGCCGAAGCTTATGGGCAACTTGCCGAGATTTTCATCAACCGCGAGAAGGACATTTATCACGCTCAGGCAACAGCACCGGGGGGATGGAACGGGTATCGACGCTTTGTTGTCGCCCGGAAAAATCCTGAAAGTGAAATTATTACGTCGTTCTATCTGCAGCCGGAAGATCAGCAGCCTATCGCGACCTTCCAGCCGGGGCAGTATATCACCGTAAAGATCAACCATCCGACGGTGCCGACCTCTCCCCGAAACTACAGTCTCTCGGATCGACCCGGGTTGGAGCATTACCGGATCAGTGTCAAACGGGAACCGAGCCTGATTCCCAACGCACCATCCGGGCTGGTTTCCAACTATCTCCATGACTCCGTCAATGAAGGGGATGTCATCGAGATAGGTCCTCCCTGCGGAGAATTTGTGCTGAATACCGCTCGTCCCGCAGATCGACCGCTGGTTTTACTCGCGGGGGGAATTGGTATCACTCCGTTACTGTCGATGCTCAAAACAATGGTTCATCAGGCCGTTGAAACCCCTGTCTATTTTGTACAGGCAGCGCGGAATAGTCTGGTGCATGCCCTGGCGGATGAAGTTCGTTCAGTGGCGACAGAACGATCGAATATTAATCTTCATGTCCGTTATGATAACCCGTTGCACGACGACCTGACTTCCGGACGTTGTCACAGCGTCGGACTGGTGGATCGGGATTTCCTGAAGGCCACCTTGCCGACACTCGACGCCGATTTCTACTTCTGTGGACCGCGTCCGTTTATGATCAACCTGCATCGCGATCTGAGAAGCTGGGGAGTCGACTTGTCCCGGATTCATTTTGAATTCTTTGGTCCCCGACAGGAGATTTCAGAAGCAGCATGACGGAATTTCTGTTGTTACTGATTCAGATCCGGGAGGGCGAGGCTCCTGTCGAGCCGCATGAAAGATCACGCTCTCTCTTTGTTTGCGGCTCGACAGGAGCCTCGCCCTCCCGACCGGATTCATCAGCAAGCTAAAGCAACTTACGAAATGATTTACCCGTCCCCGCCACGCGGAGTGCAGTGTTTTTCCTGTTCGAACACCGCGCTGCGCGGGCACATGGTAGAGCAAACTGCTCTAAAGCCCTGATTTTCAACGGAACAGCACGATGACGAAACGGATCCTGACAATTCTCGCTACCGCATTCCTCCTGATGTCGGGAGGAACGGCCAGTGCTGCTGATGAATTCGAACAGGCTCCAATTCGATACAGTGCCACTGAACCTGAAAATGTGATCTCGGAATTGCAGGAACTGCTCGACGAAAAGAAAGTGGAACTGACATACGACCCGCAGTTCGGCTACCTGAAATCGTTGCTGGAAAAACTGAAGGTGCCGGTCGATACGCAGATGCTGGTCTTCTCCAAGACCAGCCTGCAGATCGGCCGGATTTCTCCCAGAACTCCTCGGGCTCTCTACTTCAACGACGATATCTACATCGGCTATGCTCACGGCGGAGACCTCATTGAGATCTCTGCCGTCGATCCGGTTCTGGGAACGGTGTTCTATACACTGAAACAGGACGAAATCGATCCCCCCCATTTTATCCGTCAGGTCGATCGCTGTCTGACCTGCCATGCGACCACCCGTACTGAGTATGTCCCCGGTCATATTGCCCGATCTTTGCATGTGGATCGTCGTGGGTTTCCGATCTTTTCTGCCGGAAGTAAAAACGTCGACCATCGCACTCCCATCGAAGAACGCTGGGGAGGCTGGTATGTCACCGGGACACATGGAAAGCATGCCCATCTTGGAAACCTGATTTCCAATGATCGTGATTCGATTGATTCGATCGACAACTCCGAGGGGCAGAATGTGACCTCTCTGGAAGGTCGCTTCAATCTGGATCGTTATCTCACTCCTCACAGCGACATCGTTTCTTTGATGGTTTTTGAACATCAGCTGATGGTGCATAACCAGATCACGAAATCCGGTTTCGGTGCCAGACAGGCATTGCACTATCGGGAAACCATGACCGCCGCACTCGGCAAGGAAACCGACACACTCAAGGAAAGCGTCGAACGCCGCATCAGGCAAGCCAGTGATAATCTGGTCAAAGCCCTGTTGTTTGTGAACGAGGCGCCCATCAATCATCCAATTCAAGGAACCTCCGGATTCGCGGAACGTTTCACAAAATCCGGAATCAGCGACAAACAAGGCCGCTCTCTAAAACAACTGGACTTGCAGCAACGCTTGTTTCGGTATCCCATGAGTTATGTGATCTACTCACCCGCCTTTGATGCCTTGCCGGAAGACTTGCTGGAAAATGTCTGGAGCCGCCTCCATGCGGTTCTCACCGGAGCAGACAACTCCGAGGAATTCGCCCATCTCTCCCCTGAAGACCGGCAGGCAATTCTCGAAATTCTTCTGGAGACAAAGCCGAATCTCCCTGATTCCTGGCGCGCTGAAGTAACGAAAACTGGAAACCCCGGGTAAGTCACGCTTCGGGTTTGGCTCCGTGGGCAAATTTCACTAACTTGGTGAGCGTGCAGGGTCTTCGCTTTATTGAAAATGTCCCGGGAGGGGGAGGCTCCTGCCGAGCCGCAAACCACAGAAAGCGTGATCTTCCATGCGGCTCAGCAGGAGCTTCGCCCTCCCGAAAATTGCCCATCTTGAAACAAGCAAAAGCCCTGGGTGAGCTTGGATTGCTCGTATGCGCCAGTCAGGAAGGGTGTTAGAGTGAAATTGGCAGAGGAGATTACCGGGCCGGTCGCCGTGATTGGTGACGTTCATGGTCAAACAGAACAACTGGAGCGGATTCTCGCGGAACTCAAGAGTCGTGACGACTTTCAGGATCGCTGGATCGTGTTCATCGGGGATCTTGTCGATCGTGGACCTGATCCGAAGTCGACAATTGACTGTTTTGTCGCATTGAGGGAAGAACACCCGCGAACCACTCTGGTCTGCGGCAATCATGAACTGGCGATGGCGGCGGCGCTCAATCTGGTGGAAACACCGGACTATTGCGACTGGAGTGGACGCTGGCTTGATCACTATGGATGCGGGCCAACATTCCGATCCTATGGAATCGACAACGTGGGAGATTATCCCGCTTTGCTGGAGGCGATGCCGCAGAGCCATCGCGATCTCCTTTCGGATGTCCCATGGTGTGTTGACCATCCGGAATATTTCTTCGTGCATGCCGGTTTAGATCCGGCCTCTTCCTTTGAACTGCAACGGGCCATTCTGCAAGACCGGGATGTGACGCTCACTCGCCCGCAATGGCTTTGTTCACGGTCGTTGACTTTCAGTGAACCCCCTCGTGATTGCAGTCAGATTGTGGTCTCTGGCCATGTGCGCGTGCCGCATGTGTCGTTCGGTCAGAAGCGAATTCTGGTCGACACCACCGGAGGAGAAGGGGGATCACTCAGTTGCGTCCTGCTGCCGGAACACCAGATCATTCACTCTGACCCGCATCTGGGACAACCGGCCGGACCTCTCAGTAATCCGT
>DATMFC010000541.1:0-3786 GCA_035556335.1 Planctomicrobium sp. | reverse complement strand
ACACGGACGCATCGACGCTCCGGGAAAAGTCACCGTCGTCGGGGACGAAAACAAAACCATCACGACAGATGCCATTCTCATCGCGACCGGCAGCCAGCCTTCCACATTGCCGAACGTGACGCTTGATGGCAATCTGGTCGGTTCCAGTACCGAAGCTCTCTCTTTTGAGGGAGTTCCTCCGCATCTGGTGGTGATCGGGGCGGGTGTGATTGGCCTGGAACTGGGAGCCGTCTGGCGGCGACTGGGAGCGAAGGTCACTGTTCTGGAATTCCTCGACCGGATTCTCCCCGGCATGGATTCCGAAATTGCGACCGAAGCGTTGAAAGCCTTCAAAAAGCAGGGACTGGAGTTCCGCCTGAGCACCAAGGTGACGGGAGTCACTCCCTCCGACAAAGGCTGCGAAGTTCAGGTGGAAGGTTCTGATCCCATTCAGTGTGACCGTGTTCTGGTTGCAGTGGGAAGGAAGCCGAACACCGATAAACTCGGCCTGGATGCAGTCGGAGTCGCCGCCGACAAACGGGGATTCATCACCGTCAACGAGCATTACCAGACTTCCGTCAAAGGAATTTACGCTGTCGGAGATGTCATCGGCGGAGCGATGCTCGCTCACAAGGCGGAAGAGGAAGCGGTTGCCTGTGTCGAGCAGTTGTACGCTGGATACGGCCATGTGAATTACTTAGCGATTCCGGCGGTCGTGTACACTCACCCGGAGATTGCGAGTGTCGGCAAGACGGAAGATCAGCTCAAGGAAGCGGGAATTCCATATCGCAAGGGAGCGTTTCCGTTCGCTGCGAACGGGCGAGCCCGGGCGATGGGACAAATTGACGGCCGCGTCAAAATGCTCGCTCATAAAGAGACTGACCGCATCCTCGGAGTGCACATCATCGGCCCGTATGCAGGAGAATTGCTGGCCGAAGCGGTCGCTGCCATCGAATTCGGAGCAACGAGCGAAGATATCGCCCGTTGTTCCCACTCTCACCCGACTCTCTCTGAAGCCCTCAAGGAAGCCGCCCTCGCCGTTGATGGCCGGACGTTGAATATGTAGGGGGGGGGAAGTGGGTAGTGGATAGTTGGTAGTGGATAGGAAATACATGCTTTCACCGGTTACCTGATCGACAATATGTTGCCCAAATAAAAAGCGGGTCAGAAGGTTGTAAGACCTTCTGACCCGCTTTTGCATTTGATCAGGTGACGATTCTCTGGCTAATATTACCGAAGAATAATCCCATCCTGCTTTCGGCTTTCCCGGTCCAGCGGGGCCGGGGCTTCCGCATCGTGGAGAATTTTATAACCGAGCAGAGATGGCTTGAACGGGTTCGTTTTGAACAGAGTGAATGACGGCATCTTTTCGTGTGTCGTGAAGATGTACACCGTCTGGCGATTCTCGGAGGTGGCCAGTTGGATGGCGCGAGGGAAGAAGGTGTCGGGATAGAGCAGCACTTCGGCGACCCGGTACTCCCGTTGTTCTTCCGGCATCTTCGGATAGGCCACAATGTGAATGATGTTTGCGGGATCGTGCAGTCGTCCCAGTTCCAGAACATAACGTTGTTTCATTTTCTCCGCCTTCATTCCGAACAGGAACGGCAACGGACCTTCGCTGATGTTCGCTCCGCGAAACCTGGGGGGGATGACAACCCGATTGTACTCTTTGTTGGTCGGGTCAATGCTGAGAATCTGTTCACCGTCGCAGACCCATCGTTGGGCTTCATCGACCTGAAGTGTGAACTCAATGTCCCCTCGTTGGACTTTGCCGGGATGGCGGGATGCAGCTGCGTTATCAGGCAGAAAATTCATCATCCCTTTATCGGGAGATTCATACGCATAACTGCCGGTGGAGCACTTGGCAACGTTGAACACCGAGTCGTAAACAACCCGGTTGAACTGCCCGTTCATTCGAGTCACGCTGGCGGATTCCTTTTCCCATTCCAGCAGGATGCTCTCAAGAGCTGGCGAGAGTGGAGCAGCGGATTCCATGGGGATGGGACGAGCGCCGGCGGTTTGTCGCACATCCTGCGCGACGGCCCATGACGAAGAAAAACTCGCCGAGAGGATCAGCGCAACTGCCAGGCAGTCCGCTTTACTCACTTGTCGAAACATTGGGGTCGATTCCTTCCTGGGATCTCAAGTGAAGTGACGGGAAGGTCAAGTAAAACACTGACGGAGTTTCCTAAGTCGTTCTGGAAACTCATGCCTTGTTCTTCCAGTCTCAACACCAGTCGCTCCGTCCCCCATAACAGGAAGCAATCGCAGACGACGATTCACAACAAATCTCGAGATGCGACTGCGGACGGCAGCGGGCACGCAGTTTATCGGTCATCCAATTTCGCTGAAAGACCGGTTTTCAGAGCAACGTTCAACACACTCTTACAGGGCCCGAGAGTGATTTGTTCTCCCGAACACAGGCAACTCAAAGGGTTACGGCACATAAGTGCCTCACTTTTCACCTGCGGAACAACAGAATGTTTTTGCGGCAAGCCTGTGGCATTTTACTGCACTGGCGTGAATACTCTTTTGAGAAACGCTGACAGACCGGTCAGTGGATCGACTTAACCCGTTTAACAAGACGACCTCCCGGACAGAAGCTGCCCGGGAGGCGTTTCATCATTCGAGCGAAGTCTTACACGTGATTCAGTCCAAGGCCAGAATTTCGCGACCGTCATTGGCAGCGGCAATTTTTGCCTGTTCTCGGTACTTGTGAGAACTTTCGCCGCTTCAGACGGCTTTTCAGGGTTCTGAACGAATGCGACTTTTCTGGTCAGGTGACCTGATCAGTACCCGTCAGGATCAATACCAGTTGGGATCAGTGCCAGTTGTGGGGGTTCATGAACCACCACCAGCGATCGGTTTTGGAGCTGAACTTCAGACTCCATTGACCGTCATCCCATTCCAGAGTCGATTTCCGCCATCCCAGAGGAACCTGTGGGTACGGATAGTACGGGCCGATGTACGGGAAGGCGCTGGCATCATACTGAGTCGGATACGAGATCGCAGCCGAGTTGTCGTATGGTGCGTAGCTTGGCCAGGCGTAATTCGGCAGTTGGGGCTGATTATAAACATGGTGCCCGGTCTGCTGAACCTGTCCGTACTGAGGCATTCCGCCCGGTGGCATGGCTCCCGGAGGAACTCCCGGCTGCTGATAGGCGGCAGGCATTGCTCCTGGATGGGCACCGGCCTGCTGCTGGTAAGCAACCGGCATGGCTCCCTGATAAGGCATTCCCTGTGGGGGCATTCCTTGTTGCGGTCCCATACCTGGGCGGCCATAGCCTTGTGGCGGAGCCGCTTGCGGCATCTGGACGACCTGACCGTTCAAAGTCAGTCGGTTCAACACCTGATTCACACCAGGAACACTGGCAGTCACGTGATGAGCCAGAATCGCCTGTTCTTTGGCATCGATCGCCCCGATGAGGCTGGCGGTTCCGTCTTTATAACGGATTTCGATGTCATACCCGCTCAATCCGGCAGAGGTCAGAGCTTTGGCAATTTCCTGTGCCACTGCCTGATTGGTCGGTGCGGACGCTTCATGATTGATGCGTTGCACCCGTGATTTTGTCTGGTTGTCAGCAACAGCTCGCTGAACTCCGCTGGCCGCAGCCTGAGGAGCAGCTGCTTCATGGCCGGCAGCGGACATGGCAGTGCTTCGAGGAGCGGCGGCTTCAATGACAGTCAGTTTGTTTTCGACAGTGCGAACACCGTCGACCTGACTGACAATGCGTGTCACCAGTGCACGTTGAGCAGCATCTTTGATCTGCCCGTGGATGGTGGCGACACCGGCCTGATATTCAATTT
>DATMFC010000540.1:0-12560 GCA_035556335.1 Planctomicrobium sp. | reverse complement strand
TTCCAGAGTTCTTCACCGGTTTGCGGATCATAAGATGTGATCCGTTTATTGCCGGGGATCAGTAACTGATCTCGGTTTGCAAGGTAAGCGACGATCGGGGAAGAGTACGAAATCGACTTTCGGGGAATGATCCAGACCGGGCTGAGTGTGTCCTGATCGAACGCCTGAATTTTCCCGTCTTCAAACTCTGCAGCGACGATAATGAAGGACTGATACAGAAGTGGAGAGGGGCCAATTTCCGGCTTCAGGCGTTCTGAAGGGAAGGGAGACGCCGTGATCTGCCGTAGAATTCTTCCTTGAAGATCGAGCGAAACCAACTGCAATCGCTCGTGGTTTTCGAACAGAGCAAATAATGCCTCTCCGTTACAGGCGAGGGTTAAGGAGGCATGAGTATCTGGGAGCCGCCGGGGAAATCCCCCTTGATTGACCTCGGTTTTCCAGATCAGATTTCCATTGTGGCGGTCGAGGCAGAGAACCGATTGCGATTCCTTCTCCGGGTCCGCAGTGGTCAGGTACAGGTGATTTCCGATGACAATGGGGGAGGAGCGTCCCAGGCCGGGAAGTCTGGTTTTCCAGAGAACGTTTTGATGTGGAGCGAGGATTTCCGGAAGATTCTGGCCGGGGAGGGCAATGTTGTTCCCCGTCGGACCCCGCCAGTAGGGCCAGTCCGCTTCGGAAACGGTCACTTCTTCGTTGAGAGCTGATCGACGTTCCAGAGGAAGTGAGATCGAGTTGGATGAAGTGTTTGGCTCGATATTTGAAACAGGAGAAGCGTCTGTGTTCGTGACCGTATTCTTTGCTCTGTTTTCTTCAGGAGCCCGACGGCAGGCACAGAGACTCAGGAGAGCTCCTGCGAGGAGGAACCAGAAGGGAACAAATTGGAAACGCATGCCATTCTCCGCAACGCAAGCTTCCGTTGTGGGAAACTGCTTCGAAGACGATACTGAGATCATGCGTTCATCGCCACCTCAAACCGACTGTGCTGTATTGGTGTCTCAGTTGGATCAGCGACCGTTGCCACTGTCGTGAATTACTGACGAAAATGCTTTATGTCCTATCGTACATTCAAGAAATTGCTCGGTGAAAACAGTCTGGAACGGAAGTGTCGCATTCTGTTCGGACTGGCGTTGATGATCTTGATCACCGGCAGTTTCTATTTTTATGCCTATCTGAACATGCAGATTCTCCGCTCGCAGAATCGCCAGCGAGCCGAGTTATTGATTGCGCAAAACCTGCAGATGACGCACTGGGAGAAAACGGCGGAACCAGATGCGGTGCCGGTGATCAAAGGACTCGCCAGCGGACTGAAGCCAACGGATTTACGGGAATATTCCTGGAAATTCATTCCAGTGGATATCATCTCCGACCCGACCCGGCGGCCTGCGGAAGCCTTCGAGTTCGATGCTCTCAACAAGATTCTGAACAACAACGAACCGTTTGTCGTTCATGAAGATGCCTCAACGCGACGTTATCACTACTTCAAACCGATCATTGCTCAGGAGCAGTGTTTGAATTGCCATCGGAGTGGGAATGTCCCTCCCCGTATTGATGCGGCGGATGAAATCATGGTGGTGGCAGAGACGACGTTCAATCTGGACGAAATGCAGCGGGACATCGCCAAGAACAATGCGATTCTGATGGTGATGGCCATGGTGACCACCTGTCTGGCCATGTTTGCGGCGTATTCCATTGTGAGATATGTGATCGTGAAACCGGTCATGCACCTGAAAGATGTCAGTGATGCGATTGCCAGAGGAGAACTGGATCAACGGGCCGATATTCGGACGGGAGATGAGTTTCAGGAACTGAGCCATGCGTTCAACCGGATGTTGCGTCACCTCGTCACGACGCAGGAAGAACTGCGGCATGTGAACAATGATCTCGACGGCAAGGTCGATGAACTCGCGCGGGCGAACTTGAGCCTGCATGAGATGAACAAAATCAAGAACGAGTTTCTGGCGACAATGAGCCATGAACTGCGAACTCCGTTGAACAGTATTCTCGGATTCAGTGACGTACTGCAGGGGGCGGAAAATCTCTCGGACAAGCAGAAGAAATATCTGGTCAACATCCAGATCTCGGGGCAGAACCTGTTGACCCTGATTAACGACATCCTTGATCTCGCGAAAATTGAAGCGGGACGCATGGAACTGAATATTGTTGACTTCTCATTGGATGATCTGGTGGAGAGATTGACGTTGTCGATGAAGCCACTGGCCGAGAAGAAGAATATTGATCTGCAATGGATGGTTGATTCGGAATTGACCGGTGTCGTTCAGGACCTCGGGAAGTTACAGCAGATTCTGTATAACCTGTTATCGAATGCCATCAAGTTCACGCCAGATGGGGGACGGGTCTGGGTGGAAGTTCGTCGGGTTTCTGGCGAACTGTTCGATCTGATCGTAGCCGACTCCGGCATCGGAATCCCGCTGGAAGATCAGTCTGTCGTCTTCGAAAAATTCCGTCAGGGGCAGCATAAAGCGGGACAGGATGCTCTCACCCGTGAATACGAAGGGACCGGGCTGGGACTCTCCATCGTCAAGGAACTCTCCAAGTTACTGGGAGGGGAAGTGCTGCTGGAAAGTGAATTTGGCAAGGGGAGCACTTTCACTGTGCGAATTCCGCAACAGTTATTCTGTCGGAATCAGACGCTGGAAGAGGGAGCCAAATCGCTTTCGACGACAGATGTGCAGAAGCATCTCTCGTCGTCCGGATTTATCAATAAGCGTGATGTGGGATGAGAAGATTGACATCGTCGTGAGGAATTGACAATTCTGTTCCGATGCAGGAAGGTGCATCAGTTCGTCGGACGGATTGGTGTTGGATTCGGTCTTTGATGTTCCGCTTTACTGTCAGGATTTGCGATATGCCTACGATTTCATTCAATCGCCGCCAGTTTCTGGGAACCGCGTTCATGGGAGCCATGGTCGGTGGACTGGTTCCACGGACCCTGTTGGCTGCGGAAAAACCGGATCCCTTGTTTAAGATCTCACTGGCACAATGGTCGTTGAATCGGGCATTTTTCGGGCGATCGGAGCGAAAACTCGACCCGCTCGACTTCGCGAAAATTGCGAAAGAAGAATTCGGAATCGAAGCGATTGAGTACGTCAACCAGTTCTTCAAAGACAAAGCCAAGGACACCACCTACCTGACAGAATTGAAGCGACGGGCCGCAGATCACGGGGTTCGCAGCCTGCTTATTATGGTTGACGGAGAAGGACGCCTGGGAGATCCCGATACGGGCAAGCGAATTCAGGCGGTCGACAATCATAAAAAATGGGTGGAAGCGGCACTGTTTCTCGGATGCCATTCCATTCGGGTGAATGCGGCGAGTGACGGAACATGGGACGAGCAGCTTGAACGTGCCGCCGATGGACTGGCTCTGCTCACCAATTTCGCCGAGCAGCACAATATGAATGTGATCGTCGAGAACCATGGGGGACTCTCTTCGAACGGGAAATGGCTTTCCTCAGTGATTCGTCGTGTTGATCATCCCCACTGCGGGACGTTGCCTGACTTCGGGAACTTTCGTATTAAAGATGGAGAAGTCTACGACCGCTATCAGGGAGTGGATGAACTGATGCCGTATGCGAAGGCGGTCAGTGCGAAGACACATGATTTCGATGAGGAAGGAAACGAAGTTCATACCGATTATCTACGGATGATGAAAATCGTTCTCAAGCATTATTATCACGGCTTTGTCGGAATCGAATACGAAGGCTCGAAGCTCGACGAATTCGAAGGGATCCGCAAATCCAAAGCGCTGCTCGAACGGGTTCGAACTCAATTGGCTCAAAAAGATGTCTGATCTGTTTGTTGGTGTGGACGTTGGAGGAACGTCAATCAAGTTCGCTCTTGCCGGAGCAGACGGAATCCTTATTAAAGAGGGGAGTCTTCCCACCGAATCGCATCTCGGCCCCGAGGCGGTGGTCGGTCGCATCGGTGATTATGCCAACCAGTTGGCGGCGGAACTTGGAGGAAGGCCGGCAGCACTGGGAATGGGGCTTCCCGGTCTGGTGGATATTCGTCGGGGAATCGCCTGTTACCTGCCGAACATGATGTCGCACTGGAAGAATGTTCCGGTGGCGGAATTGCTTCGCCCTCAGGTCGGATGCGAAGTTCGGCTGCTGAATGACGTCCGTATGGCGACATATGGCGAACTGATGTATGGGCTGGGAAAATCGGTCAACACAATGGTTTTTATGGCCATTGGAACCGGCATTGGTGGAGGGCTTGTTCTCGACGGAAAACTTCGTCTGGGCCCACTGGGAGCCGCCGGAGAACTGGGGCATCAGACCATTATTCCAACGGGGCCACTCTGCGGCTGCGGGAATCACGGGTGCCTGGAAACGCTTGCCAGTGGAACCGCTCTGGCGGCGGAAGGGATTCGTCTCATGCTGGTCGGCATGGCTCCGGCGTTACATGCGGCGGCGGATGGAGACCCCGGCAATGTGACTGTGGAACTGATGGGGCAGGTGGCCGATCAGGATGAACCGGTTCGTCAGGCAATTCTGCATGCCGCGTTCTACCTGGCCATCGGCATTGCCAATGTTGTCGTGGCCGTTCACCCGGAATTGATTGTTCTGGGAGGGGGCGTCGCCAATCTGGGAGATCTGTTGCTGGACCGGGTGAAAGAAGACGTCCGCGCCCGGGTCGGACGATTGTTTCCGGTGGATGATATCCGGATCGAAACGACCCAACTCGGCAGCCGCGCCGGAGTTCTCGGCGCGATTGCCTTGGCGATTCATGGTTTGCCGGAGTAATGCCCTCAATTCTCAAAAGACGGTAGTACATAACCTCACCTGAAACAGTGAGTCGAGTTCACAGGAAGAAAATTTTGAAACACCGAGACACAGAGGAGCACAGAGAGTTTCTTTCCCAGCAATTCCTCTGTACTGCAAACGTTCTGGATTCTCTCAGTCTGCGAGGATTTTGGACAACGTGAATTCCTTTGGTTACGGCCGGGACAAACCGGCCGCGCCGGGTTTCTCCGTGTCTCGGTGTTTCAAAAATCGGAGCTATTGAGGTTTTACACCCCACATGTTGAGTCGAGCCCAAGTACTACCACTTACACGCGATTCCACACATCCTGCATGTATTTTAGGCTGTCGATGGCGATCTTTTCGGCGCCGGGGGTGTAGTCGAAAACTTCAACGGAAACCCAGCCGTTGTACCCGGTTTCTTTGAGAGCTTTAAAGATCGGATCGAAATCGATCTCTCCCATACCCGGTCCCCTGAGATTTTCGTCGTTGGCGTGGAAGTGACGGGTGATTCCGGCGTGATTTCGAATGATCTCCGGCAGCGGCTTCCCTTCTCCCAGCATCGCCTTCACATCCTGATGCAAGGCGACGCGAGGATGATCAATGGCTTTGATCATTTTGGCCGCTTCATCACAGGAGATCATGAAGTCGGTTTCTTTTGTGGTGAGAGGCTCCAGCAACAGATCGACGCCGCGATCAGAGAGTCGGGGGAGAACGGCACGAATCACTTCCAGAGCATTGTCGAACGCCTGTTCCTGACTGACGCCCGGTTGCAGACTTCGCTGAAGCGGGGAACCGAGAACCATCAGTGAGCCCCCCAGGTCGGCACACAGGTCGGTCAGGTCTTCCAGATATGTCGCAGTTTTCTTCCGCACTTCGGCATCCGCAGTCGTCAGATGGAAGCCGTTGGTTTTGGCCAGCAGCCAGTGGAGCCCGATGATTTCGACGCCGTTATCGTCAGCGATCTGCTTGAGTTCCTGGCGGCGTTCGGGAGTCACATCACTCGCCAGAGGAGCCAGTGTGAATGGGGCGACTTCCACCCCCTCGTAGCCCACTTCCTTGATGAACTGGCACTGACGAGCCCAATCCCAGCCTTCGAACAGTTCCTGGCAAATTGCGAACTTCATCGGAATTCCTCTTTGTCGTAGCGTCTGTCCCCTTTTCGGGGTCGTCAGTTTTGTGGTGCGATAACTCGTGCAATCATTTTGTTCTGAGATGTCGCTTATTGTAATGAGAAGCGGCTGGGAGGGCGAGGCTCCCGCCGAGCCGCAAACGATGCAGGGTATGCGTCTCAAAAGTAGGGGAAGTTGAAAAAACTCCAAATTACGAAATTCTAAGAACCAAACAAATTCAAAATCCGAAACGGTAAAAAACACCAACCCATGTTTTTCCGTCTGAGTTCTTCCGATTTTGAACGTCGAATTTTCCTCTCCTTTTGGTTCTTAGAATTTCGAATTTCCTCCCTTTCTCCTACCCACTTTATTGACGCACACTCAATCATGGAGAGCGTTCTCTTTTCACGCGGCTCAGCAGGAGTTTCGCCTCCCGGACGGTTGCTCATATTGAAACCGGCAAGTGGCTGGAGGCAGAACGCAGAATTTTTCTGAAGTGGGGCGGGATCGGGAAAAGTTTTGTCACTTGAGTGTGACGGGAATGCCGATTCTGACGACGGTGCCAATTGTTTCCGGTCAGGCTCTCCGTTTGGAAGCGTCTTGATCCAACTCTGTTGTTGGAATCGAGCTGATTCTGACGATTACAAGGAAATCTCCTGTTACAGGAATTCGTCACAACATGGTCATTCTGGCAGGGAATCGTGTTCTGATAGCGGAATGTTTCACAACGTCTCTACTGAAAGTTCAGTCAATACGACCAGTTGACTTGAATGTTTAGGTAAATTCGGGGACTTGCGTAATGCAGATCGGAAAAATCAGCCGAAACAGGAAGCGGGGGAATCCGCTTGAGAGATTCCACGCATCTGGGTTGATGAAATGAGGATGGGTGCCATGAGACAAAAACCTTGGATGTTCGCTTTGGCCGCAGCGCTGTATGCGTTGCTGGTCAGTGCTGAAGCGAACGCCGGGTTGTTCTGCGGAGCAGCTCGGTATCGAAATTGTCCAGCGTCGTGCTGTGAACCGTCTGGCGATTATTGCGCCGCACGGGTCACTTGTGGACAACAATACCGAACCGTTCAGGAAACGGTCTGGTGTACTCAGCAGTACACCGAATGCCAGACGGTCTATGATACCTGCACTTATCAGGTGCCGGTGACGACGACCAAAATTGTTTACGATACGTGCTATCGTGACGAAACATACACGGTCTGCCGACCTGTGACTCAGACCTGCTATCGCGATGTCTGCTATACCGTTCGCAAGCCGGTTTACCAGACCTGCTACCGGACCGTCACTTATAAAGTGCGTAAACCGGTATATAAAACCTGTTATCGAACAGTGAACTACACCGTCTGCCGACCGGTTTATAACACCTGCTATCGTGACGAGTGCTACACCGTCCGCAAGCCGGTTTATAACACCTGTTATCGTGACGTCTGTGTGACGACTTGCCGTGTTGAAACGAAGACCTGCTACCGGGATGTCTGCCAGACCTTCATGCGTCCGGTCTCAGAAACCCGAACGGTTCCGGTTCAGTGCGGTGAATGGAAAACCGTGACAGAATGCGTTCCTGGTCCGATTGTAGAACGTTGTGTTCAAGACCCAGGCCGGTTTGTTCTCGATCCGAACACCTGCTGCATGGTTTATCAACCAGGTTGCAGCCGGATGGAAAAAGTCCAGTGTCCACCACGTACTGTCTGCAAACAGGTCTGGTGCCCCAAGACGGTCATGACAACACAAACCTGCACACGTATGGTTCCAGAAACCCGCGTCTGCAAAGTTCCTTACACCACTTGTGTTCGGGTTCCAGTGACCACCGTGAAACGGGTTCCTTACACCACTTGCAGCTATGTTTGCGAAACCCGGACTCGTCGAGTTCCTTACACCACCTGCAGCATGGTTCGTGAATGCCGCACCAAGCAGGTTCCTTACACAACCTGCTGCTATGTTGATGAGTGCGTGACCAAGCAGGTTCCTTACACCACTTGCAGCTATGTCTGTGAAACACGGACCCGTAAGGTTCCTTACACAACATGCAGCTATGTGAAAGAATGCCGCACTCGCAAAGTGCCATACTGTGTGCCACGACAGGTTTGTGAAACACGTATGATCACCAAATCCAAGTGTGTTCCACGTCAGGTTGTTGTGACGAAAACCCGTTGCGTTCCGAAAACGGTCTGCCGACAGGTTCCCGTTGATCCCTGTGTCACTGCCGCTGCTCCCGCCTGCGAAGCACCAGTGATTCAGTAGAGTGTTTGCCCGACCGGGTGAAAGCGAATGAGGGCCTTCGGGCAAGCAACAACCTCATCATTCACCTGCGGAAAGTGGAAGAGGGGCGTTGCCAGATGACGGCAATGCCAGACTGAATGGGCCGCCATCAGACCCAGATGCGAAGCGGGGGGATGACACTGACGTCATCCCCTCGCTTTTGTTTTTGATCACCACGGAAAAGACGGAAGTTACGGAAGAGGAATGGAAGAAGGACGAAAATTCAAACATTCCTTGTTCCCATGCTCTGCAGCTTTTTTCGTCAATCGTCGTAAGTCTTGAATTTCCGTTGATGCGGAGTAGACACCATTACGTGTTGCAACCACTTCTCCTTCAAGGCATTGTGATTTAACGTGCAAAAAGCTGTCCTGCTTGGGAACAGACTCACCTCGAAGCTCCGCTTCGCATTTCTAATGCCTTGTCAGGCTTCAAACTGAGGGTTGTCTGACATGTTCCGCGGCTCGTTGGCCGCTCCCGTTTTGATTCTTTCACCCTAATTTTGAATGCTGACGCAACACTAGTCCATGACACCAGGCAGACACTGGTCATCCTGTTTGGAACAGAATGCCAACAGGAGATCTGAGAATCGCCAAGCTGGAGCTTGGTGTCGAGTGTGTTCCCAAGCCGGAGCTTGGGAACAAGGGGTGAGCTCTGATGATGTTCTGAACCGACAGTTTGTTTTCAGCACATCCCCACTTGTCTTGTCCTCTTCAATTCCGTGTTTTCCGTTCTTTCCGTGGTTCCTCTGCCTTACTTGCTGTCGGACAGCTTCAGAAACTTGGCATATTCCTTCTCAATCGCGTCTTTATCCACAACGCCGTTGTGAACCCACAGACCGTATTGGAACTGAATAGAGTCCCCTTTCTTCAGGTCACGCGCATGTTTCGGCTGTGCATCAGGTGTTTTTTCCGTGTAGGCACCTGCTCCGAACGGATTGACGGAAAGGAGTCCATAATCACGAACGTGGTAACGTGATTCCCAGGGATTGTTGCTGCTGTCCATCATGGTGACGCCGTACTTCTGGCCGGAAACTTCTCCCACATAGTCGAGCCAGCGAGAGGTTTTTCCCCAGGCGGCCTTGGAGCCTTCAAGGCCATCGGCATTGATGACCGGTCCACCAGCGAGTCGTTCCGGCATGGTATTGGCCATACGAATTGCGAAGAATCCTTCTTTGGTGTCGCCGATGTGAACATTTTCTGCAGCCGCTTTCAGAGTCGCTTCGTAGGAAATCAGGCGATCGTTGCTGATGGTGATCAACGTGTGTTCTTCCAGAACTGGCTTGTTTTCCAGATCAAGCCATTCGTTCACCACTTTGAATTGAGCGGTGTCTCCGGAGGCCTTCACGATGTCGACACTCTTCGCGACAACCAGACTTCCTTCCATCCAGTATTTGATATCATTGATTTCGTCGACTCCGAACCAGATCCCTTTATGGTGCGGGTGATCGTAGAAGTTCGGAGACTTCCGGTCTTTATTGACGTTCGGTTCATCCTGAATCAGTCGGACAACGGTGGAAGCGACTGGCACAATGTCGGAACGGTTCAACCAGCCGTTACCGCCGGCGATCTGAACTTTGTTCCCGTCCACTTTTTCGACAGAAAGAACAGTACCGAACGGAACAGCTTCCCCGGTTTTGGATTTTCCGTCAGTCAGAATGGCTTTTTCAGAAACAACCACCACCTGGCGTGATTCCGCTTCAGCAGGATCTGAGGAGACGGCCTGTTTCAGGCGATCAAATCCCCCGGCTGCGGTGACTGGGTAGAAAAATGGCTTTCGGCGTTCCTGGCCGAAGCGGTAAACCGCGAAAACGTCATCCCCGATGAGAACTTTGACCCCGGCAGATTCTTTCTGCAGCGTCACTTGAGGTTCTGCGGCGGAGGCGAAAGTGCTCCACAAAAACAAAGCGGTGACAGCGGTGATTGCACGAAACATCTATTTCTCCAGAAACTGAAACGTTCTTTGTGAGCATTCACGAGTATTGATTGAACCGGGCCGATCCTGATCCGTCAAGCCTGTCGTTCTGATTCTGGGAGCAGTTGCAGGGGATTCGACAAATTTTCAGAAAATGACGGAGATTCCGAATGTTCGTCTCCAGTTTCGGTCCGGCTATGCCGATAGGGAGGAAGATACCGTCAGAATTGTGGCGGTGGCGGCGCTATTCTCGTGTCGCTTTGATCACGACGGACTGTGATTGAGAGCAAACGGACTCGCTGCGGCTTGTCTTCACAAGCACCTTGCCGAAACGAACGCGACTCATGAATTCAAGCTCACGATTCCCAGATGAACGGACTGCTCTCGGGCGGAAACTGGTATGGGCCTTGCCGGTTCTGATGTCGTTCTGTGTTTCGATTCTGTCTCCACAAGCCGGTCAGGCTCAAGGAGTGTCCTCATCACGGCAGACGTCTCATCCTTCCGCACCGCGCATGGGGGTGATCGAGTCTCAACGAGCCTTTGCTGGCACATCGATCTATACCGTTATTGGAGCCGTCCAGCAGTCCGGGGCCTATCATTCACAGGATGATGCCGTGGCTCTGGATCAACTGATTGCAGCGGCCGGCGGATTAACCCCGGATGCGTCTCCCACGTTACGAATTGTTCGAGCGGGACAGGTTCGGTTTCAGGTCTATTATGATCCGTCACAACCGAATCCGGCCAATCGTTTGTCCCCCGGCGATATTGTGATTGCAATCTCGACTCCAGCCGCCACACGACCGACAACGGTTCCGGTGGCCTGTGTCGGTCTTCTGGATCGGCCGGTCGTTCTCCCATTGGATCCGGCGATTCAAACGGTCAATGAATTGACGGCACGTCTTGGTCAACCTCAGGAAGCGGCCCGCGTTGCGAAAGTCATCAGTCCGACGGGAGATGCACATGGACGCCTTTATCCGGGATCGGTGGTCATCTTCCCGGCGTCTCTGGTCGACCGACTTCCATTGGAACAACCGGGGTTTCTGCCTCCCAGCTTTGACCTGAAACCATTCACTGTGCCAAACGAAAAAGCGGCGGTTGCGGTTCAGTCACCGGAACGTGATCTGGCACAGTTGCCGTTTCCAGAGAGAACTTCAGCACAGCCGATTGAGTTTCGTCCCGAGGGACAGGATCGTCCTGTTCTCCCCAGTCCGACGGTTACGAGTCCGCTCCGTTCCGACGTTCCCGTTTCCAGTGCTCCCGCTTCAACTGTTGCACCGCTGGGGTTGAAGGCACCGGGATCAGAACCGTTTCCTCCGCAACCACAGCAATCCAGACCACAGCAACCAACACCGCCGTCGTCGCTGCCGCCTCAATCAGCACAGGCGACTCAGCACGGGCTGACTCTTCCCGAGCCGCCGCAACTGGTTTCCATGGACACCGAGCACGACTCCGGAGCCCCCAGTCGGCATTTATTTGCGGCCCCTTCAATCGATGGGATTCAGGAGTCTCGAATTACCAGTACTGCCGGAGTGGTTGATGGGGCGAAGAAGTCGGCAGGTCTTGTCTTTGCCGATGAAAGCTCACCTTTCGGGATGAGCCGGGAATCGCAGTTTCAGCCACAGGCTTCCACACAGCCACTGATGAGAAGTGACACTTCACCCCAATTTGCACGAACTGTTCCTCCTGCAGCGGAATCGCTGTTCTCTGACTCCGCAATTTTCGGGTCAGGGACATCCGGAACGGGGATCTCAGGAACGGGAACATCTGGAACCGGAGCCTCCGGAACGGGAGCCATTGCCTTGGCAACACCGGGGAGATCTTCGCCTGTCAAAGAACAATCGGGCAATGTCCCGTCGGAATCGTCACGTTCTGCACCTGTCATTGCGGAGACAGAAAAACCAACACCGACAGCTTCGGCCTGGCCGATGATTTTTGGGATTACGGCGTTGTTGTCCTGTGTGTTGACGTCGGTTGTTTTCTGGTCGAGTGTCCGGACTTCGGAACATCATTCTGATTTGAAATCCAAAACAGAAGACCACGCTCCCGAATCGCATCTGCAGCCGGCAAGCGACCCGACAACCAATCAACCGACAATCAGCCAACCGCAACAGATCAATATTATGGCGGGAGAGCCGCACGTTGAGAACTCGAATCCGATGCTGCAGATGGCCGGGCATCCGGTGATCGATCTGGTGCAGCACCGGATTCCGATGATGGAAGAGAAGGTGGTTGTTCCCTCGCAATGGCCGCTCCATGGCGGAGTCGTCGGACACCGTCGACTCATCCTGAATTCCGCGCATGAATCGGTCCCCGCTCCTCATTTTGATCTCAGTGCACTGGCAGAAAAACAGGAGTCCCGACGGACGCGTGAGCAGAAAGTGGATGAACGTCAACTCCGCCGTGATCTGCGAGCGGCTGTCGGTTCCATCCGAATTGATCCAGCGGAAGGAAACGTTTCTTCCGTAGAAGAAGTAAATCGTCCAGCAGCATCCTCGGAGAAACCGATCGA
>DATMFC010000539.1:0-5246 GCA_035556335.1 Planctomicrobium sp. | reverse complement strand
CTCGTTCTCGGCGGCATCCTCCGGATCACAGTCCCCCCAATCCCCCTGTAAATGCCGGGCCAGTGCGGTGTGAACCTCTTCCTGAGTCAAGGTTTCCAAGGCGTTCCGAGTGATCACCACCTGACCCGACGAAAACTTCGGCGGACCGATCCCTGATAACGGTAACTCTGATTTCGAAATCATTTGTTTTCCTTTCCGTTAGAAATAAAACAGCCGATGAGAGGGATACTTCAATCGGCCTGAATCAGAGATACGAACCACCCGATAGCGATTCGTTCCGATCAAAGATTATGTCACGATTCAAGGGATTATTTAGCGCCGCGAATCGAGAGGAAGCGCTGACATCAGGTGTTCTTCGTGGTCCGCTAACGATGATTTCTCTCGTGTCGACATGTTCGAAGTTCTGAATGTTCGTGAGAGACATCGAACCCTTACTCTGAGACGATCGCATGGTATTTTCCGGCAATCCGCAGGACCTCGTTCCATGTCAGGTGGATTTCCTGAAGTGACGCTTCTCCTGAAGAGTAGGCATCAATCGCAGCGAGTCCCGCAGTCAGAAATCCTTTGACCATTCCATTGACTCCTCCATAGGAACGTGCCACTTCCTGATACATGGCGCAAGCCTGAATATCGTTTCGAAACGCCTCCTGAAAATCCTCTGGACACCTTTTGAGATCAATTTGCCGCAACCCGGAGACATAGTGTCCCACCGATTCAGACTGGTCCCAGATAAACCCCCAAGTGCCAGCCTTTTCGGCAAAATGAGCCTCCAGAACGGCGTGTTCCTGAAGAACACGTCGGATGTGGTCTCCATTTTTTTCCTGATGGCAGCCAGGCAGAAACAACTCCGTCAACAAAAGCAGCAGACACGCGAAAGAACCGTTTGATAAAACTCGGGCCGTCGAACTCATTAACGAGTTTTCCTTTCATTGAACACATGACATTAGCGGAACATGTCATTCCGGGATCGACTTGCAGTGTCAGAATGCTTCACCAGACTCCAGTCGGGAAGAGACGCAGCATCAGAGATTCCCTCCTGAACGCACGTCATCCCATTCGGGAGGTGCGAAGCCGGTCAACCGCACGGTGCCTTCCGCAACCTTCACAGCAGATCCGCTTTTTTCGGCGACAGGAGACAAATCCCCAAAGTCTCTCCGGCATGGAAAACAAAGCATCCGAGGGCCTGGATTGTCATTGTCAGGACTTTCGAAGAATGAAGACGATCGACATCTATTTGAGAATCGCCGCCCGTTGTCTGCTCTGGCCGAGGCCCGAAACTTGATTTTTATGCAAAAATAGAATGAACACGGTTGCAACAGGTGGTTGTGAATATTATTCATAGACAGACGATCGTCTACAGTCAAGACAATCTTCCTGTTCTGAGAAACGGGGAGGTGAGTTTCCTTTCCTGTTTCGCTGGCCCTTGTTCAGGAGAAAAGTTCATGTTGAAAATAGTGGCAACAACCACCATGTTTCTTGCTGCCATGGGGTTCTGTGTTCTCCTGCAGGCAGGAGGATGGTCCTGGAAGAATATTTTTGGAGGACAGGACTACGACAGCAATTCCGGCACTTTTCAGGGACGCAGTGCTCCCAATGTCTTTGGAGGACACAATGACACTGGTCCTGATGGGCGCTCCGTGGGACATTCAACCCCGAACGTCTTTGGTGGCTACAACGACCAGTTTGAGAAGAGCAGCGGTTTCAGTGCGTCGAATCCCCACGGAGGACACAATTTCCAGTTCGACGGAATGAACGGACACACGACGCCCAATGTTTTCGGCGGGCAGAATTTCCAGTTCGGAGGTCAAAGCGGATTTTCGACTCCGAACGTTCACGGTGGCTTCAACTTTCAGTCCCGCTAGAGCAACTTGCGAAATAACTTCCCCGTCCACGCCACGCGGAAGTCAGTGTTTTTCCTGTTCGAATACCGCGCTGCGCGGGCACATGGTAGAGCAAACTGCTCTAGGACAACCGGGAAAGGGAAGTTCCAGAAAGCAGATGGCTCTCCCTTTTCCTCCCCTGATTTCAGGGGAGGCTTTGTGAACTCGGAGATGCGACGTTCTGGGATCACGTCAGATTTTCGATGCGTTTCCACAATTTACTCAAGGGGATCTCCAGGGCATCCGCCAATTGTTGTGCAACACGGATGCTCACCTGAACTTTTCCCAGTTCAATCGAACTGACATAAGTCCGGTGAATCCCCGCATGCAGAGCAAAGGCTTCCTGGGAATATCCCTGTTTTTCCCGTTCCGCACGAACGGTCTTTCCAAAACGAATTTCGATCGGTTCCATAAGGTCATCAAGGGGAGAGTGGTGGAAATGACCCGTCCACCAGAGAAGGGCGACAGGACGATTTCCATGTCACAACCTTCCACTGCCGAACGGGAGTGAATCGTCACCAGCCTCTGTTCTTGAACACCATGCGTCTACAGAGCATCGAGCGACAGATGATCGTCTGTCATTATTGAGCATTCGCGAAGGATTCAGCCGGAACATCCGAGGGGGTGTCACTCCGAATCAGAAGAGGGCATCCTGGAAGATTCCCGAATTGGGTTCGCACAGTGATGGCCGGGCTGCCAGTATCGTCTTCAACCTTCGTTGTGTTTTTGCTCATTGTTCAGGTTTCGTTTCAGCGGGAATGACGGAATGTCGCCAAAGGATGCATTTCTGATCTTTGGATTGTCTGAGGGAGCCACTTGGGCCGAGGTGCAGCGACGCTACAAGGAAGAAGCGGTCGCCTGGCACCCTGATCGTTTCAGCACCGGGAGTGCCCAGTATGAACGGGCTCAGGAACGCCTGAAACAACTGAACGAGGCACGGGACTGCTTGCGAACGGCCCTGCAGGATCCTGTCAGTCTGACACCAGCCCTCTCAGTCCCACCGCTCGAGCGGGAAGCGGAGGATGTTCCATCGCATCAGGCTCATTACCCCTTCCGGTTTCCCGCCGGACAGTGGGGACTGGGAGCCGCCTGTGGAGGGGGCATCGCCCTGGGAGTGGGATGGCTGTTCGGAGTGAACCTGATGGTGGCCTTGGCGATTGGTGTGGTCACCGGAGGTCTGGCCGGAGGATTTTCCACGGAAGCCAGACCAGATTGGAAGGCGAAAGATGGCCCGGTGAACTGAAAGATCTTCCGAAAAGTCCGACCATGCACCAGAGACCCTCGACATGCGATGCCATGAAGACTCGAGATCGCCGTGACACCGACCTTATCCGGAGAGATTTGAGTTTCCCTCGTCAAACCGTTCCGTGATCCGCTCGTGGAATAGGAATTTTCATTGCTTCAGAGGTTTTGGTCGCAGCACAGCAAACATGAGGAACCGGTTCCCGTAGTGAGAGGTGAGTTTCGTGAACCTTTCCCAGAAACATGGATCAGAGGAAATTTTATGGGCTCCCGAGAGATTCGATTCTGTCTTTTTCCAATCATCCTCCGAAGAATTGCACTGACGCTTGCCTGCCTCATCTCGGCGGCCCCCTCGATCGTCCTGGCGCAACCGGGCCAGACCGATCTTGAGCAGAGGGTCCGGTCGCTGGTCTGGCAGCAGGGTCCGACACAGGTCCTGATGGGAGATGTCGCCCAGCTGCAGGTCCCCCTGGGCTACAAATTCACGGGCACACCGGGCGCCTCCCGCATGATGTCCGCCATGGGAAATCAACCTTCGGCGACCCTGATCGGGATGCTGGTGGCGAATGACGGACGATTCGTCATGAGCTTTGATTTTGATCCGATTGGGCATGTCCCGGACGATGAGCGTCATCAGCTGGATGCCAGCCGGATTCTCGCCTCGATCCAGCAAGGGACAGAGGAAGCGAATGCCTGGAGGCGTCAGAACGGGCATGCGGAACTCACGGTCACCGGGTGGTTGGTCCCTCCCTATTATGATGAGACCACTCACAATCTCGTCTGGGCCATCCGGGGCACGTCCAGTGACGGCACCTCTCTCGTCAATCTCGACACCCGTGTCCTGAGACGCCGCGGTGTGTTGAAAGTCAAGACGATTACGGATCCGAACAGTTTCGATGCGGTGACCCCGCTCGCCCGGCGGCTGGCCTCTGGGATTCAGTTCCGCGCCGGAGAACGGTATTCGGAAGTCCGGCCTGGAGACAAGATGGCGACGTATGGCTTGATCGGGTTGATCTCCGGAGGCGGAACAACCGCGGCTTTAAAAATGGGGCTGTTTCAGAAATTCGGCAAACTGATCCTGCTGGCTCTGGCAGCTCTGGGGGGAGCGGGCGCCTGGATCTGGAATACCCTCCATCCTTCCCAATCCCCTCCGGGAACCTCACCGAATTCCTTGAAGAGACGCTGATGTTCCAGCGCCGCGGATTTGTCACGGCCACCGTCAGAATGTCTGAATCTTTAATGACGTGCCTCCAATTCTCACCGATCGTTGCATGCCGGCATTCTCCTTCAGTGATGAGCAACTCCTGTTTCTGCTGCTGGGCCTGTTCTACGCCCTGGAATGCGTCAGCATTCTTGGAAAACCGGCATTCTGCTTTCGCCCCGCCTGGCGCAGTGACCACCGAACCGAGCCTTCTTCCTTCCTCGCGTCCGGAGATCGGGGAGTTGTTTTTCATGGGGTCCTGCCATTCCAGCAATCATTCCAATGTCAGTACTTCCCCTGGGACCTGGATGAACATGGCATTCTCCTCCCCGTCGAGGAAGAACCATTATTGAATGGCAATCCGACGACAGTCTCCCTCCGTTTGGTTCTCTTCACGGAACTTGCCGAGTTGACCGTCTCCGGATCGCACCTGTTCTGTGGTGAGGAGATCCGACTCTCTTGTTCCAGTCCCCGATTCGCCCAGGCCGCCTTTCGTCGGTTCTGCCAGATTCGGGATGCCGCTCCCGCTGACCGGGGCCATGTCATCCAGCAGCAGATCACCGCCGCCTTCGACGTGGCCTCTCTGGAACAGAAATACCGTCGTTTCCGAAAGCTCACACGCCCCTTACAACTTGCCAGCAGCGCCTGGGCGCTCTGGACACTGGGAAGCATTGCACTCCGGAACTTCTGGCCGCAGGGAGTGCGTTCGGATGTTGCCTTCATGGTGGCCCTGATGGGCTTTGTTCTCTTCTGGATCCTGACCGCCTGGACATTGCTCCGTGCGAACCGTGTCCTTCAGGTGAGTCGTGGAAGGGAATGGAGTCATCATCTGTGTCAGTTGCTGCTGACTCCGTCGGCAGCCATGCGTTCTCCCGACTGGATGTCCCGACACCTCTTTGAAGACGAGGACCCGTTGACCGTCG
>DATMFC010000538.1:0-7316 GCA_035556335.1 Planctomicrobium sp. | reverse complement strand
CCGACGTATCTTCGTTCAGGTGCGGATCGATTCCACCGGACTGCAATACACGGTCCGGGATGAAGGCCCCGGCTTTAACCCCTGCTCTCTCCCAGACCCGACCGATCCAGCCAACCTGGAGCGCCCTTGCGGTCGCGGGGTATTGCTGATGAAAACCTTCATGGACAAGGTCACCTACAACGAACGTGGGAACGAAGTGACCATGCTCAAACTCTCCCCCAACATCGCCGCCAGCGCATAACCCGTCCCCAATGATGGGTGATCGTTTCTTCAGAGTCTATCCGGAAATGTCGGTGTCACGGCGATATCGAGTGTTCGTTGCATCACTTACATACAACATGCTGTGCTTCGTCGGGCTTTCCGGATCGTTTCTTACAGCTGTCCGCCACGGAGGAAGCGTTTCACTTCTCCGCGAAGATAGGATTCAATATCTCTGGCGGATTCCATCTGTACGACACGATTCGCAATTTCCTCGGCGTCGGAAATCGACATGTTGCGGATCAATTCCTTGATCGTCGGAATGGACTGCGGAGTCACACTGAGCGTGCGAAGCCCCATCCCGATCAGCAGTGGAACAAACTTCGGCTCCGACCCCATCTGACCGCAGACACTCACTGGAATGTTGGCTTTCTTTCCTGCGTTGATGGTATTTCGGAGTAGGGCCAGAATCGCGGGGTCTGCAGGATTGTAATACTTGGCAACAGTCGGATCAGACCGGTCGGCGGCGAGTGTGTATTGAATCAGATCGTTCGTTCCGACAGAGAAGAAATCGACCTCACGCGCGAATTCATCAGCCAGAATCGCGACCGAAGGAACTTCCACCATCATCCCCACTGGAACATCCCGGCGAAAAGGAATCCCCTGCTCTTCGAGGTCCTCACAGACATCGCTGAGCACCATCTTCGCCTGTCTTAATTCGGACAGCGAAGAGACCAGCGGGAACATGATCCGGACATCACCGTTGGTTGCCGCACGCAGCAGAGCACGTAACTGGGTTCGAAACAGTCCAACAAATTCCAGGCTGACACGAATACTTCGCAGCCCCAGTTCCGGGTTGGGCATCTCGCGGAAAACATCCTCCAGCGCTCCCGGAATTTTATCGGCTCCCAGGTCCAGGGTCCGAATGATGACCGGTTGGTTCGGGAAGTGTTGAATGACTTCCGAGTAGGCCGCATAGTGATCTTTTTCCGTCCGCTCCTGAATGGCCCCCAGGTACAGAAACTCGGTTCGATACAGTCCAATCCCGTCGGCTCCACGGGTGCGACAATGCTCTGCTTCCGCCGGAAATTCAATATTTCCGTAGACAGAGATATGGGTTCCATCCTGAGTTTGAGCAGGTCCTTCGACTCGAGCCTGAAAGCTGGCAGCGGTGTTGCGAATGCGTAACTGCATCGCGCGATATTCAGCAAGCGTTTCCTCATCCGGGCCGATGATGACTTTCCCCTCATCACCGTCAATAATCACCAGTTCTCCACCGACGACATCCGTCAGAAAGCTCCCCACACCGACAATGGCCGGAATTTCCAGAGCCCCGGCGAGAATCGCAGTGTGACTCGTGCTTCCTCCCACTTCCGTTACGAACCCGTGAACAGCATTGCGATTCAAATTGGCGGTCTCACTGGGCGTCAGATTATGCGCCAGCACAATCGCCGCTTCTGTCAGTTGCGACAGTTCGACGCGCTGTTGTCCGAGCAGGTGCCGGAGCAGGCTCCGTTCCAGGTCAAAAATATCGGCCGCTCGTTCAGCGAGATACTGATTTCCTAAATGCTGCAATTCCCGGGCGAATCCCCGCAGCACCTGAGTCGCGGCATATTCCGGAGAATGATGTTCTCCTCGAATTCGCTGTTCCATCGCCGCAATTAATTTTGGATCGCGTACGAACTGGAGGTGTGCTCCGAAGATCGCGGCATACTGCTTGCCAAGATGTTGTGCAGCAAGTGCCTCATTTGTAGAAATTTCGGCAGCGACACGATCCAGTGCAGTCCGAAGTCGGGTCACCTCGGAATCGGCGGTCGCTTCACTGACATACGCTTGCGGGACACGGTAGTCCTCAACCCCGAGGACAAACGCCGGGCCAATAGCGATGCCAGGTGAAACTGCGATTCCATGTTTTACTTGCATCGAACCCTCTAAAGCCTATCCACAAATAATATGGTCGTTCTGGCACGCAATGACCAGTATTTTCGCTGGTAAGTCGCGTGCTGCGCGGCCACATGTCAGACCGAAACCGACCTCCACACTGTCCAGACAGATTCTCAAACATGATCCACACCATCTTTGGTGTGCTCAAACCGTATGCTCAAGCTGTCACGTCACTTCAGGTCTGACGATGCCCACTGCCATGCTCGGGAAAGTCCACCCCGGAACAGGTTCTTATTGTGACGAGAATCAGGGTCATGAATCAACCCGGAGGTTCCTGATTATTGCCTCAATCCAGACAACTTTACTTTTCAGAAAATTACGTAATTTCAGAAAAATCCTGGCATTCAGAAAGAAATGAACGCCACTGTTCTGAAAAGTCGAAACGAATCCACTTCGCAAAAATGGAAGGAGTGGATTCCCCAGGTAAGTGCCTATCCGGAAATGATTCATGGTAGGGTGGGTCAAAGTCGCGCAACGTGAAGGTGGGTCGTCGCCAACGGCCGATTGTGCTTGCGGCGGTCTGTGTTGTTTGGAAGTGAATCCTGCGACTGAAGACCCACCACGCCATCATATTGGCTCGCCCCACCCTACAAGTGGGAATCATCCGGGCTATCCGGAAATGTCGGTGCCACAGCGATATCGAGTGCTGATTGCATTGCTCACATACAACATGCTGTGCATCGTCGGACTTTCCGAACAGCTTCCAAGAGAGACCGGAAACACCTGATCGGAACCGAGGCCGACCGAAGCACATTCTTTATGTCTGCACACGGCAGAGGTCGCTCTGAAAATGGAACACCTTAAGTATTCCACAACGTGTTCCCCATGATTCAGGCGTGCAACCTCACGATCGACCCAGCCATGTAAAATATGACCACTGGAGCCTGAAAAGGAGACCACACCCGAATGGCTGATCTCGTCAGTCAGCCGATTCCGACGTTTTGGAAAAGAAGTTTTCCAGGTCGTCGAGAATCGGTTCTGCCCCGTCTCCGAGTCCTTCGATTGTCAGGTCAGAGCCAGGCAGGGCGGCCAGTTGCATCAGATCGAACATCGAACTGGCATCCGCACTACGGTTTCCGTAGTGGATACGAATCTGGCCGTCGAAGCCGCCAACCAGTGCAACCACCCGAGAGCAGGCACGAATGTGCAAGCCCTGGGTCAGGTTCAATTTAACAGATCGCGAGATCGACGTGGATTCACTCATGGAGGTGATGGTGTTCATGGTCGAGCAAAGAGCGAATTTCGAGCCAATAGAGGCTGTCTTCGCGAAATTCTCTTTTGTCGTCGGGATCAGGATTGACCTTCGTCTGCTTCCTGCAGCAGGTCTACGACCGCTTCAACGGTGGTAGCCTGACGGAGAAATTTACAAAAATCGTCATTCTTCAGATGCCGGGTAATCGTTTCCAGACCACGCAGGTGATCGCCGGGGCGATCCGGTGGAGAGACGAGCAGGAAGAGAATGAACACGTCTTCCCCATCCAGGCTTTCGAAGTCCAGACCATCGTGACAGATCGCAATCGTTGCGAACATGGACTGGGCGGATGGATGTTTCGTATGAGGAACAGCAACCCCGCGACCGATTCCGGTCGAGCCAAGCTCCTCTCGTTTCAGAATGGCGGAAACAATCGCCTCTTCGTCATCCGACTGAATCTTTCCGGCGTTTTTCAGACTGGCTACCAGCTGCCGAATGGCCGACTCTTTTGAGTCGGCTTGGAGTTGCGGCAGAATCGCTTCCGGGACGACGAACTCAGTGAGTCGCATTCGATACTTCCTTATTCCTTACCTATGCATAAACGAGACAGCCAGGAGCGACCCGACCTCAATAAAGCATTGCAATCATGGCGCGATCACATTGTTTCAGCACGACTTGTACGAACAGTGACGACTTCGACACTGCTCGTACTCGCACTGACCAATTCGGGACTCTCATCGCAGTGGGTATGTTCGCCACTCATTCCGCAATCTGTCAATTCAACTTCACTCCACGAAATTCGTGGCGAGCCTATTGTGATCACCTGACCGCTTCAGAACAACACCTGTCGAGTCAGAAACAGGCAGGATTTTTAGAGATCTTCCCCCTGAACGCGACAATGAACGTTATTGCGAGTCCTCTTCGAGAATCTATCAGGACGAAAAAGTCATCGGATCATCAGGTCGCTTCTGCGACGTCCGGTTCACCTGACACCAGATCATTCAATGCTTTATCGCGGCGGTGATCCTGTACTTTGTCTTTGTACTTGCGGATCTGCTGCTCCATTTTGGTGAGTGCCTGATCAAAACAGGCCCCGGCATCCTGAGCATCCGTGGTGTGCGATGTCACAAAATCGTGTTTGTGCTCGGCATCCACCAGAATTTCCGTTTTGACGCGATCTCCTTCATAATCGAGGGTGACCCGAATCGAGGTCACACGTTCGAAGTAAGTGAGGAGTTTTTCTGTCTTCCGGGTGATGTACTCGTGAAAGTCGGAACTGATCGAACCGTGACGACAGGTGATTTCAATCTGCACTCGTCTTCTCCTGAATGCGTTTCATACGACGGCAAAGTCCGGTTCGGAAATGGTGACCTGCCGGACCCCGGCAGGATAACGATGCAATCTTTACCGCACACGGTAAAACACACCCTTTCACCAAACACTTAATTTTATCGGAGTTCCCGGACACGTCAATTCTGGTCAAACAGGACCACGCCACTGAAGCAGAATTGACATCCGGGATGCATCATTCGGCTCGAACGTGTTGTTCAACCGGTCATTTCAAGTTGGGAACTCAAAGTACATCCTCATTTGTGATGTACTGGCAACATGGTAGAGCAAACGGCTCTATTTCCCCAGCCCGTTTCGATACACAGCAGCGCCCGCCTTCAGGGCGGCATCGATTTGAGCGGGATCTTTCCCTCCGGCTTCCGCCAGATCGGGACGTCCTCCCCCTCCTCCGCCGACCAGTTTGGCCGCTTCCCGAACCGCATCTCCGGCTTTCACGCCTTGCTTGACCAGATCGGGAGTGACTGCTGCCAACAAGGCAACCTTACCATCTATTTCGGTCGCAAGCAAAATTGCTACGGAACCTCCCGATTGACGCAGGCGGTCTGCAAACAGACGCAAGGTGTCCCGATCGATTCCATCCAGCCGGATTGCAACGATTCTGGCGGTTCCCACAATTTCGGCGTTACTGAGAGCCTGTTCCACCGAATCGGCGACGGCTGCCTGAGTAAATTTCGCCAGTTCTTTTTTCGCCTGAGCCAGTTCCGCCAGAACCTGTTCAATTCGACGGGGAAGTTCTTTCGGCTGCGGAACTTTCAGGCTGATCGCCACCTGTTTCAGCAAAGATTCCGTTTCCCGGACGTGTTCCAGTGCCTTGTGACCGGTATACGCCACGATCCGGCGGACTCCCTTGGCGACCCCTTCTTCGGAAATCACGCGACACAATCCCACTTGCCCGGTATTGGACAGATGGGTTCCTCCGCAGAGTTCGACACTGAAATCTCCCATGCAGACCATGCGGACATTGTCAGGATATTTCTCGCCGAAGAGCATCATCGCTCCCAGATCCCGGGCGGTCTGCTGATCGGTCACTTCCGTGGAGACAGCCGCCCCTTCGGCAACACGGGCATTGATTTCATCTTCGACCTGAAGAATTTCCTCCTGCGTCATCGGCCCCTTGTGAGAGAAGTCGAATCGCAGAACATCGTTATCGACGAGTGATCCTCGCTGCTGCGCATTCGGGCCAAGTGTCTGACGCAATGCATGATGCAGAATATGTGTCGCCGAGTGAGCCCGACGGATTCCGTCACGGCGATCCGCTTTCACCAGAGCAGTGACACTGCTTCCGACCTCCAGCGATCCCTGTTTCAGTCGCCCGACATGCAGAACCAGGTCACCGTCCCGTTGCGTGTCGATGACTTCAAATGTGGTTCCGTTTCCGGCGGCACTGGCCTCTATTGTCAGTGTTCCGGTATCTCCGATCTGTCCTCCGGTTTCACCATAGAAAGGAGTGCGATCCAATACGATGGCAACCGGTTCTTCCCCTGTTGGAGAGGAGAGCGAAGAAACCAGTTCCTTGTTGGAAATGATCCCGATCACGTTGCCGGAACCCGATGTTTCGGTGTACCCGAGGAATTCGGTTGTTCCCCCTTCTTTACGGATGGCGTCCAGCGGTCCTTCCGCCATGACCGCATCGGAGAAGGAACCCCGTCCACTGGTTTCACGGTGTTGATCCAGCAGTTTCTGAAAGGTGGGGAGATCGACTTTCATGCCATGCCGGGTCGCCATGGCCTCTGTCATTTCGACCAGAAACCCTTCCTGGGTATGCAGCAGAAACGCCTCTTCCCCGGTGACGGTGGCGTCCCCTTTTTTGGCCCGATCGGCGATTTTCTGGAAACGGCTGAGTCCCCGTTCGATGATCCCGAGGAATTGTTGCTCTTCTTCCCGAATCGTATCGGCAGCCGCCACGACTGATGCGACAAGGTCGGGGTAAGGACGTTTCATGGCGTCAACAACTGCCGGAACGAGTCCATACAGGAAGGCGTCCTGCTTCCCGAGCAGATACCCTTCCAGCAAGGCACGACGGAGCAGCAGACGAACGATATATCCCTGCTTTTCGTTGCTTGGGCCGACTCCTTCATGCACACACATGGTGACAGCACGAATATGATCCGCAATCCGTCGCAACGGGCGTCCCTGTTCTCCGTGGAAATCGTATTTGACTCCCACTGCCGCACCGGCCGCTTCGCATAACGGACGCAGCGTGTCGATCTCGAAATTGCTTTCGACTCCCTGCAGAACCGCTGCGCAGCGCTCCAGTCCCATCCCGGTGTCGATGTTCTTTTTCGGGAGCGGGTGCAGGTTGTTCGGCGGATTGCCCATCCGGTTGAACTGCGTGAAAACCAGATTCCAAATCTCCACTTCTTTCCCACTGGGAGGATGAAAGTAGATTTCGCTACACGGTCCGCAAACGCCGTCCGGCCCCTGACTCGGAGCAGAAGCCGGCCAGAAGTTTTCCGATTCGTCACATCGGACAATCTGTTTCTTCGTCAGACCAACCTCTTTTTCCCAGATGTCGGAGGCTTCATCGTCATCCAGATAAACCGTGACTGTGAGCCGGTCCTTGGGAAGGCTCAGCCATTTTTTGTCAGTCAGAAATTCCCAGGCCCAATGAATCGCTTCCCGTTTGAAATAG
>DATMFC010000537.1:0-1655 GCA_035556335.1 Planctomicrobium sp. | reverse complement strand
TGCAGCAGGTGTCGCGATCCTGGTGCTCATGGGAGTCACCGTTGCACTGTTCAATCGAAATCCTCCCGCAGGAGAAGGGCAATGGGCTCATTTTCCGCCGGATCCGTTTCCCTCGGAACGATGCGCGATCATTGAACAGGTCCACTTCACGGGGAACCACCCTGTTCCCACCCGGTTGCGTGAAATGGAAGATCTGCAAACAGGGCAGGAACTTTTCGTCGAAACCGACGTTTATGCCCAGCTTCGATTTGATCGAGGAGCCCGATTACTGATTCGCGGGCCGAGCCGACTCACGCTGCAACCCAATGGAGTGGACCTGCGAACGGGACAGCTTCTGGGGAATATTCCCCCGGAAGCCGTGGGATTCACCGTTCATCTTGGTCAGGCTCTCGTGCGAGACCTCGGGACGCGGTTCGCCGTCTCCCATGATGGCGACCTCACCCAGGTGGCGACGCTGGATGGGAAAGTGCAGTTGGAACTGTTGGATCATCAGGGACAGCAGCAGGTCCTCCCGTTAGTCGGAGGGGAAAGTGCACAGATGAATCCCGAGACCGGAGAGTTTTCCCGTCTCGCGGAGGTTCCCGTCGTCTTGAATGACATCCTGGCTTATGATAGTGGCATCGTCGAAATCGACGGGCGGATGCGGTACTGCCTGGAACGACCGGCATCCATCGCCACGCCTGTTTCCAGCAATCCCGGTGATGTTCAGTTCTGGCTCGAACGCATTGCGGTTCCGCTTTCGACTGGAGTTTCCTTCGATATTCATCCCAAAGGGAAACAGGTCGCTTCCCTTCTGCCGCGCCCCAGCATCGTGGATTCCTATCTTTTTCGTCAACGCGCTCCCACCCCGGGGGAGGGTCTGGATTCAGCGACCGGAAGCGTGACGTTTCATCAGCCGATTGTAGGCGTCATTTCGACATCGGCGTCATTGTTTCAATCGGATTCCGCATTTGCCGAAGAACAGGTTGCACTGGATTGGGCGAAACAACCGGAACGGACGAAATTACTTCGAGGGACGGAATCCCGCGACGAATTGAAGATCAGCGAGGATGGCCGCACGTTGTCGTTTGTGCTGGCTGCGAACACGGATCCAAAGGAATTTCGTGTTCTGGTGGAGTCCGGTTCCGTAGAAGAACCGGACGTTCCCGGTGAAGGGCTGCACTTCGGCAAACGGGACACGAACCTGCATTGCGTGACCTATGGAGCCGGGTATGTCTGGTGCGGCATGGCATCGGCGAACTCGATCGTGAGTATCGATCCGGAAACAATGAAGCAGAAAGTCATCCCGATCAAAGGAAGCAGTGGGCTGCATGATCTCTCCTTTGATGGTGAGGATATCTGGGGAGTGCATTCCTCCGGACATATCACCCGTCTCAATCCCGCCAGTGGAAAAGTACAAACGATCAAGGCCAACGGCTTCGCTTACACTTCTCATTTCGATGGGCGCGATATCTGGGTGGGGATGTATACCGATCCGGGTCAGGTCTTACGGCTGGACCGGAAAACGCTTCAATTGGAAACATTCGTGATCCCGGAAGCCCCGAAATGGTCGGTCAGAGGACTGGCATCGGATGGTCGGCGTCTCTGGGCGACGCTGTATACCTCTCCGGCAATGGTGGCGGTGGTCGATCCTCAAACACGCAGCCATCAGATCG
>DATMFC010000536.1:0-3013 GCA_035556335.1 Planctomicrobium sp. | reverse complement strand
AATAATCGGAACCGCTTCCAGTGTGACTCCGAAGTCCCGCCATTCAATACTGACGGCCCCTAATCCCTGAGAGACCGGAATCGGGAAGCTTCCTCCGGACCGGACCGTTGCCGGACGGCCGCTCGTCGTCACCAGCACCGGTTCTGCCAGAATTTTTGCAAGAGATTCCTGCTGCAATGCCTGCAGAAATCCATGAAACGCCATGTTATTGCCAGCGATGGAAAATCGCAGGTTCGAGGGGCTTTCAACGATCGTATCCGTCCCCTGTCTGACCACCTGTGACAAGGCTCCGATGCCGTTATGAATTGCGTAATCTCTTCCAACGATAAAGAAATTGAAGCCCAGTTCCCGCAGCTTCGTCCGTTGGACCTCAATGACCTTAACGTGTAACTGCACCTGATTCGGCCCGGAGACCGTCAGTTGCGGTTGCACCACAGGGTAAAACTGTTCGGCGACAGAGATGATCTGTGGGATCTGTGAAGGCTGTGTCACCGATCCGCGGAGGACAACGCCATCGCGAATGCCCACAACCATAATGGAGGTGTCCGGGAAGAGGCGGTCGAGATAGGCTTTGAGTTCCCGTGTATCGGGTTCGACAAAGACTTCGAGCTGGTGGACGTTGTCAAATTCATCAATCAGTTTGACGGTAGTGACTCCGGCCTGTTCCGCGTGAAGGCGAATCCGGTGGGGAGACAATGCGGTGATATTGATTTTCGTCTGATCAAAGCCATCGACGATCTTGATTCGATTTCCCAGTTCCAGAATGCGTGTCTCTAACGCTCTGATCTGAAGATTGCTGAACGGGCCGGAAACGAGAATCACCGATTCTCCAGGTTGAATGGAGGACTCAACGATGGGATTCGATCTGGCGGAGCTCGGTCGGCTTGTTGCCGGTGGGGGTGTGAGTGCGGCTGGTGGAGACGCATCAGGGGGGGGCACTATTGGCGCAGGTTGAGTAGATGGAGGGGGAAGCTGCGGTTGAGCATCGGCAGAGGCGCACCACGGCAGCAGGGCGGCCAGCATCAGCCCGCCGAGCGTTCGGGAATAACCATGAATTGAAATGTTGCGCATCCTTGCACCTTATTGTCCGCAAACCAAACCTGCGGGATCACCCTCTTTCGAAGGTGACCCCGCTTCGGTCCGGCATGAAATCACTATCCGTACTCAACCATTTTTTATGGTGTCAGTGCAGGTGATGGAAAACATTCCTCACTGGAACGCCCGTCTGATCACCTGTGGAACGCTGTCTCCGGTCTCGGGTGAATGACCATCATGGTTCTGAAGGAACCGGGACAAATCCACCTGAATTTTTCTTCATCGTGTTGGAATCTGGAATGTCGAACTGCTGTGAAACCACATTCTTCCCGGTGTAGACGTCGACGGTCCATTTGGGATTTGTGGGAGTCACCACTGAAACTGGGGTCGTGTTCTCTGGACCATTTTCATCGAGAAACTGGGAAACGTTCTGGGAACCGTAGGTCTCTTCCAGGGCTCCGCGTCGGCCATACAGGTTCATTCCGTTCTCCTGAATGCCGACTGTTCCTTGCAGTTCTTCCATCAGTTTTTCATCAATATCTTTTGTCTGGGCCAGTTCATCATCTCCCCGTCGTCGCCAGGAAAGACTCAGACTTCCCTTGCTTCGCGCCAGAATCACATAGCCTGCCTGTTCTGGAGTCAGAAGTAAGGCCACGTTTTTGGCGCGGGCGTTTTTGCCGTTGTCATCCATCTTGTTGACTGTCAAATCGTCGGTGGCGAAGACTTCAACATGTTCGAGCAGTGTCTTGGTTTTCGAAACACGCCCTCCTCGATCTCCTGGCCCCTGATAGGTCACGAGAACGTCAATGCGATCCCCCGGTCGGAGGAGTCCACTGATGGTGTGTGTGTCATCAACAGGAATTGAGATCACTCGCATCCCCTTGGGAATGGCAACTGATTTTCCCCAGTCGCCTGGTTCGGTCAGTTTTGTCTTACGAATGATGTCACCCGCCATGAACGGCACCTTGGCGGCCCGTTCTTCAAAGTCTTCTGGAGTCCGGACCGCATCCTCCTGGATTGACGCGGTTGCCATCTCCTTAAAAGTCGTATTCTCCGGCGTTAAACGGACTCCGGATTCAATGTTCTCCAGTGCCACCAGCACTTTCGTCGTGGCGACTGGAGCATGAGTCGGTTTTCCGAGCATCGCTTGTTGAACGCCCAACATGGCGACCAATCCGCAACCAGCGGCAACAGCCATGAGGACAAGTGTTTTCGGCTTCATATCAGCCCCTTCGATCACGTTTGTTGAACAAGCGCACGTCGGAGAGGAAATGAGACGACTCTGTCAAAGAATCGGCTCTCCCCAACGGCCTGCTTCAATCTATAACGGTTGTGTCGATTAAAATGATTGTGTCGACAGGCTCGCAAGAATGCCCCATTTGGCCCAAGCTTCCTGTTTTTCTACTTTACGTCCTAAATCTGAAGACGGAGCGTCCAACTCGCAATTTTTGCCATCTGGTGGCGGGGCCACTTCTGTTCTGGCAGATTGCCAAATGTGGAGACCGCTTAAAGCGACAGGCTGGAACATGAATGTCCCAGCCTGTTGCGAATTGCTGCAAATAACGGCCAGTAGTGTGACTGAGTCTTCTCCCTCTCCCCCGAGGGGAGAGGATCGGGGTGAGGGGTTTGCATGGCGAGAAGTGTTTCCACTGGCAACGTTCGCCCCCTCATCCGGCCTTCGGCCACCTTCTCCCCGAGGAGGAGAAGGAGAATTTCGGGGTAGACTACTCAGATCATCCCGGCATAGGCGAAGTAGGCGATGGAACCGATGCAGATCGGAATGCCGTACGGCAGGAGTAGCATTTTTGGTTTGCGTTCGGCAGCGATTTCAGACAATTGACGCGGATTTTTAATGGTCATGAATTCGGTCATAATCATCAGGAAGTTTCCGTAATGCTTATCCCAGGCTCGACGGGAGAGGACCATGATGATGGCCATAATGGCTCCCACGACCACGGTGGCAATGAATGCATGCCAG
>DATMFC010000535.1:0-5697 GCA_035556335.1 Planctomicrobium sp. | reverse complement strand
CGCAGCAGTCGTTGCAGCATGGCCAGCGATCCCTGACCATGGGGAGATCGGGACGCAATGTAGTAGTAGACCGGCAACGCCCCGAACAGGGTGAGCAATACGAGAAAAACCGTCGCCAGCGGAGCAAGTCGACCGGCCGCTGAGAATGCGATGGAAGGCTGATACGCCAGTGTACTGAAGTAGTCGAGCCCAATCAGGCAAAGGACCCAGAGCCAGAACGTCGGGTGTCCATGTTCATTGGAGTGAGGTTCTGTAACGTCGAGCGACGCGCGAAACGTCCCTTCGTTCTCTTTTGACGAAACACCCGTCTGCGACATCGACGTTCCTCAGCGATTGCTCAAGCCGTTTCCCGGATGCAACACCATAGCAGATTTCAGAACTTCGGATACCTCTGGACAAATTGGTGACCGCTGATCGGATGAAACCAGTCGCCCCGCCTGATATGGTGTCATTCTGACTGAGCGACCTTCAACCACACGCCTTTCGCGAATGAGGATCAACTTTATGCAGCGTCTCCTGAATTGGCCCACGCAACAGAACTCCAGTGGCAGGAGCTTTGGGGCCAGATGTTTTCCAATGCTGATCAGTTCCGGCCGAAAGGTGGCTCTGATTGTGGTCGGTTTCGTGGCACTGGCTTCGTTGAATTGCCTGGAGGCTGCGGATTCCAAGAAAGAATGGCTCTCGCTTCAGGGCGAATCCGGTCCCGGCAAAGGAAAGAAAGTGGTTCTGGTATCAGGAGACGAGGAATATCGCTCCGAACTGGTTCTCGCTCAACTCGGAAAGATCCTCTCAAAGCATCACGGATTTGACGCTACCGTCCTGTTCGCGATCGATCCCGAAACCGGATACATCAACCCGAACATCACCACCAACGTCCCCGGTCTGGAAGCACTGGATTCGGCGGACCTGATGGTGATCTTCACTCGGTTCCGAAAGCTTCCTGACGACCAGATGAAGCATGTCGACAAGTTCCTGAAGTCCGGAAAGCCGGTCCTGGCAATTCGGACCGCGACCCATGGATTCAATCCTCCCGCAGGAAACGCATGGGCACACTATGCCAATGGATACAAAGGGGATAAGAAAGAATGGGAAGACGGCTTTGGCCGACTGGTGCTGGGAGAACGCTGGCACACGCATCATGGACATCACGGACACCAGAGTACCCGGGGAATGTTCGCTCCCGGTGCCACCGATCATCCGGTTCTTCGTGGGATCAAGGATGGAGAAATCTGGGGAGCCAGCGACGTTTATGGTGTTCGTCTTCCGTTGCCTGGGGATTCGAAACCACTGGTTCTCGGCCAGGTCGTGAATCGTGCAGGTGAATACGATCGCAATGATCCGTACTTTGGCATGCGTCCGACTGACAGCGTTGCTGATCCTGAGAAGAATGACCCGATGATGCCGATCATCTGGCTGAAATCCTATCAGTTGCCGGAAGGAAAACAGGGGGAGTCCCTGACATCGACGATCGGAGCATCCATCGATTTTACGAATCAGGGAGTGCGCCGGGCCATGGTCAACGGCATCTACTTCCTGCTGGGACAAACCGATCAGATTCCTGCCGAGGGAACAAACGTCGAACTGGTCGGCGAGTTTGAACCGGTCGCTTTCGGCAATCGTAAAAATGAAGACTGGAACGAAAGAAAACTGACTCCGGAAAAGCTGAAGTAATAAACCACAGCAACAAAAAAACAGAGTGTGACGGAATGAATTCCGTCACACTCTGTTTTGTTTATGCAGCGTTTTCTATTGGACGAAGACTGAGAAGTTAAACCCAATGAAGTTTAACACGGCATTCGCCGCCCCTTCCGTCGGTTTATGGTACAGCATGACCAGATCGTCGGGCTGAATGAGGATTCGTTCCTTTTCATCATCCACTGCACGATCCAGATCGACTCGAATCGCAAACTGTTTTCCGTCCGGTAGTTTTCGTACCACAATCGCACGAGTTGGTGCAACAATATACCCAGGTGACCCTCCTTGAACGGCTTGTCCAGAAGCCCCCAACGGTCCACCGGCTGAGTTGGTGGCCAGAGCGATGGCTTGAATCACGTCGAGGTCTTCGTCGGCGGGCAGAGGAATTTTTGCTCCTCGCAACAGACCACCCGTGTAGAAGTAATCCTGTCGACGCGGAACATAAACCACATCTCCGGCATTGAGGATGACGTCTTCCGGCAGGAATGGAAGTGGCTCGCCAGGGTAAGTGAACAGTGGAATCCGAATCACGTCCGGACCGCATTCTTCCCCGTGTTCATACCGTCTGACCATTCCCTGAATTCGGGTATCAGACAGTCCCGCGTTGTCTTCAACGGCACAGTTCCGGAAGACCCAGACTTCACGAGCCGCATCCGTTCCCGGCAAACCTCCGCTGGCCGTTAATGCATGCAGAACATCATTTTCATAACTGGGTAAGTCGAGAACTTCTCCCGAACCACGATGGATCAGATTGACCGATTGTGGATTGACCACCGTGGCATTAGGGGCAGGAGAATCCTGTCGCATGACAACAACACGGTGAACGCGCTGGGTGATCATGTTTACTGAAACCCGTTCACGACCAGCGGCAATGACCGATGAATCCAGATAAGTCTTACGGATTTTGTCGGAAACTTCCTGAATCGTCAGACCGGTGACCGGCAACTGTCCGATCAAGGGAAGATCAAGAGAACCGTTCGCCCCGACGGTCATCGGCAGACCTGTCGAGGGATGCATGATGGATCCACCAGGTGGATAGTAGCGCTGATTCAGAGTTTGAAACTGATTCAGAACCGGGGTTTCGTCAACACTCGCAGGCAAGACCCCGTACACGAAGATGGCCAGCGTGTCACCCGGTCCCACTCGATAGGCGTCCGGTTGTGTTTGTCCCAGAGCAGACAGCATCACCGGCACTTTGCCGTTTTTGCTTTCGCCCAGCAGACTCCGATCAAGCCTGCTGGCAGGGATGGCTTTAGATGCATTTTTGATCGAATGATAGGAACAACCGTTTGCCGAAAGGAATCCGCAAACCAGCAGGCCCATCATTCCGAGAAGTTGTCGACGTTTATTAAGAAATCGATCCGTCATGGTGGCGTCCTTTCCCTGGACTCTGCCCGGGAGACGAAATTCATAAGGTCGCGAAAGGAATCATTCGAGCGAGTTCTACTTCGAACGATTTGAAGCACGACAGGTATGATCTGGAGTAATCAGGAAATGCGTCATTAACAAGAATGAGTCAGGTCTCACCGACCGAACAACTGGTCAGGCTGAATTAAAATGGTTCAGGCTGATCTGGCACCGGCGGAAGGTTCGGGTTGCTCTGCGGCAGCCGCTGCGGAGCCGCCGACTCCCAATGACTCTTGTCTTTGGGAGCTTCAGAAGGCGGGACTGCCGGAGGTGATTGTGGCGGAGCCTGTGTCGGATCCTCCTCATCGTAATACCCGACATGTGCGGTTGCTGGCGGAGTCCAGGTTTTGATGTAATGAGTCTGAGGTTCGAGCGACGCCATCATCGCTCCATCCTGAAATCCGACATACCATTCCTGGCGTTTCTGATCACAATGCTTTGTGATCTGTCCCGGACCCCAATAGCACCGGGGAGGGATCACCGGAGGTTCACCATCACCGCCGGTCAACACGTCCATATAGCCCGCTTTCCAGCCCTTTTTATAGTCACTGGTCATGGCCTCATCAGAGGTCCATTTAAAGTGCCAGTATGCGCATTCGGTCCGAAGCTTCTGGGAGTGCTCATAATGCACATCCTGAAACGTCGCGCAACCCGCCAAGGGGACGAACGCTAACGGCGTAAGCCACTTTCGCAACGATTTTCTGACCACCATGTCTCCAGACTCCATTCGGGAACAGCCCGGTCTTCCGAATTTTGAAATCGGATGCGCACCATTCACTTCTTGATGTGTGTTCTCTGGTCGCTTCAATTGTGAAGCTGATTTACCTTAAATCTTCGGCAGCATTGGCCTAGCCGCCGCAAATTGCGCAAACCCACTGATTTAAGGTGTCCCGCAGGACAATTACACATCGGGGTAAATGGAGCAACTTTTCCTGTGAGTTTTCGCAGCAATTGCCATCAGAACGACAGAACAGAGGCAATCTTTGCAGTTCTCGCCGGGCCTATGGCCATTCCTGCCGAATCGTTCTGGTGTTTGCAGTTCAAGCAATGCCGGCAGCATTCTATCGGCACCGGTCGCGTGGAGCTTCACGCCAGATTCGACAGCTTATGAAACAGGATTCCAGCAGGATTGCGCGGACCATCACTCGATCAACCATGAATGGGCGTGGCCATGCGGTGACTTCAATGCGATTTTTCTGCGATCGCTCGCATGCTGTTGCAGAAGGACTCTCCACGCTGTTCATAATGAGTGAACTCACCAGAACTCGCACAGCCGGGGGAGAGGAGAATCACGTCTCCCGATTCAGATTCCTCCCAGGCCTTCATGACCGCGTGATGTAGTGAATCGGCTGTTGAGATCCACCTGGGAACAGATGGTTCTTCAGACCGACGAGGACGTTTCTCGCGTGCGTTGGCAGCCTGATGTCGTTCAATCACCAGTTCCTGTAATCGCGGCGCCGTCTCTCCAATGAAGACCACCGCTTTGACGTTCTCCTGAATCGATTCCGCAAACAATTCCAGATCGACACCCTTCGACTTGCCTCCGGCGATCAGGATGACCGGTTGTTGCATGGAAACCAGTCCGGCCATGGCCGCTTCCGGGGTCGTCGCTTTGGAGTCGTTGATGAAAAGCCGTCCATCGACTTCACCAATCACCTGTAAGCGATGCGGTAACCCTGCAAAGTTCAGCAGTGGTGCAGCGACAACATCGATGGAAACCTCCAGTCCCACAACCACTGCAGCCAAAGCAGCGGCGGCGTTCATGAGTCCATGAGGAGACTGTAATGCCGGGGCCAGATCAGAAAGCTCTACTTTCCAGCCGCCTGTGTGAGCCCGGACAATCAGATGATCTTCGCCGACGACCACGCCAGGTCGGTCTCGCCAGCACTCTTTTCCATACCAGATCACCTTGGCATCGGTCGGCCAGAGAGGAAGTGAAGCGTCATCGGCGTTGAAAATGCTCAGGTCGTCGGATGTCTGCCAGGCGCAAACGGTTTGCTTCGCTGCCTGATAGTCTTCAAACGATTCATGCCAGTCGAGATGGTTGGGAAACAGGTTCGTTACCACCGCCACATCGGGCCGAGGATGAATGGAATCAAGCGAAGCAAGTTGAAAGCTGCTCAACTCCAGCACCACCCAGTCGTCAGCGGTGAATGAGTCCACCTCTTCCAGCAAACTGATTCCGAGGTTTCCTCCCAGTTTCACCGACCGACCAGTCCCTTCCTCACCAGTTTCAAGACCCGCTTGCAGGCATTGGGCAATGAGGGTGGCCGTTGTGGATTTTCCGGTACTTCCGGTGACGACCAGTTTCCTGGCCGGGCAACGTTCCCAGAATAACGCGATCTCACTGGTGACAGGGATCCCTGCATCCAGTACGAGTTGTACGAAGCGATTTCCGGGGCGAACGGCCGGGTTGACGACAACAAGGTCGGTCTCCGTGAACAGTTCGTCCCGGTGTTCTCCCAGAACGAGCCCGGTCAAAGACGCAGTGTCAATTTTCTCCAGACTTTTTGCGAGTTGCTCGGCGGTCTGAAGATCTGTCACGGTGACATGTGCTCCCTGTTTCTGAAGAAACCGGACCACACCGACACCCCC
>DATMFC010000534.1:0-1994 GCA_035556335.1 Planctomicrobium sp. | reverse complement strand
TCCGGCGTTTCAATCGGACAAATACGACCGTAGTGCGAAATATGAACGTCGCGAACTTCGAAGCCCGCACGTTTGCGGTTCAAACCGCCTGGGCCCAACGCACTCAAACGGCGTTCATGAGTCAGCATCGCCAACGGGTTGGTCTGGTCGACCACCTGAGAGAGTTCGCTTCGGCCGAAGAAGTATTCAATCGCAGCGGAAACACTCTTGGGGTTCACCAGAGTCCGGGGGGACATCTCTTCGACATCTTTCAGGCTCATTCGCTCCTGAACAGTTCGTCGAAGCTTGAGAAATCCTTTACGGATTTCGTCCATCGCCAGTTCGTCGATGGTACGAAGCCGGCGGTTTCCGAGGTTGTCGATATCGTCGACATATGCAGTGCTGTCCCCTTCACGTAAACGGATCAGGTATCGGACAGCATTGACGATGTCTTCCGCGCGGAGAGTCATTTCGTCATCAGGGATATCCTGATGGAATTTACGGTTGATGCGAAAACGTCCGACACGGCCAAGCCGGTAGCGATTCACATCCGAGAATTTTTCGCGGAAGAGATCGTTCGCTTTTTCCAGAGCAGGCGGATTTCCGGGGCGCAGACGCTGATAGATTTTCAGCAACGCTTCTTCATGACTGCAGGTTGCATCTTCAAGGATGCTGTTCAAAGCCAGCGGATCCGTGACTTCTTCAATCAACTTGACCTTCTTGATTCCTGCCTCTGCAATTTCAGCAGCCAGGCTCGCCGAAACCTGATGGCAGCATTCGACAATGATCTCGCCGACTCGTTCACCGCTCGGATAGGCAATGTCTTCGGCAGCGTATTTCCCGGCCAGTGCCGATCCATCCGAGCCGACCTTGATCTCTTTCACGTCATAAAACAAACCGAGAAGTGCGGTGTCCGTCGTATGGTCGGCACTCATCGCCCGCAGGAGCGTCATTGCGGAAAAGCGTCCGCTCTGGTCGATCCGGACCCCAAGAGAATCCTTCTTGGAGATCATGAACTCAATCCAGCTCCCCCGTTCTGGAATGACCCGGCAGGAAAACGTCTTACGTTCGCCGGGTTCAGCGTTCATGACGAAGTCGACCCCAGGAGAACGGTGCAGCTGACTGACAATCACGCGCTCGGCACCATTGATGATGAATTCTCCACCACCAATCATGATCGGCATGTCCCCCAGGTACACTTCTTCCTCAATCGGCTGTTCCTTCATCAGCTTCAATGTCACCCGGAACGGCCGTCCGTAGGTGAGCCGCAGCTGACGACATTCCGTTGGAGAATATCGGGGCTTACCCAACTCGTACTTCACGTAGTCGAGCTTGTACTGGCCGTCATAGCTCTCGATCGGAAAGACCTCACGAAGAATCTCTTCAAGGCCTTCGTTTCGACGCTCATCCGGTTTGCGATCCAATTGCAAAAACCGGTAGTAGGATTCTGTCTGAATTCTGGTCAGATCAGAAAGCTCATGCCGGGCCTCGATTTTGCCGAAATGACGAACTGTCTCGACAGGAATAATACGTTGATGCGGAATTGGCATACGAAGTTCTTTTTCGCGCTGGAAAAAAAGACTCTGAAAAAAAGACGAAACACGGGAAAGAAGTCGACCCCAACTTCAACAACCGTGGAACAACGGCAATCGAAAGCAAATCCATCGATCAAGCGGAGTCGCTAGACAAAAATGCAACGAGAACTGGCCCCAAAACCTTGCAACCAGATCACCCTCCGCATTCTGGCGGGCAATGCACGATCCCGCACAACGACGGGCAAGCTGCACCCATCGCGAGAAAAAAGAAGAGCCTTCCCTGATGAGCGACTGACAAAACATGACAGGCTCATGGAATAAGCTTCCCACACAGCACATTTTTGGGGCATCCTGACTTCCCGGCAGATCACACGAATCGCCAACGAGGGGCAACGGCGGTCGTAGAAACACGGAAACTCGAATCACGATCGACTACCGAACATCAATTTCCTGATGATACGTTAGCAATCTCTTAAAAAA
>DATMFC010000533.1:0-10986 GCA_035556335.1 Planctomicrobium sp. | reverse complement strand
ATCAATTCGCGGAGGCGCAGTGACGATCGCCCCCAGCGGAGCGACAGTTCTGGCATAAACAGCGTGCTGGTCAGTTCGGCAAAGTGCTGGAGTCGGGCCAGTTCTTTGAAAGAGAGACGAGAGAATGCCGAAGAGAGAATCAGCGCGGGGCGCTGGAAGCCCGCCGCGCGAATCATCGGCTCAACTCCCATCCATTTGACATCGGCGACAACCACGCCGCTGGTGCGCCGAAGCATGCCGTCCAGACTCGGTGAGGACACGGCTTCAATCAGTTTGGCGTGAGTGTTTGCGGAGGCCAGACACGGATCGAAGACTTCAGCCAGCTTTAATTTTCCCTGCCGACGCAGCGCGCAAGCAACCTGATCGACGACTCCGGTCCCCGTCCCGATTAGTCCGAGTTTCAATTCGGCAATTGCCATCTACCGATCTATCAGGCTGTAACTACTGCCTTGTCAGGCTTCAAACTGAGGGTTGTCTCACATGTTCCGCGGCTCGTTGGCCGCTCCCGTTTTGATTCTTTCACCCTAATTTTGAATGCTGACGGAACACTACTGTTGTGACCACTGCTTTTGTGGTCACTGCTATGACTGCGATTGTGGCGGAGAACAAGGGGGCAAAAAGCTGTGTTTTACCACACCATTTCAACGAGAATTCCCGGTTTTCCCGCACTGTCGTAATCGATCTGATCCGATTGGAAAAGCGAAGATCGTAACCGGACAGGCGGAAAATTGATACGAAACGGTCCCCAGCTTCCCTGAATTGGCAAAGAATCGGTTTGCTTCTCTCGTGAGAGATCAGGTAATCTTTCAGAGCGGAGATGCAAATACCGTAGCGTGCCGATCTTGATGCTGTTCAGTCTTGACGTTGTTCAGTGAATTCAAGGCCGCACGTGACGAATTTGCTGTAGAATGGGATTCATCGTTCAAGAATTCATTGTCCAAACAGTTTCATTGTCCAAACAGTCAAAATTTCTCGATACCCCTTTCGCGACCTCGGGTTTAAAACAACAGGAATCCGGTACATTGCCGGGCAGGATGGAAGATCGGAATTTTGTGACCACGGGAGTTGTGGCCTCATCGTCCCCGTATTTGCGTGATCCCGATGTGCAGTTAATGCTGCGTGTCCGGGATGACGATCAGGGTGCGTTTACGCAACTGGTGACAAAATATCAGGATCGGATGATTGCGATCTTCGTGAACATGTTTCGTGATACGGCCCTGGCTGAAGATTTGGCTCAGGAAGTGTTTCTCCGGGTGTATCGAGCCCGGAACAGTTATCATCCGACCGCCAAGTTTTCGACTTGGCTGTTTCAGATTGCCAATAATCTGGCAAGCAATTCCCGACGAACCAAAGGACGTAAAAAGGAAGTTCAGTTTTCAGTGAACACGTCCGGTTCCCAACCGGTCGCTGCGGGGGAACAACTTCTCCCGGAGAAATCGGCTCTCATGCCGACACGTCAGGTGGATAAGGAAGAATTACGAGAACGGGTACTGGAGGCGCTTGAAACCCTGAACGAGCGGCAGCGCATGGCCGTGCTGCTTCACAAATTCGAAGAGATGGGCTACGCAGAAATTGGGGCAGTAATGGAATTGTCCCCGCAGGCAGTGAAATCATTACTGGCCAGAGCGCGCGATCAGCTTCGCATCGTTTTAGAGAATTACGTCACATAATCAGGAGCCTGTCTCTGAAATCAGCAACATAACTTAAATCCTTCTCCCCTGAGGGGAGAAGGTGGCCGAAGGCCGGATGAGGGGACGAACGTTGCCAGTGGAAACACTTCACGTGGGTCCGCCCCTCACCCCAGCCCTCTCCCCTCAGGGGAGAGGGGGTATTCAGGGACAGACTCCTAAACTCATCCTCTCGAACTCATGTCATTTCAGTGATGGCGAAACTGACCCGACTCACATCTGAAGACCGCGAGAATCTGGCCGCCTATCTTGATGGTGAACTGGATGAAGATGGTACGCGCCGGATCGAATCGGTTCTCACTGCCAGTGAAGTGGCCCGAAATGATGTCGATGTTTTGGCAAGAACCTATGAGATGCTGGATCTGCTTCCGCGACCGCAGATCACGCAGGACTTCACTGAACGGACATTGGCCAGCGCCCGACTCCGGGAGCATCGCAAGCCGATCTCTCAGCAAGCCTGGTTTCTGACGGCACAACGGATCGGGGTGCTCGGACTCTGGGGGATCGCCATGCTCATCACCGGCATGGCAGGTTATTCTATCACAAATCGCTGGATCCCAAGACAGGATGATGTGCTGCTAAAGCAGCTTCCAATGATTCAGAATCTCGATGTTTACGCCGAATCCGGAAGTATCGAGTTTCTGCAGGAACTCTCTTCTCAGAAGCAGTTGCTCAACGACCTTCAGCGGGGGACTTCACGATGACTCCGCGAACGACACGATTTGTCTTAATCGGCTTTCTGCTGCTGTCTGTGGTTGTCGCTCCGTTTCTGGCGCAGGGAGACCAGCAGTTACAGCAGGTCATGACTCATAACGCGTCCGTCATCGCCAGAATGTCTCCCTCTCAGCGGGAACGTCTGAATCATAACTTCAGCGATTTCCTGAAGCTGCCGCAGTCCGAACGAGACAAGCTGCAACAGTTTCATCAACAGATCGAACAAGACAAAAAACAGCACTCCGGTGAACTTGCTAGTGTTCTGAATACTTACGACAACTGGCTGAAAACGCTGAATTCGCACCAGCGCGATCAGTTAATGAAGACATCGAACCCGAAGGCCCGAATCGGGATGATTCGTGATCTTGTGAGCCGTCAGCGGGAAGAGACCGTGCGTCGGGGAATGCCAATGGTCGCCATGAGGGGAGAGCGCCGCTTCGAAACTCCCCCCGCCATCGACGAACAGACCCGTCAGGATCTCTTTCAGGCTTTGGAAGAGAGAGCGGCCGAGCGCCTCACCTCCAGTCAGAGAGAGGAAGTTCAGGCACTTCAGGGATTTCGTCGTGAACTGAGACTTTTGCAGCTTCTGAAGGAGTTTGGAAGTGGTGTCAATTCTCAGCCGCTGATGGAAAATCCTCCATCGGAATTCGCGTCGGTGGCCAGAGAGATCGACAAGTTCACGGACAATGAAAGCCTGATCAAATACGTCCAGAACGGTCCGAAGCTGGAACCTCCTGAGGGAACATGGATGGGAGCCGATGACGCTCGCCGGCTGGTTTCCGTCATCATGCAGGCAGTGTCGATGGAACTGTTCAAGTTGAGAATGGACGAGGTTCAGCAGGCCGTCGATTCCGAGAAGTTGAAAAACTTCCTTGGGGAACTCCCCATGGAGAATCAGATGGAGTTGCTGAGTCTGGACTCCACGGACTTTCAGACGGATTTGAAGAAACTCTTTTTCGAATCCGGAGCGTCAGCGGATCTTCCCCGAATGTATCAGCTTCATGAGTTGTTCCTGAGCCGATCATTTGGACGCTTCCGGTTTGGAGACGGACGTCCTCGTTCCGGACGACCCCCACGCCGTCCAGATGGTCGACCTCCGATGAACGACGGGAACGGACCCCCTCCCGGTTTTCCACCTCCAAGTGCCCCATTTGATGGTGGCGAGCTAACTCCCCTGGCTCCCCGTCCTGCGGAACAGTGAGAAACCTGTCTTCGCAGGGGAGGTCGCGATGCCACGGGCCTTGGTTACCGCTGATATAACTCATTCAAAGCAGAAGCCAACGTCGGATAGCGAAATTCAAATCCGGATTGCAACAGTCGTTGCGGGATCACATATCGCCCGTAAAGTGCTAACTCTGGATCGGACTTCAGGATGAGCGGGACTCCCAGTCGAACCATCCATTCAAATGCAGGGAGTCCAATGGGGACCCGCATCGCCCGACGGAGTTCTCGCATGAATTCTACTTGAGAAACGGGAGTGGGCGCGGACGTAATGTAAACGCCATTCATCGAGTCATCGAAAATCCCCTGTTCGAAAATTCGATTGAAATCGGTTTGATGGATCCAGCTCATCCCTTGCGTGCCGGAGCCCACTTTTCCCCCCAGTCCCAGTTTTGTGATGAAGGCCAGCTTCGCGAGTGCACCGTTGCCAAATCCCTGGTTTTGCCCGAGAACAAAGCTGGTGCGAAAAATGACCGGACGCTGCTTCGGAAGAACGGCAGAGTGAAATTCTTTCTCCCAGGCTTCCGCAACAAACGGAGCCAGACCATACCCGGACGGAGACTCCTCCACACAAACGGCCGTCGGCGGGTCTCCATAAATATGAGAGGTACTCATCTGGACCCAGACCGGAGGGGGATTGTTCAGTGTTCGCAGGGCCTGACCGAGCACTCGGGTCGACTCCACACGCGAACGGAGAATTTCATCCTGATGATCCGGCGTCTTGATGCAATCGACGCTTCTTCCGGCAAGATTGATCAGAGCTGTCGCCCCGTTGAGTTCACTGGCCCAATCGCCGACGATACGGCCATCCCAGGCAACATGCTTCCACGGCCCAGGTTTCATTGTAGGGCGACGTGAAAGGATCACAATTGACATCCCCTGCTCTGCCAGATGTTGGGCCATCGAGGCGCCGAGAAATCCGTTCCCTCCAGCAATGACAACTTTTCCAGACCGTGTCAGGTGAGTCATTTATTTTTCCTCGGACCAAGGTCGATCATGTGTCTGTATCGAGTCTGTTTTAACTACAAAGGCACGCCCTGTTTAATTTCTCGATGTCTTCTCATGACCAGACACCCAGAGTTCATTTTCAGTTCGGATCATCCGACAAAAGGCAAGAACTTCCGTTGAGAGTATCTGGCTAAGAATGCGTCTTTCATTTTACCAGAACAGGAAGCGGTTTGACGTTTCTAATGGGCATCGCAACTGGAAACCGTCAGGTCAGTAGATTTCGTTGTGTCAATTCCCGTAACCTCTTCAGTCAGAGTGTCCGATCCGGTTTCACAAGCAGGAGAAGTGATTGATGACGGTGATGAATCAGAATTTCAGGAACATGTTTCGCTTCGTGCTGATGCTGTTGGTTGGTGCGATGTCTTTGCAAGGGGTGATTGTCAATGGAGCCGAACCGGAGCGTTCTGAGCCGAAAACCGTTCATTTATTGACGATCGGAAACAGCTTTTCCAGAAACGCCACCCGTTTTCTCGAACCGCTTGTCACGGCTGGAGGACATCAACTCGTCCACCGTCCGATTATCGTCGGTGGAGCCTCGATGGAACTGCATGCCACGAAGGCATTGCAGCATGATGCAGACCCCGATGCAAAAGAGGGAAAGTATGCGGATGGGACCAGTCTGAAAGAACGACTTGGTGAACAGCGCTGGGATTATGTCACCATCCAGCAGGCCAGCCGCTTAAGTGGCACCCCGAGCTCTTATCACCCGTTTGCCGGTCAGTTGCGAGACTACGTCAAACTTCACGCTCCTCAGGCAAAACTGATGATCCATGAGACATGGGCTTATCGTGAAGATGATCCCTGGTTCGTGAAACCGGAGTCTGGGACCAGTAATCCCGTCACGCAGGAAGAAATGTACAACAAGCTTCGTGCATCATATTTCACCATTGCGGACGAACTGGAAGCGGGCGTGATTCCGGTCGGCGACGCCTTTCATCTTGCGACACAGGACGAAAAGTGGAAATATCGGACAGACAAGACATTCGATTTTTCCAAAGCGGAATTCCCCCAACTGCCGGATCAAACGTATTCACTCCACACCGGCTGGCGCTGGACGACTCAGGACAAAACCAAAAAACTGCAAATCGACGGCCATCACGCCAATACCGCAGGTGAGTTTCTTGGTGCCTGTGTCTTTTATGAGACGTTGTATGGTGATGACGTGAGAAAGAATGCGTTTGTTCCAAAGGGCTTCGATCCCGAGTTTGCCCGGTTTCTCAAGGAAACCGCCCATCAGGCCGTTGCAGCAGTTCAAAAGAAGTAGCGTTCCGGCATTGTGATAACGATTACGCCCTGTTTCATCATGTCATGAAACAGGGCTCATTTTTTTATTGATGGCTCTGTTTCCCACAAAATGTGACAAATATCAAAAGTTGTTGAACCGGAAGCAGAATCTCAGGACATTATGTTCTTCGTGGAAATTGCGCATGCCGGGTTGCTTGTCTTATTATGGTGTCTAACTCTTTATACAACAGAAACTTCAGTGCTGGTGACGTGAACGAGTCACGAGAGTCGGACTTCCTGCGCCAACTGGAACTGGCGTACCACGATCTCTATGGAACCGGTTTGACCATCGTGGGGAATCGGGATGATGCCGACGACGTCATGCAGGAAGTCTGTATCGTGCTCTGGCAGAAATTCGATGAGTTCGACGAGGGAACAAATTTCAAGAAATGGGCTTATGCCGTGACGTTCAACGTCGCGAAGGCCTTTGCCCGAAAAAGACGACGTCGCCGCGGTTTCGGATTAAGTGACGATGCCCTGATGAAAGTGGCTCAAGTGAAATCCAGCGGGAGCGAACTGTTCGAATTGCAATGTGAACTGTTGCGGGACTGCCTCGACAAACTCCCCGAGAAAGACCGGAGTTTTCTCTCCGGCTGCTATCGAAATTCCGCCTCCCTTACCAATTATGCACGTGAAATAAAAATGTCGGTGGAAACCATTTACACAAAGCTGAAACGCTTGCGCCGGCGTCTGGCCGAGTGCGTAACGCGCGGGATGGGAAGGGAAGAACTGTGATCGACTCCTCCTCGTCTCCCGGCGACGAAGTTCGCGCGCTGACGGATGCCCAGTTCGACGGCAGCATCAACCGCCAGCAGATGGAACGTCTGGAATCGTTGATTGTGAACGATCTCGGGTGTCTTCAGATGTACGTCGAACGGATGACTTTTCATGGAGAGCTACTGAAAGATGCCAGCGAAAAATCTCCGCATCAGGCCACACTGGGGCTGATGCGGGAATTCTCACGTTCGATTCGTGTGCGCGAGCAACAAAACCGTTGGAAACAGATGACCTTTGTTTCCGGCCTGGCGGCAGGGGTGCTGGTTGTTGCCGGGAGTGTGTTGTTCTTTGCCGGAGCGTTTCAACCAGCTCCACTGGGAGTGATTTCCGGGCTGTCCGCAAATGTTCAATCGGCATCCGCGTCACGAGAATTGGGCCAGATCATCCGGGCCGGCGACTCCTTCACTCTCGATGAAGGAATCATGAGTCTGCAATTGCCGAACGTACTGGTCGACCTGATCGGTCCAGCGACCGTTCGTTTTGATGAATCAGGAAAACTCTCTCTGGCAGCCGGCACTCTGGTCGCCAAGATTCTGAAAGACGGAGAGAATTTTACGGTCACCACTCCGGATGCCGAAGTGGTCGATCTGGGGACCGAGTTTTCGGTTCACTATCACCCTGCCACCGGAACCGACGTCAGCGTCCGACAGGGACGAGTCCAGGCCAAACTGCTGGATTGGCGGAAAGCCCCCACAAAAATGCTGGAACTGACCGACAATCGTTCCGCGAATTTTCAAAGCGGGACGGGCGCAGCACAAGAGGTCAACTTCAATCCTCAGACGTTTCATCCAGTTGACCGAAGCCGTGGAGGAATCCGCAGTATCGATGGGACTCTCCGAACGGCCACTGCAGAACCAGCGTCTTTGAGAAGCGGCGATTCCCTGACGTTCAACCATACACTGGTCATTCCGGAGCGTCAAAATGTCCGTCTTGAAGAGGAACTGACAATCAATGGTCTGAACGGCGTTGTCAGTCTTCCGGCCGGAACCGTCATCAGCAGTTATCTGGTGCATTACGACCCGCCTGGCGATATCAGCCGAGCACCACGGGGAGCTGTGACATTCCTGGGGCAAGTTGCTGCAGTCGTCGTACAAACTTCCGATCTCGTCGCCACTGATCCGCTTCTGGGGCTGAGCAGCATGGAATTCGAAACAGCTTCATTCCGTGGACTCGAGATCGAACCGGATGAAGATGAAGTACAGGTTTCGCGGGACCGTAAAACCGTCTCGTTCCGTTTCGACACCAGTCCTCCTCAATACCTGGATGAAGCACGGATCATTGTGATCTCAGAATAACCACTGAAATGGGGCCTTGATCATTCCTTATTCTTTTCTATGAAGGTGCTCAATCATGAACGGACGTCTTTCTTCACGTCATGGCTTCACATTAATTGAATTGCTGGTTGTCATCGCGATTATTGCCATTCTTGTGGCACTGTTACTTCCTGCCGTTCAGCAGGCACGGGAAGCAGCGAGACGCGCACAATGTAAAAACAATCTGAAACAGATAGGCTTGGCAGTTCATAATTATGCAGATGTACATGGGACATTTCCCATTGGTTCAAACCAATATGGACCAAATGGCGTAGGTGCCGGTGACCGAGGCTTCATGGGCTGGGGGATTGCAATTCTCCCCTTTATCGATCAGGCAAACATCTACAATCTTTATGACCACAACCGGGATGCATGTGCCGGAGCGAATCAAAGGATTCGGGAGTCTGTCATCCCAGTTCATCTGTGTCCTAGTGATTTCAACAGCGGAGTACGAGCTATTCCCGCCAGCGGAACTCCACAGGATCGCTACTTTGTTGTTGGTTCTTACCGCGGAGTCTCTGGTCGAACAAATGGGACGCTATTACGGTATTACGATGACATCAGGCATTTTTCCTCTGGAAACTCCCACGTTCTCCGAGGTCCTTTGAATGCGATCGGTGAAGGACTCAGTATCACGCGACTTCGAGACATCACTGACGGAACCTCAAACACACTTCTCGTAGGAGAAGGATCGGTCAAAACAGGACTGCAACGTGCAACATTCTGGGCTCATACTTACTCCAGCTATGCATTGGGATCGATTACGGTAGGACACAGCGTTCCGTCATTTGGAAAGGACTTCGCTTCCTGCCAGGAAGTTGCCATATCATTAAGCGTCTCTGAGGAGCCCTGTAAACGCTTCTTCAACAGTGAACACACAGGAGGAATTCAGTTTCTCAAGTGCGATGGAAGTGTCATGTTCGTTTCATTAAACAGTGATCAGGAAACTCTGGGAGGCATGGCAACAATTGGCGGGAATGAACTCACAGAATTCTGATTCGATTTTTGTTCTGACAGGATACGAACAGGAACCATGAACCGTCTTTTTATTATGTTTGTGACAACTCTCTGTGTTTCCGCTTCCCTCGGCTGTGGAAATGGAGAGCGTTATGTCCCGGTCAGGGGAACCGTAACAATGGACGGTCAACCACTGGAGAATGTGAATCTGTTGTTCGAACCACTTTCCGTCGGAGACGAGCTTCCTGCCGGGAAGCCTTCTGTTGGGAAAACCGATGTACAAGGGAAATTTCAACTCCGTTCTCCACTTGGGAAACGTGACGGAGCCGTCGCCGGACCGCATCGGGTGCGGATTCTGTCCAGTGTCAACAAACCGGAGTATTCGGAAAAGCAGATCAATGACGCCAGAGATCGTTTACTCTCACAGGAAAAGGCGGATGGAGTGGAAACCCCGTCCATCTCTGATGAACGGGTGCTGGTCTATCTGAACGAGACAATTCCCGTCGTCCATGAAGAGAAAATTCCGAAGCGCTACAATCAGGAATCCGAGTTAACCTTCGAAGTTCCCGAAAAGGGAACAACGGAAGCCAGCTTTGACCTTCTGTCCCGATAGAGAGCAGTTTGCTCTACCGTGTGCCCGCGTAGCGCGTTTTTTGACTGATGAAACGCAACTCGCCGCGTGGCGGAACGGTGAACACTTCATGTTCATGAGCTATCGCCCGAGTTATTCACCACGGAAAAGACGGAAATTACGGAACAGGAATGAAGAAATTCGGTGATTCTCTGAAACGACAGTCTGTTTTCAGCACATCGCCGGTTTGCCCCTTCATTTCCGTGTTTTCCGTTCTTTCCGTGGTTCCTCTGCATTTTCCGGGTGAGAGCAATCTTCGCTATTTGATGTCGATGACTTGCCCTGCATTGAGGAAGACCAGTCGTACGCTGATCTGATCCTCGCCGATTCGGAGCAATTGCGAAACGGCTTCACGGTAGGAGTTCATCTGCTCACGATACGACTCCGTTCGTTTACTGATGACTTCCTCTCCGGATGACACGTCATCGGTCTTGAAGTCGATAATGTCGGCTGCAACCGGGATTCCGTTTTTCTCTGCCAGGACCAGCCGGTCGATACAGCCTGACAGCAGTTCTTCGTTATCAGATTGAACTGATATCGGGCATTCCCGACGCAGCGTGAGTTGAACGGTTCCTGCCTTCAACTGCTTCTGAAGATTGTCTGGAAATGGAGATCCTTCTTCCTGATACGACCGGCGTCCCAGTAGCTGTCGACACCAGCGGGACGACAGCATTTCATGGAATTCGGAAAGCCATTGTTGAACCGTTTCTCGTGGCACTCCGGCCTGCCGTCCCAGAAGAAGAAGTCGTTGAGGATCTGGTGACGTTTCGTCCAGCCATTCCGCTTCTTCGGCCCAGCGATGAAAGAGTGTTCCCCGAATGAGCGATTGAGAACGGACCGACATCAGATCGTTCTCTAATGTCCTCAATACCGGAGCTTTTCGTCCTGTCGGTGTTTGGCGTTTCCAATGCTGTCGTGCGGAATTGGATGCAAATGTAATCCCTGACGATTTTTCGGCCTGCTCTGTCGGTGTTGAAGATTGAGCGTTGGATGGTTGGGGATCGGAAGACGACTGCACTGTTTTGTCCCCTTCAAACCACAACGGATCGCCATGTTCCCAGAGAATTGCTTGCGGAACGACTGGAACATCCGGGGCGAGCCCCGCCCGCAGCAGTCCCGAAAATTTCTTCGAATGTTTTTTAGAAACCTTCGGGAGCATCAGCATATGTAAGCTGCGAACCGCGCGCGTCATGGCGACATAGAGCAGGCAGAGCGCTTCCTGAAACATGCGGTCGCGAGTGGCCTGCTGCGCTTCCAGTAACTCTCCTCCCAGAGATTTGAAATGTTCTGAACTTCGATACAACGCCACCAGATCCGGCGGCATTCCGGGGGACGGGATGCGCGATACATACTTGGGAGGGAGATAAAGCGGGCCATCCAGTTCCGGAAGGAT
>DATMFC010000532.1:0-4661 GCA_035556335.1 Planctomicrobium sp. | reverse complement strand
CACCGAGCGGTTCGTGTCGAACGAACGGGTGTTCGGTTTCCGTTCTCGACGAGATCGCCGTCATGCTCTCGCCGTGGCGCAGCATCTCGCACAAACTCAGAACCGCTTCGTCTGGCTGACCGAAGATCTCCGGAATGCATTTGACACCGTTCCTCTCACTCCGCTGAAGGAAATTCTCAAGACATATATCCCGAGTCCGAAACTCGTGGATTTCGCCGTCGAGATGGCGGCGACAAACAAGAAACGCGGATTGTTACAGGGGAGTTCGTTGTCGCCTCTGCTTCTGAATATTTATCTGCATCATATCCTGGACCGGGTCTGGGCGAAGAAATTCCCGGAGGTTCCGTTGCTCCGTTATGCTGACGATCTCCTTCTTCTGTGCCGCACGAAACGGGAAGCGGATTCCGTTCGAAAACAGCTGGCGAGAATTTTGAAGCCGACGGGAATGACACTGAAGCCACAGGATCGGGCTGACGCGATCACGTCACTGAAACGCCGTGAATCCACCACTTGGCTGGGATTTGGAATTCAGTTTTCGGACAGGAAATTTCAGACGACGATTGAAGAACGGATGTTTGGTCAGTTGCAGGACAGCCTGGAGAGAGCCCATGACTTCGTGAACTCTCCTCTCCGTGCGATGGCAATCACGAAAGCCTGGCTGGCTCAGATGGGGCCATGTTTTGAGAGTTCCGATCGAGAAGACGTTCTTGAACAAGTCGGGATGATTGCAGAGCAGGCCGGATTCGAAGAACTGCCGAGTACGAAATCTCTCCTGTGCCTCTGGAAGAAATCTGCAAACCGCTGGCAGTGTCTGTACGACGAGTTGCTGACTGTCCCTGTAATGACAAACCACATGCCAACCGCCTTCCGTCGTTCGGTTTCCCGACGGTCAGCACAGCTTCCGACTCCGTTCCACGTTGGCGAAGCCCAAGTCCGGGGTTTCTGATCGTTAAAAAAAAGCCCCGTTCCCGCCACTGTACAGCGGCGGGAACGGAGAGATCGTTGAGCACATTACTCCTATAATCGGCTTCACTTTCTATTTCCGGAAATACGATTTGGAATATTCCGACTGTCTGTTCGAGTGCATTCAGTCTTCAGAAAGACTGAGTTCACTGGCGAGCAAGTTGAGTGAGAGGTCGGGATCGACCGGGATGTCTCGCAGCCAGCGGGTGAACTGATGGATCATCAGTCCGGCGGCGATGGTGGCGCAGTAGATTGTGCTGCGGCTGGTGCAGGTGCCGGATTGGGCCTGCTGTTGCGGGAACAGGGTGGTCGTGTAGTGGGATCGGAATGGAGTGTCGCTGGCGGTGAGGATTCGCATCACTTCGCCGAGCATCCGGCCGTCACACCAGAACGACGCCTTCTCTTCCACCGATTTCCAGATCGCAGAACGACTGCTGATGGAATCGACACAGCAGAACACGACCTCTCCCACCGCGTGACGGGAGCGGTAGCGATCGGGAACCGTCTCCACATCCAGTTGGGGGTCGATCTGCCAGAGGAGTCCGGCGGTGGCGTCGACCTTCGGTTTCCCCAGGTCGTCGTGGAAGTAGCCTTGCGTCGTGATGTTGGTCGGTTCGACGATGTCGGGATCCAGGAGTTGAATCCGCGTCACACCAATGGCGGCCAGTTGCAGGGCTACCTGTCGACCGATGGCCCCGACACCAATCACCGTCACGATCAATGATTCCAGTCTTTCCCGCGGCACAAGATCCTGTTGCCTCTGAAAACGATCGGTCATGGACAGGTCTCCAGAAGTGGGGTGCTGACTGGTTCCGCGATGTGCCGGGAGAACTCCTCGAAAAGCCAATCATGAGGATCGTGGCGTTCGTGAACAAGGGCTGCGTGCTGGACCGTCTCCCGGTACTCCTGTTCCCATTCCTCGAACTTTGTTCCCTCGAATGGCTGAGAGTAGTCAATGTGGACCTGCAGCGGGAGTCGGGCCTGTCCCTGTTTCCAGTGGAGTTCGGCGTACGTGCTGTCATTGCGGGCGAGAATCAACATGACCGCCCAGTCGCAGCGCCCGAAGCAGCGTCGAAAGGTGGCCCGATCCACGGAACTGGGACGGGGACAGTTGCCGGGATGCGTATGAATCCAGATTCGCCCGAACTGTTCTGGAGTACGTCCCAGATCCACCTGATCCTCGAAGAACTCGGCCACGGCGGTGTCGTCGAACTTCACCGTGACCGTCGTGCAGGCCTGTTTGATCAGTTGAAGTTCCTCGACCCGCAGCAGGTTGTCCGCAGGAGCGATTCCAAAGGCCCCCACTTCGGTCGGTCCCAGGTCACGGAGAAACCGCAGCTTCGACCAGGCGGTGGGGCTGAACGTCAATGTCGGTTTGCGAAACCGTTTCTGTCGGGTGCGGCGGAGTTGTCGGCGTAATAAGCGTTTCGTCTGAAAAGTCTGTTTGGTCATGGTTCTCTTCTTCGAGTAAAAGGTTGTAACAATCTTGGCAATATCCGTCAGATTGACAGGCAGGACAGACAGAACGGGCACAGTCGGAACAAGATTCCAGACAGCCGGGGCAATGGGGTTCCTGACACCCGTCACAGAGGTGTTCGCAACGGGAGCAGAGGGAATTGCCGCAGTCACCGCATCCGGTCAGGCACGGATCACACCGTTCGATGTCACACTGATCACAGCGACCGAAGTCCTCAATCCCGCAATGATCGCCGCAGTCTGGGCAACAGACCCCGTCCCATTCCGAAAGCTTGGTATCAGCACTCCCCGGGTTATAAGTGTGTAACACGCGACTGATCAGCAGAAAGACATCGAACAGCCGTCCCTGTTGTAAGGCAATTCGAATTGCGAATTTCGCGTCTCCTTCGCAGAGCGTATTCTCATAAACATGGGGATGCGTGGTGGCGGAAGACTCTCCCGCCGGATTCGGTTCCAGCGCCAGTACCTGATAAGACGTGCTGTCTCTGAGGGAGGTCCAGTCGAGACGGATCTCAAATGGCCCCAGTTCGCCCCCCTCCAGTATGATTGGCGGAGTGATGACCGAGACGGTCTTCTCCGCCAGATCAATCCGGACCTCCGGAAACTCCTGCTCCAGAGCCCGCAGTTCTTCGTACAGATCCCGCAAAGAGGGGACGAAAACACCGGATTTCTGCTGCTGAAAGACCGCCACCAATTCCCGGCAACGGGCTCCCAGTCGCTCCAGTTGCTGAAGGTAACGGTCCTCCAGTCGGGTCGCTGTCCCGTTCCAGCCCTGTTGACGACAGTGTTTCAGATGCCTCCCGGCCTGCTTGAGCAGAAGCCAAAGCTCCTGCGGGGGATCCGGCACGGTCGACACCGTCAAGGATTCATCATGCTGCTGGATCTGTAACGCTGCTCGTAGTCGTGTCTGAAGTTGAGTATTCATCGTAATACGCCTCTCCTTTCCAATTGGAGTGAAATAGATGAAGAGAAAGAAAAGGAATCTCACGCCAAGGCGCTAAGATGTGAGAGTTCCTTATTTATTTCTTTGCGCCTTGGCGCCTTTGCGTGAGTCTTCTTCAAAAACAAAAGCAAGCCTCCCACCAGAGAGACTTGCTCGCATGTCATCACCTGGCTCCTTCGATCTTGGTCGGAGTGAGGGAGACACGGTCTCCTTCCTGGAGCACATACTCGGCGGGGGCCGGTTGGCGGTTGACGCGGATCAGGTAATCCTCCGGACAGCCATGAGGCAATCGGTCGGAGAAGAGTTGCGACAGCGTCGTCTGCGGTTCCACATCAATATGATTCGCATATCCCCCACCGTCATTATTCAAAAATAGAATCTTCATAGAGACCTTTCACGTTGTTAATTAAAGTTCACTTGTTCAGAACCTAATCGTCAATCTGTGGTTCTTTACTACTTCCTCTTCACACGGATCCCACCGGTGACCAGGTTGCTGACGATCAGGAGACAAAACACGCCCCAGAACAGGGGCCAGGATTGGGCCAGCACCCCCAGGGCACCGGCGATGATCAGGCTGCCGTTGAAGGCGGCCATATTTAACTTCTCTCGGGCAGACATTATTTCCTTCGGAGGGCAGGGACGGAGGAGAACACCGGTGCGCGTCCTCCGTTGCGTTGAGAATCGAGTTCATCCCAATCGAGAAACCGGGGCTCCCGGTCAATCGGTTCCGGCACCAGTGGGATAAATCCAAACCGGGAAATCGTGGTGACGGTCTCCCCCGTCGAACGGGCCACAGCACGATTCAATTCACGTTGACGCATGGCAATAACTCCTTATATTAAGTTGTGAGTGCATAAAAAAAACTCCCCATTACGGGGAGTGATCGATCGATTCGCACTAGAGCAACTTGCAAAATGACTTACTCGTCCTTGCCACGCGGGATTCAGTCTTTTTCCTGTTCGAACACCGCGCTGCGCGGGCACATGGTAGAGCAAACTGCTCTAATGAAAATTCTTTAATAGTCCTCCGGCATTAACACCGTCGTGACAGAACGATCGGCTTCGGTAATCACCCAGAATTTCACCTGTGCTGCGGTGTGATAAACCGAGAACAACCGAAACCCCTCAGTTAGTGAAAGCTCGTTCTCGGCGGCATCCTCCGGATCACAGTCCCCCCAATCCCCCTGTAAATGCCGGGCCAGTGCGGTGTGAACCTCTTCCTGAGTCAAGGTTTCCAAGGCGTTCCGAGTGATCACCACCTGACCCGACGAAAACTTCGG
>DATMFC010000531.1:0-2022 GCA_035556335.1 Planctomicrobium sp. | reverse complement strand
CAGTTCTTTGATGAGTGGGAGAGAAGAAGATTCTCACGCAAAGGCGCAAAGGCGCAAAGAAATCAAGAGAGGTCGCTTGGCCGGATCATTCAGAGGAACCACGGAAAGAACGGAAAACACGGAAATATAAAGAAGAAACGGTGATCTGCTGAAAACAGAATGTCATTTCAGAAAATGACAACGTCATCCCGCTCTTGTTTTCTTCATTCCGGTTCCGTTGCTTCCGCCTTTTCCGTGGTGAATCATTCGGCTGAACGGGACTTTGGCCCATGTTCTATTCTTCTCTTTGCGCCTTAGCGCTTTTGCGTGAGTTCTCTTACTGTAGTCTTACTGCGGTCTTTTATAGAACGGAAGCGGGACGACCTTGGCGGGAAGTCGGGTTCCACGGATGTCGATTTCAACGATACTTCCCGGTTCACTCACTTTCGGATCCACACTGGCCATCGCGAGGGACTGTTCCAGCGTCGGAGAAAAGGTTCCAGAGGTGACGGTTCCCACTTTCTCCGACTCGAAGTAAACGTCTGATCCTTGCCGGGCGATTCGTTTTCCATCCAGAGCCAATCCGACTCGTTTCGGAAGATCGTCCCGTTGCGAGAGTGTGGTGAGTGTCTCTTTCCCAATGTAATCCGCTTTCTGAAGACGAACACCAAACGACAGGTTCGCCGTGTACGGATCAACCGACTCATCCATCTCATGACCATACAACGGCATTGCCGCTTCGAGTCGTAATGTGTCCCGGCAGCCGAGTCCGCAGGGTTGAACAGGGATGTCAGGGTTAGCCTGAATCAGCTTCGTCCAGAGGTCTAATGCCTGTGAATTGTCCACGATGAGTTCGAAGCCGTCTTCGCCGGTGTATCCCGTTCGGCTGATGACGGCGGGAATTCCGAAGGCGGTTCCCCGACGGGCGTTGTAGTACCGGATTTCATTCAGATCGATATCCACATGCGGTTGCAGCAGCGTCTGTGACTGCGGCCCCTGTAACGCCAGCATAAAGGAATTCAAGGTTTCATCCGTGAATGTCGCCTCTTCCGAACCGGGATGAGCCTTGATCCAGGAGACAATCTTTTCGCGATTGGCCCCGTTCACGACGAGAAGGATTTCGTCTTCGAGCTGGTAGATGAGAACATCGTCCAGAATCCCCCCATCTTCACGGCAGACAAGGGAGTAACGCACCTGTCCCGGTTTAATTTTTGTCACATCGTTGGTGACGAAGCGGTCCAGAAAAGCCACCTGATCGGGACCACGGAACCAGAGTCGGCCCATGTGAGCGATGTCGAATTGTCCGACACGTTGACGAACGGCATGGTGTTCTTCGACAATTGAGCCGTATTGAATCGGCATGTGCCATCCGGCAAATTCCACCATCCGTCCGCCATTGGCGGCATGCCAGTCGTGAAGCGCTGTCTGCAACATGATGATCCATTCAAGTCAGGTGATCCCTGACATTACTGCACTGCGAAAATTTGAGATCAGTAACACTTTATTGAAATGAAGTAGACGTCTGTTCCTCGTTCTAGGTTTTAACATGAAATGCCCGGCAGGAAAATGACGCAGCAGAACCCCTTGGTATTGTCTGATCTGTTTCAAGTCGCCCGACCAGAAGAACTGGGACTGGATTCCCGTCGCTGGGAGCACGTACTCGCCTTCGCTGAACAGCAGTGCCGGAGTGGAGTTCTCCCTGCGTTGTCGCTTCAGGTTCAACGTGCCGGGAAAACAACGGGGGTTCATCATTTCGGATCACAACGACTGGAAGCAGACGTTCCGGTGGATGAGCAGACATTGTTTCTGATCGCGTCTCTCACCAAGCCGATGGTGGCGATGGGAATCCTGCTTCTTGTTGAACGGGGGAAATTGGGGCTCAGTCAACGGGTGTCGGAGTTTCTTCCTGATTTCCGGGAGCCGGCCCGACGCTTAATGACCGTTCGACATCTGCTGACGCATACCTCAGGTTTGCCGGATATGTTGCCGGACAATCTCCCGTTGCGACAAGCTCAGGCGGGGCTGGATGCGTTCCTGGCGGGA
>DATMFC010000530.1:0-2140 GCA_035556335.1 Planctomicrobium sp. | reverse complement strand
TCGGATTGCAGTTGTCTGTTGCAGTCGTTCCTGCGAATGGAGTGAATGCACATCAGATTCTGTTTGGTCAGACGAATGCCGTGTTGAAACGGGCTCAACAGACGCTCTCTTCCCGATGGACAGTCACGGCTGACGAACGGGCGGAACTGGTTCTGGTTACGGTCACGGCCGATGCGAATGGACATGGCTGGGAACAGGTTGCCGCCGCGATTGATGTGGGTCGGCGACTGGTGGAACGCAATGGCCGAATTGTGGTTCTTTCTCAGATTGAAACACCACCGGGGCCGGGGTTGGAGATTCTGAAATCGGTCCGCGAACCACGCGACGCTTTGCGACCGATTCAAAAGGCGAACACACCCGACCTGATTGCCGCCTCACGGATTGCGGCTGCGGTCGACTGGGCCAATGTCTCATTACTAAGCAAGTTGCCTCCGTCTGAAATTTCCGATTTGTTCCTGATCCCATTGGAATCCGAACAGGAAGTGAGACGACTTCTTCAGAATGAAGACCTGACGGCCGTGATCGAAAGTGCCCAGCACGTGTTTGCCCGAAGCGGGGTTTGAGTCGGAGGATTTACCACGGAAAAGACGGAAATCACGGAAAGAAATTGATCTGAATGAGTGACAAGAAATCCTGACCGGTTTCTGGAAACACGGTCTGTTTTTGAAACGTTGTCAGATCCCCTTGTCCCATTTCCGTCTCTTCCGTTCTTCCCGTGGTTCCTCTTCATGTCTGATTCAGTTGAGCTATTGCCAGACAGTTACCGCTTTTGCCCGGATTTTTGCAGAGAGCTTTCAACTTTGGGGATCCCGTGGCAGGCTGGTTGAGTCTCTCGTAATCCTCTGGTACGTTCTCAAAATCATGTCGTAATACTGCAGTGATCCAAGAGGGGACCCATTGATGAGCGTACGCAGCGGAATTATCGGTCTGGGATTCATGGGGATGACCCACTTCGAAGCCTACCGTCAGGTGACCGGTGGAAGTGTCACGGCGATTGCGACTCGAAGCGAGAAGAAGCGAAATGGCGATTGGTCTGATATTCAGGGGAACTTCGGCCCACGAGGAAGTGCGAATACGGATTTGACCGGAGTCAAAACCTATTGCGAGACGGACGAACTTCTGGCTGACCCAGAGATTGATCTGGTTCATATCTGTCTTCCCACCGACCAGCATGAAGAGATGACGCTCGCCGCGCTGGCTGCCGGAAAACATGTTCTCGTCGAAAAGCCGATCGCCATCGAACTGGATGCAGCGGAACGGATGCTGGCGGCTGCAAAGAAAGCCGGCAAGCTGTTGATGGTCGCGCATGTGCTCCCCTTCTTCCCGGAGTTCCGCTGGGCTCACGAGCAGATTCAAAGTGGAAAGTATGGTCCGCTTCGGGGAGCCACGTTACGACGCGTGATCGCTCCTCCCTCCTGGTCGGCAGACATCAGTGACTTCCGAAAACTGGGAGGCTGGGGAATCGACCTGCACATTCACGATAATCATTATCTCAACGTCTTGTGTGGTGTTCCGCAGAGCGTGTTTTCACGAGGACTGTTGAAAGAAGGATTCGTCAATCATGTCAGCACGCAGTATGTGTACGGCGATCCCGATTTGAGTGTGAACAGTGTCAGTGGAGGAATTGCGGCTCCCGACCTGAAGTTCGCGCAGAGTTTTGAATTCTTTCTCGACGACGCCACGATTCAGTTCGACGCTGGAACCTACGGGGACCAATGGGTCGTCAATCGGCCGTTGACTCTTATCTCCAAAGAAACGGGAGTCACCACGCCGCAACCCGGCGGGGGAACGGAATGGTGTGCCGCGTTTACCGAAGAAATTCAGGCTGCCATCAATGCCGTGCAGTCAGGCGAAGTCCCCACGACACTTGCCGCCACCACGGCAACACAGGCTCTGCGAATCTGCTATGCTGAGGCCGAAAGTATTCGAAGCGGTCGCCCGATTAGTGTGGAAACCCTTCAACCTGTGTAGGGGAATAAAATCAGAAATTCAAAATTGGGTAACACATTCGCCAAGTGAAGTTGATTTCCCTTGTTCCCAAGCTCTGCAGCTTTTTGCACGTTAAATCACAATGCCTTGAAGGAGAAGTGGTTGCAACACGTAATGGTGTCTACTCCGCATCAACGGAAATTCAAGACTT
>DATMFC010000529.1:0-7712 GCA_035556335.1 Planctomicrobium sp. | reverse complement strand
GCCTCGATGAAGTACAAGTGGATCGCACTTCACGTTACATCAGAATGCCATCAAATGTCAATTTCTCAGTTGAGAAACGCTCGAAAAACTCGCACACTTCATGAACCATTTCCCGGGAGAATCGACATAATTGCAGAAATTGCGACAAAAAACGGATCGAGAACAACTTCATGATTTCAGGAGCGGTTCAGATTTTCTGGTGTCAGCGGCCATCGAAAACGGGAGATTCTGAAAGACTTGTACGCTCAACAAGAGACATCTCGAGTGCGGAGGGAACTCTGCGAAATCAGACTCAGAGCAGACATCATCTCACGGAAGAAACCGTTCCTGCTCTCCTTCTCGCGGCATTCGACAAGCTTCCAGTCGACCGGCGATTCGGTAGCGAAGGCGTGCCACGATGATGTACCCCAGATCGCGGATCGGCAAGGGGATCAACCAGAGGAGTGTTCCCAGTCGTCCCCAGATTCCCCCGAGTTGCCAGAGAATACGTACGGTGGCCGCTGACTTCCGATAATTTTTTCCGTTTACCGTCACAACGATACTCGTGAGGTCCCCCCGCTCACGTTCACTGAGAAACTGTCGGGCAGTTTCTCCCTGAAGCGGAGCAAACAACAGCTTCCCCTGAGGATCGTGATCGAGAAAGTAGTTCACGACTCCGTTACAGAAACCACAATACCCATCAAAATAGATAATCGCCTTGTCAGGGGCAGGAGCGGGCGTCATGGAACTCCCTTGAATATTTGGATGCCAGCAGGGACTTCGGTAATGCGAACGGTGGTAATCTTCAGAGCCAGCAGTTTTCGGAAAAGTTCGGTTTCGAACGAAAATCTATTTTACAGGATGGTTTTCACTGGGATACCGTGAATGTCAGCGGAGACTCATCCCCGGCTCGGCCGATATCCCAATAGGGTTCCGTTTTCTATTCTCTTCGATCTGGCAAGGATGATTATAGACACAAGACCGTGACCAATAGATAGAAAGCAGGAGAGCCTCCACTGACGCCATGCCCGAATCCCCGATCAATCCCGAACGATTCAATGCGTCGGTCAACGACTGGGGGGCGTCGTATGCATACATCGGCTCGCTCGTGATGCACCTGTTCGGACTCGGTTTGCTTGCCGCGATCGTCCTCCCGGGACTCAACACTCTCGGAGACGGGAATGCAGCCATCTCGATTTCGAATTCCATCGACACCACATTAGCCAGTGCTGACGGACTGGGAACGTCTGTCGAACTCTCTGGCGGTTTCGAATCATTCGCCAGAGAGAGCAATTCCACGGCGACTCAAGAAGCAGACACAGCAGCACGCCTGCTCATGACGCGCATCGTCGACGATTCTTTTGTCACTCTGAAATCTGGTGATGGGTTTGTCAGCCATCAAGAGGAGAGTATCTCTTCTGACGAATTCCTGCAGCCCGTTTCTGGAAAAGCGGGCAACGGTCGTCCGGGGGGACAAGGCTCTGGCGAAGGAAGCGGAGATGGAACGAATTCCGGTGACGGGAAAGGATCTGGCACAAAGGATTTCTTCGGCGCAGGAACCCGTCATCCCAGCACTGTCTTTGTTGTCGACGCCTCCAGCAGCATGAACTTTCCCTACCCGGGCCCCGCAAGAACCCGTTTCAATCGGGTGAAGTTCGAACTGTTGAAAACCATCACCGCGATGACTGAGAATGACCGGTTCTTCATCATCTTTTTTGGAGATGGCCCAATGTCCATGCCTGCCAGAACACTGGTCACCGGGGACGAGGCATCCAAACAATTCTACCTGAACTGGATGGCACAGGTCCCTGCGCAGAGTCAGCAGACAATGCCGCGTGATGCCTTGATTCGGGCGATTCGCCTGAAACCTCAAGCGATCTACTTTCTGACGGATGGTCAGATCACATTGCCGTTCGTCACGAGTGTGACCAAATTCAACAAAACCGGAATTCCCATTCACACCATCGGTTTTGCCAGCGATCGGGGAGAGAAACTGTTGCGGGAGATCGCAGACCAGAACAATGGGACTTACACCTATATTCCCGAAGAGTCTCCGAATGAGGAACCAAAGCCGTAAGACTTCATTCAAAGGGAGGAACCACGGAAAAGACGGAAATTGCTGAACCGGGATCAAGAGCACGGGTGGTGAAGAAATTCGGTGATTCACTGAAACGACAGCCTGTTTTCAGTGCATCTCCGTCTCCCCCTTAACTTTCGTATTTTCCGTTTCTTCCGTGGTTTCTCTGCATTCTTCGGGAGGGCGAAGCTCCTGCTGAGCCGCATGAAAGATCACGCTTTCCATGGTTTGCGGCTCGGCAGGAGCCTCGCCCTCCCAGGCGATTTTCAATAAAGCGAACGCCTTGGAACTCTCTTGGATCTATCTTGCGGACACCACCAATTTTCTCGTAAAATGCTGGAAATGTTAAGTTTTCAATAAGATCCTTATGAGCTGTTGAGATGTCATCCCAAGGTGATTCTCAAGCCGAGGGAGGCAGGTTCATGGAAGAACAACCCACAAGCCGAATGCGGTCTGTCGTCCGGTTTTGTCTGGGCGTGGTGGGAATTTCCCCCTTTCTGATCGCATTCTGCGCGATGTCCTGGGAACCGCTGGAACGGTCTCTGGAGAGCACGAAACCATTATCATCATTGGCGTTCCGGCAATATGCCGTGAACTTGCGAGAGATTCCGGCGACGGGGAAAATTACAGTTCCGTTCTCATTCTGGAACCGAGGACGGGGACCGCTGGAAATTGTCCGGCTGGAACCAAGTTGCGGCTGTCTGGCTCCGAAGATGCTTGGTGAGCGCAAGATTTATGGACCTGGATCACAAGGACTTTTTGAGGTTCAGGTCGATACCGCCCGGGAACCATCTGGCCCTCAGCAATACAGCGTTCGTGTCCATTATTTCGATCAGGGGCCGCGCGAAGAAACGGTGACATTTCGCCTGACCGTTCCGGAACGCCGGGTTCAGGTCACACCGCCGGAGTTATATTTCTACCAGCTTTCAGAAGGGAAGCTGGAAAGTACGATTCGTATTGCCGACCGTCGGGGAAAAGAATTGAATCTGGTCGAAGTTACGTCCTCCAGCCCGAATCTGGTGACGGAGATTCAATCCAAAGAGGTCAATGCCGAGACGACGACAATTCCGGTGCTTGTCACGGTCAAGGGGACACTCGCCTCTGGCTCACAGACGGCATCGCTCCTTGTTCGCACCGATGACCCGGATTTCCCTTCGATACGAATTCCGGTATTCCTGCATGGAAAACCGAAGCAGCCCACGCTCCCGGTGACAACAACTCCATCCGTTCGCAAAGATGCGACTCAGCAGGAGAGGAAAGAAGAGGGAGCCAAACAGAAGTAGGCGTTCACTTGTGAAAATTCACTGTAATTTAACAGTGTTTTGATACGACTCCCTGATGACATCCCATTACGATGCTGAACCAAAATCCCCCGGTTCCATTTCATCCAGTTGAGCCCGTAACCTGTCCCGTTCTTCCCGCGTCACTTCCAGATCGAACATGAGGTATTTCACGTCCAGACGCAATTGAGACAACGCTTCCTGCACGAGATTGAGAATTCGTCGACGGCGACGAATGCAATCCACCACCTGAGTATACGGCTGTTCTAATTCCCGAAAGTACTGGTCTGGCAAATTGGCAATTCGCTTTCCCAACTCGATTACTTCTCGCGGGAGTTCGTCGGACGAGGTTTCCGGAAATCGAATTGCGTTTTGCATGAAGAGAATCCCCCCGTCTGAGCGCTGGCAACTTCCAACGCAACTCATCAATAATTTTGTGCCCTGCAGAAGCGTCCGAAATACAAAACTCACAATTGTGATAAACGGTATTTGGAACCAACGTCTCTCATGTTGCCAAAAGCCAACGACTGCTCGCAAGAGACTTGAGCCAAAGTTCTCAATTCCCCCGGAATGTTTCAAGTTGCAGCCCGATCTTAACGAATCAAACGAAATTGACGCGTCACATCGCAGCAGGGGGGCGCAATGAGGTTTGGTCGCACAATTTCTGCGGTTTTTATGTTTTTGATGCTATTCAGAAACGCCACTGCCGCCCCCCCCCCTTCATCCATGCGTCAACATGGATTTGAAACAGAACCTCTGGTCAGCCATGTTGAGACGCACGCGATCGCTGCCGCGCTGACCTCACATCAGGTGACGACGGAAGACCGATTTTCAGGGGAACGATGCGAGCGGCTGACATTCTTCTCCAATGACGTTTCGATGGAGGGAGAACGAGTCGTTATTGATCTGCCTCGTGCCCGAATTCTGGACGAGTTGACGGCATCGATTCGCATTCGCTCGAACTGTCCGAACCTGAGGATCGGAGTCCGAATCCGGTTCCCGCATCAAAACGATCCTCGAACGAATCAGCCACTGGCGATTGAGCTTTCAGGAGAAACTTACAAGCAACTCGGAGAGTGGCAGCAACTGATCTGTCGCACCAGTAACGAAGCGATGCAAAGCCGACTGCTACGGCTGCGCAGTCAGCTTTCAGACGGTATCGCTCCGTTCAAGATGGACGAACGGAATGCCTACATTGACCAGCTCATTATTTCCCTTCAATTGCCGCAGGGAAACTCTGCGCTGCAACTCGATGATCTGGAAGTCGGGCCGATTGTGGAACCGGTGAAAATCGTTGCGGAGCCGGTCTCCGCCGAGAGTCGGGATGTGTCACGGCTGACCATTGTTGACGATTGCATTCGTAAGGATGGCGAACCGTTTTTCCCGATCTTCACGTTGTACCATGGCGAACGTCTGGAACTGATCGCGAAAACCGGAGTCAATATGCTCTGGGTCCGGGATTATGAAGATGCTCCGCTTCTGGCCGCGCTGGAGGGAATGAAGATCGGAGGGATCGCTGCTCCACCTCAGCCGACTCCTGAAGAAGCAATCCTGAAAAGTTCCGGAATCAAAACCATTCCGAGTGGAACTTCTCCCATCTGGGCCTGGATACTGGGGATCAAAGTTCCGATTGAAGACCGGAAGTACATCAGCAACTGGGCCGAACAGGTGCGGGATGCTGATCGTGAAATCCGGCGTCCCATTCTCGCCGATGTTGCGGGAGACGAACGGGGCTTTCATCGCCATATCGACATTCTCTCGAGCAGTCGATTCGCCATTCACACGGACGTTTCCAGTCCCGACCATTTCGCGGAACTGCGTGGACGTCGTGACCATGCCTTGCCTGGCAAGCCGATGTTTACCTTTGTGCAGACGGAAGCCTCCGGTCCGTTGCTCGATTATTTTTCAGGACGAGATATTGTTCCCATCGTAGAACCGGAACAGATCCTGCATCAGGGATACGAAGCGATTGCCGCCGGATATAAAGGGATCGGATTCTGGAAGCAGATTCCCTTTGATACCACGACGTCCGGTTTGAACGAACGGCTGGAGGCGATTCGAATCTTCAGTATTCATTGCCGCACGCTGGAGCCGTTTCTCGCAACCGGGCGTATTGTCGACGACATTTCTGTTCAAGTCGGAAATGGTCCATCGCTGGAAAGTCAAAGAACGCCGCTGGGTTCACGCTGGGATCGTGCTGTCACTCCGGCCGGACATGTTGCACCGCAATCTGGAGCGGCCGCCGAAATTCGTGCGACCGTCTTTCAGACCGCAAAAGGGCTGCTGATTCTTCTCGTCTGGCATGAACCGGGAAGCCAGTGTGTGCCGGGCGCGCAAACAGCACAGGCCGTTCGAGTGTTGATTCGCGGAATTGATGCGTCACAAGCCTGGGAGGTCACTCCGACCGGTGTCAGCCAGTCGAATCTGGACATGGATCGCGTGGCAGGGGGGACTGAAGTGACACTGCGGGAATTCGATCAGGTCGCCGCCATTGTTGTTCCTACTCAACCATCTGATGGGGAGGCATTGCGGAACTTTGCCCGACAGAATCGCAATGAAGCGGCTGAAGCATTCGTCTCTCTGGCGACAGCGAAATATCAACGGGTCAGCAAGGTTCAGGAAGAACTGATCAAGGTCGGCGCACCAGTGCAACCGGGAATCGACATTGCCCTCGAACAGGCCGCGAGCGCAATCGATCAGGCGCATCTGGAACTGAGGTCACAACGGGCCGATGAGGCACGGGTTGCGAGCCAGCGCGGAATGCAATATCTCCGACGGATTCAACGGAGTCACTGGGATGCCGCGGTTGATCCGATGTCGGGTCCCACCTCGACACTGGAAGCCACCAGTTTCCAGACACTGCCAGAGCACTGGAGACTGCTGGCGGCACTCGGACGCCAGCAACGACTGGGACCGAACCTGCTCCCTTCAGGAAGTTTCGACAGCGAGCAGGAGTTCCTTCTTTCCGCGAATCAGGAGACGGGAGACGGCTGGGCGGACGGGTCGACCAGTCGACAATGGACGTCACTCCGGCTGGAACAGGGGGGGGCAACCGAGGGGGGATACCTGTCGATGATTGTCAAACCGAATGCACCGGCAGGAGAAGCGGCGATTCTGACGAGTCCCAAAATTCACGTTCAACCGGGGGATCTGATTTTGATCACCGGTCAGGTCCGTGTCCCGTATCCTCTGACAGGTCCGGGGCATCAGTTCTCCATTTTCGAGACCCTCACCGGCCGGGAGGGGGCCAGCGTCTTCAAGAAGAAAACCGAGAACTGGACCAGCTTTCGGACGATGCGGCGCGCCCCGCGTGAAGGAATTCTGCGTCTGCGACTGGAACTGGCCGGACCAGGGATCGCTCAACTTGATCAATTACGGATTCATGTCATTTCAGGGAACTAATAAATCAGCATGTGTTGCTGTATGTGCCAATAAGTTCACTAGTCTACCTGATCGTTGCGGGTAGAATTCAAGTAGCAATCGGCAAGTCGGGCAGAGTAAATAGACGATCAATCGAACAGTTGAAGGACGTTCTGGATTATCGCGTTCGATAAACCAGTCCGTCTCAGCACTGGACGGAGTCTGTATTTATGATGAACGAACATATCAGCCGACGTATCTTTCTGGGGCAATCGGTTGCCGGTGTTTCTGCACTCGGCGTAAGTCTATGGACGATACCGACTTTTGCCGATTCTAGTCCAATTCTGGCCAAAGTCGCAGCAACTCCGCAGGATCACATGCTGCGCCCTGCTCTTGATATCGCCCAGGCTGGCCTGAAAAAACTGGACGAGGTCGAGGATTACACAGCAACTTTTCTAAAGACGGAACTGGTCGGTAGAAAAGTCCGCGAGTCCCGAATGACGCTCAAGTTGCGGGAAGAGCCGTTCAGCGTCTATCTGAAATTCCTCAATCCCAGTGCGGGGCGTGAAGTTCTCTATGTGAGAGGGGCAAACAATAACCGCATTCTGGTGAAAGATGTCGGGTTTGCGTCACTCGCCGGGACGGTTGCTCTCGACCCCACCGGCAGTTATGCCATGGACGACAACCGGTATCCGCTCACTGATATCGGTTTGCGAACTCTCGTCACCAAGTTGATTGAAACCTGGCTGAATGAAGCCGATCTTGAGGGAATGACCGTTACGGTCAAATCGGACGTTCCTGTCGATTCCCTCAAGTGCCAGCTGGTTGAGGTAACCCATAGTCAACGGCACGCGAAAGCGAAGTTTCAGACGACCAGACTCTACATCGATCAGGCGACCGGACTGCCGGTTCGACTGCAAGCCTATGACTTCCCGTCTTCCCGTCGGGATGCAACGGGGGCGCTGGCGGAAGATTATTACTACAGCAATCTTCAAGTGAACGTCGGCCTCGCCGAA
>DATMFC010000528.1:0-26983 GCA_035556335.1 Planctomicrobium sp. | reverse complement strand
GCAGGGAAGCGTCGCTCGGATACACTTGGCTGGTTGAACACCAACGGCAACAAATAGCTGTAGTTCGCAGGGAAGCGTCGCTCGGATACACTAGACGATGGATAACGTCATCAACGAAAAGTGCTGTAGTTCGCAGGGAAGCGTCGCTCGGATACACTTAATAACCTTGTCGATCCGGCGCCGGAGCCGCTGTAGTTCGCAGGGAAGCGTCGCTCGGATACACTACCTTGATCGCGGATGGCTGGTGTATGCGGCTGTAGTTCGCAGGGAAGCGTCGCTCGGATACACTAAAACGTGTCGTCAACCGATATCAATATGTGCTGTAGTTCGCAGGGAAGCGTCGCTCGGATACACTGCGGAAGGGATTCAGGAAATGCTCTCTTACGCTGTAGTTCGCAGGGAAGCGTCGCTCGGATACACTCAACGGTTTCGTCTATATCTGTATAGCGACGCTGTAGTTCGCAGGGAAGCGTCGCTCGGATACACTCTGATCTTCAGTTTCGCTCTGAACAACCAGGCTGTAGTTCGCAGGGAAGCGTCGCTCGGATACACTGTCTCGACCAGGAGACACGGGAATGAGGGCGCTGTAGTTCGCAGGGAAGCGTCGCTCGGATACACTTCCCCAACGTGATCACGCGCGAAATCAGATGCTGTAGTTCGCAGGGAAGCGTCGCTCGGATACACTGAGCGGAAAATTCCGGGCTGTCCCGATCAAGCTGTAGTTCGCAGGGAAGCGTCGCTCGGATACACTGTACGCTGGTCACGTGGCATTGTTGAGGAAGCTGTAGTTCGCAGGGAAGCGTCGCTCGGATACACTCGCCAACGCGGTCTGAATCTGTTTCAAGACGCTGTAGTTCGCAGGGAAGCGTCGCTCGGATACACTCACCTCTCCCAACCGGTGGCAACTGATTAAGCTGTAGTTCGCAGGGAAGCGTCGCTCGGATACACTCGGGATCGGCCTTGCCAGTCTGCCGAGCCCGCTGTAGTTCGCAGGGAAGCGTCGCTCGGATACACTTACAGTATTTGAGGATCGACCAATGGAATAGCTGTAGTTCGCAGGGAAGCGTCGCTCGGATACACTTTCGCGGAACGTCCGTATCTTTGATGTACTGCTGTAGTTCGCAGGGAAGCGTCGCTCGGATACACTTAATAACCTTGTCGATCCGGCGCCGGAGCCGCTGTAGTTCGCAGGGAAGCGTCGCTCGGATACACTACTTGGGGAGACAGAGGCTGATGAGAAGCTGCTGTAGTTCGCAGGGAAGCGTCGCTCGGATACACTTCGACGTGCCGATGAAGAACAGTTTCCCGTGCTGTAGTTCGCAGGGAAGCGTCGCTCGGATACACTCAGACAGCAAGCACTTCAGGTATCGATAACGCTGTAGTTCGCAGGGAAGCGTCGCTCGGATACACTCACGCCCTTATCGAGTGCCTTTTGTGTTTCGCTGTAGTTCGCAGGGAAGCGTCGCTCGGATACACTCTACAGCCGCAACCAAGAACTGAAGTTTCGGCTGTAGTTCGCAGGGAAGCGTCGCTCGGATACACTTGAAAGCGATTCCAGTGCATCGTTCAGACCGCTGTAGTTCGCAGGGAAGCGTCGCTCGGATACACTAAAAGGAATGGAAGACCGGCAACTGCCATCGCTGTAGTTCGCAGGGAAGCGTCGCTCGGATACACTGCTGCGGGTGAAGATCGTCGAGTGTGACGAGCTGTAGTTCGCAGGGAAGCGTCGCTCGGATACACTACCTCCCATGTAAACCACAGTTACTGAAGAACTTCCAGCAAAGGGGGACCTCAAAAAAGCAACAATTGCGTCGGGGCAGGCTCATTGGTTGCTCGCTTTTTTCCATGAAAACTTTGCATTTTCCCGAATTGTCGGTCAGTCACGGCCAGCAGTCGGACATATCCGTCTGGCGGTAGCTTGGATTCGATTATTCTTCGGTAGGTTTCAGCAATCTCCTCGCTTCCACAAAAGCGAGCGTAGACGGAGTATTGCATTTGTGTGAACCCATTATCAAGGAGTAAGTTGCGAAACCTGACGTAATCCCGACGGGCTCGTTTGTCGTCGACAGGGAGATCAAACATCGTGAACAACCACATGCTTTTATATTCCGATAGATAATGTTCGACTCCTGGCATCGTAAAACCCCTCCGGGAGAACCAGTTCACGTGATTCTCCAACGATACATTGCACCAGAGATGATGCAGTTCTGGACAGGGCGTCGAACAGCGACCGGTTCTCTCCCTGAATTCTGATTGGTTCAGTCAGTGCTCCGAGTAATTCAGCCCTAATTAATTGTGTTATTTCCGGCATCGACTCAAGGCCGTCCAGAATTCCGGCAACGGCCCGATCCACAAGCGGGCGGTACGGTTCCATCAAGTCGTCCGCGAGGCAAAAACTGTTGTATTTATTGTGATGGTGCAGGCCGATGGTGGGATGCAACCCTGACGCAACAATTGCCCGCGAGGTTGCAGCGCGTAATACGGCGTAACCATAGTTGAGCAGGCGATTGTGGTCTGCGGCCTCCCGGTCCCGGCGAAAATCGCTGCCAAAAAGGGAACTCCAATACCGCCGTGCCGCTTGAGCTTCGACGTTTCCAGGGTCACCGGAACGGATCACAGAAACAAGGCGACCGATCCCATGGTCCGTTCCCTGACGTTCCAGAAGCAGCAGGGACTGCATTCGGACTTTGCTTCGAATCAGTTGCCGCCAAAGTTGTTTGCGGCGCGGAGCAGTGAGTTGAACCTGTTTTTGAAACCGTTCGGTTTGGACAACATTTCCATCCAGTGGAAGAAGCAATCCAGACGGCATTCGACGTTCGTCACAGGTGAGAAACGCCCCACCGGCTGCGATCAGTTCGTTAAGGACGGCCTGTGTATAAGAAACCTGAGGGTGTGCAACGACCAGAACAGCCAAGTCTTCAAAGGGGACTCTGGCCAGTACTCCCCCGGTATCAATAATCAACTGTCGCCGCTCAGCCCGAAGACGTGCGGGGTGTTCAGCGATTTCAAGAATACGATTCCGCATCACCTGGACCCCGAAGGTATACGTGACCTCCGGTGTCCACAATCCCAAACCATCCTGCAACTAACAAAGGTTGTATTGTTGGTAGCCGAAGTAGCGAATGCAAGAAAATTCCCCGCACGAGATCGGTGAATTAACGTTCTTGAATTTCACCGGCCGGGGAGACAACGCATGGGCGAGCGTTGTACTTGCGGAGACTGTCAATGGCCCGAACTTGGTTACGAGGGTTGCGTTCCTTTCCCCGGATCAATGATTTGTTATGGGGACAGAGCTGTATTTCTCCTATAGAGATCGCTTGCACACGGTAGAGCACGTCCGTTCCGTCCGATCCCTGAACGCGGAGCATGTCATTCTTACGGAGGGCGAATTTAAATTTTCGCTTTTCGGTCTCCTCGGGAATCAGCACTTTCTCACCAAGCTTACCGTGATTCCGGGAGTGATTCTGGTTTGCCGTGAGTCGATCAAGGATTTCGTGTTCCCAACGGACTTCATTTCCGTCTTTGTCCAGAACTGCGTAAATGAGACTGGCGTAATTGGAATCCTTCCCGGAGGCGTAGTTCCTTGCTCGAGGGCCTTTGCCGACGGCGCGTGGCTTGGCGTCTGTGATCAGACGGACCTTACGGATGACAGATCCGCGACCAGAGCCATCTTGATTCATTAAGATCGGGAAGTCCGCATCGTCGTTTCCCCACAGTTTGCCGGGGAGGGCATTCTTGAGTTCAGCCCATTTCCGTTGAACGGCTTCCCGAACGCGCGGGTCGACAATCTGATCCCCGCTGATTTCCTTGGCAGTCAGTTTGCTGATGTGCTTACGAACACGGTGTTCCGCTTTTTTCTCAGTCCCGAAATTCTTACTGTAGATCGTTTCTGCATGCAGCGGTCCGGCGATGGTATGAGTCGGGCGGTGCGAGACATTGATGGCTTCGATGGCGAACGTAACGTCATTTTTGAAACTGGACCATGGCCATTGAATTGATTCAAAGAAGTGCCGGGAGTGATGTTTCTCACTGTTGTTGGCGGCTTCAGAGAGTCGCTGGATCTGTTTTTGCGTCATCAACGCGATGACGACAGCATCAATCGCGTGGTGTCGGTGGTCTTCCCGTTCTTTCTCACCATCCTCAATTCCCAATAGATCATTCAATTGCCAGTTGGCACGAACTTTTCCGGTGAGTTGACCAGTTGGTGACACAATTCGCTGTTCGCCTGAGGCATCGTATCTGCCTCCATACAACAGTTGAAGGTATTCTGCCGCCAAACGCGAGTTGTACCGGGTGTCGTTCAGTTGTCGATCAGTAAAATCTGGCGGTGGCGTTTCCGTTTTGAACCTCAGAAGCTTCACATCTCGGGCTGTCCCGTGAAAACGTTCGACTCGCTGGAGGATCTCTTCATAGCGCGTGCCGGAAAACGACTGGGCCGGGGTTTTATCCCCTTTAATATCGTTACAAGTGCGGCAGGCAACGGTTTTGTTGAGGAAGGAATCATCGAGATAGCGGCGCGGAAAGATATGTTCAATGTTGAATTCCGCATCTTCCGCTAATAGTCGCTTTCGGTTGATCGATTTTCCACAGTAGGGACATTCCCATCCGCATTCCTCTGCGAGTAGCCACTTTTCGATATCGCTGCGACGGGGGCTGGAACGTCCTCCTTCTTTGATGATTGACGAGACCGCATCCAGTCGCCGTTTCTGGTTCTTCTGGTTCTGGGTATGGGTTTCTTTGCGTTTCACTCTGGAATTGCGAATTTCACGGGCCAGTTCGATATGGATATGCTCCGGTTTGCCGAACCGTTTGATCACGGCATTGACAACCTTCCGCAGTTCCGTCAGGGCACGAATGACGGCGGGATTTCGGATATCAGCTTTCCACTGATTCACGGGAGGAAGCGACGGAAGGATTTTGCCGCTGGTGAATTTCTCAGGAAAGAGGGCACGGCGAATCGTGCTGTAGGAGGCTCCGGTTTCCAGTCCAGGAATATCGGACTTTCCTGCAATCAGTTTCTCCATCGCCAGACGACTATGGTTGGCATAATCCGCCTCCAGATGTGTTTTATATGCCAGTTGATACGCTGCGGCTTCGTCGAGTCCCCAGACTTTCATTGCCCGTTTCTGCAACGCTTCCGGCTTCCGATAGTGCAACACCTCCTGAGCGATCGTTGTTCGCTCGTCTTCGGAAAGTTCCAGCCAGCGGGGACCAAAGACCGGCAGCATCTTGGAATTGGTGCGATTGCCAATCAGTTTGTCGTCCCATTCTTCGAGGGAAAACTTGATATCTTTTTCTTTGAGCCCCAAAACCTTCTTTACCTTGGACCAACTCAACTCACCGGTTTCGTTGAGGACGTTCAGAAGTTTCTGTCGCTCCGCCTCTGTCAACGGCTCATTTCGCCGGGAGGCTGTCGTCACTCGCAGATCATTCACTTTCTGAAGGATGCGAAATTTCTGGGCAATGGGGAGCGCCAGCGGGCACCGTTTGAGCCCTTTGCCCCGCTTATCGAATTCCAGTTCACAACGGCCGATTAGATGGCTTTGTGATTTCAGTGGTCGCTGGAAGAAAATCGCGTCGTCAATCGTCTTCCAGACTTCAAGGGTCAGTTGCGGATGGGCATCTTTCTGAGCGGCTTGAATCGCATTGAATTCATCACGGTACTGCTTGCGACTCAGCCAGCGACGCCGAATCCGTTCTTCGTGTGGATTCAACTTTCGGTTGAAGTAAGCCCCCAGTGTCAGTTTGTTCTGTTTCAACTTCTCGTCCATCTCACCGATGGCGCTCAGAACCTGCCCGGCATCTTCATCCTTGCTTTGTCCTTTACGATTACTGAGATAACCACGGCGCTGGGCGAGATGGTAAAGAGCACGCCCCAACTCATGAGGCGGGACAGGACCAGCAGTGGCTCGATCCCGAAGCAGATAAGGAAGTTTCTGCCGGAGATCATGATCGTTTTCGGGAACGTACTTCCCGGTGAGTTGCGCATCGAGATCATCCAGCAGTTGTTTCCTCGCGACCGAATCATTTTCAGCGGATGCGGGAAGCAGGCCGAACTGCTGTAACAAGATGAAGAGCTTCTGTTTGCGTCGCTGCCGTCGCCACTGTTGCCGTCTCGGCTGGCGGGCTTGTCGGCGAACAACGGCTCGGGATGCATCTCTGCCTTGCTCGATATCTCCTTCGACTCCCGCTTCAAAGATACGAACTCCGGCCGCAGAAATCCCAACAGGTTTCCCCCCTGACTGATCAAGTTGAATCACTGCCCAGCCCAAAGATGACGCCCCCAGGTCCAGCCCAAGACGATAGGGAATGACGCTAATCATATTTCTGCCCGTTATTTGGTCACATCGATGGTATCTCCGAACAAATTCGATCGTATCGAAGTTGACTAGTCATTGGAAGTTTGTACACTGAACTGCAGTGTATCCGAGCGATGCTTCCTTACCTATTACAGTAAGGTTTCAACGCGCACGGTTAAATCCGTTGGGCGCCTCTTGAAGGCGCCCTTTTTTATGCAATGTGAACAAAAAAGGATTTGAAGCGAAAGAGTGTCAATATTATGGCGGAGAAATACGGTTTCCGATGTGCCATCCGTGATCGGCAGGTCAAACCGACATTCTGTTTCACGATCCATCTTGCCGACCGCTGCTGTCCGGAAATTCACAGTCTTGATGTGTCAATGATGGTTTATGACATTGGCCTTGTACACTAACCAAGAAACTTGCCTCGTTGTTCACGCCCGAACGCGGAAAACAGTAGGTTGCCAAGCTCATTCAGCCCCATCGACTGGTATTATCGCGAATTCTCCCTGAACCTGACAGTTTCGCCTCTTCTAAATACAGGTAGACCAGCGCCTTTCTCTGGCGAATAATGAGCGGGATCAATCATGTTGTGTTGGTGGATCAAGCAGTCGCCGCAACGCCGTGCTCCAGTCGGCCAGCCCCTCCAGAAAAAGTTCTATTGGTGTCCTCCTCCCTCCACTTTCTGGAACAAGATGCCCTTCGGCGAGTACGTCGAAGGGCTTTCTTTATTTCATAGCATAGCATAGGGTTGCGTCGTCAAGTCGGCAGTTCAACCAGACGATTTCGAGGATTTGACGTTTCTCAGCGTAATTCGCTGCAAGCCATTTCCCTTACAGGCTTTGAGAACGTTCAAATACCCTGGACGCCAACTCGGCATTTTCGTCCCGCGAACGATTCAGCGGCTTCAGGGACTCGTGTTCGCGGGTGGCCGGGCTTGTTGTACCTGGAGCAGCGATACACTCGACATCACAACGATCTGACGAAAATTTCTCCTCGGTTGTCTTCATGGGAAAGAATAAAATTCTCCCTGATCTGCTTGTCTCTTCTCTCAGTCATCGCCCCCTTATTTACGGCTCCACGTAACTCCGTTGTTTCATCGGCTCCGACGGCATCTCTCAAAATCTTCTCCGTATGTTCAAAAAACAAAAAAATCTGCAACTTGTTGTGAAAATGAAAGTTGCGTCTTATCTTCCTGTTCCAAAACAGACCAGATCGAATGCCCGTTGCGGTAAAACAGACCAACATGTGTCGATTCTTTGTGTCACTTCTCCTATGCAGATGTGATCCTCAATTGTGGTGAGTCTCTCCACAATTCGGGAGAAAATCGAGTTGTGTGGAAATCGAACAGATGTCGACAGATCAGAATCCAGAACGGCAATACGAACTCTTTCTGAGAGAGTTTGCACGCGACCGGTCGAAACTGTTCCGGTACATTTTTTCGTTGCTTCCCAATCATGCGGATGCGGAGGACGTCTTTCAGCGTTGCAGTCTGGTGCTGTGGCAGAAGTTTTCTGAGTTTGAGCCAGAGCGAAGCTTCTTTGCCTGGGCCTGTGGGATTGCTTTCAATGAGGTCCGATATTTTCTCCGCACCAATCATCACCAGCGGTTGAAGTTCGATACCGAACTGATCACTGAAATTTCCGAGATTCGACATGTTCAGCTTGATCAATCCGGGGACATCCTCGCTCACATTTCAGACTGTCTGACTCGTCTTCCCCGTCGCGATCGCCAACTTGTTCGAATGGCGTACGGAAAAAATCAAACGATCAAAAGTTACGCGGAATCAACACGATCCGCTCCGCAAACGATCTACAACAATCTTGCCCGCATTCGTCGACTGGTTCAGGCGTGCGTTCAGAAAAAACTGGCGACGGGGTGACAATCATCATGACAATACCAATCATGACAACGCAGTCGCCGGAATTCATGGCACTACTGAATGCATTACTCGACGAGACGATCTCGCCTGAGGAACATTCCCGGTTGTGTGAACACCTTCGGGGGAACCCGCAGGCGATTCGTGAGTACCTGTCTTATGTCGATCTTCACACCAGTTTCAAAGAGCTGGAAGAACGGAGTGATGAGGAACTCACAGCCGACTTGAGCGACAACACCTTCACAAAGAGAGAGACAAAATACCACTGGCTCCGGTGGGCTATGGTCTCCGCGGTGGCGATTGCACTGTTTGTTCCTCTCTCTTTGACTTGGCGGCGTCCTGCGGAACCCGATTCCGTGATCACTTCCTCTGATAACATTCCTAAAGATTCAAGTCTGATAGAAAGCCTGAACACTCTTACGCCCTCACCGGTCTCGATTCCTTCTAATCAACACGATAAGGCGACACCTGATCAACATGCGGTTGTTCTTTCTCAGATTGCTAAAGCCGAACTCTTTTATGAACGGATTCCCGAAGTCGGTTCCGCCATTCAGATGAAGCATGAGTATGTGCTGGTGAAAGGGCTCATGGAACTCTCCTTTGAGAACGGAGCTTCCGCCGTTTTCACCTCGCCAGCCGTCTTTACAGTCGCCAGTCCGACACGAATCGAAATGAAGATGGGACGTTGTTCAGTTCACGCTCCGGAGACGGCAACGGGATTCGAAGTGGTCACCCCACAAGGACGGGTCGTCGACCTGGGAACCCGTTTCTCCGTTGTCGCCAGGGAAGCTGGCGAGTCTGACATTCAAGTGGTTGAAGGAGCGGTGATCTATCATCCCAAGTCCACAGACGAATTGACAGACAAATCGATCGCGAAATCTACTGAAGATGCCGCTGGAACGATGCTGCTGGAAGGGGAAGCGGTCCGGCTTCCGGAAGTCTCAAAGAAGTCAGAGGCGATTCCGTTCAATCGGCAAGAGTATCAAAATCAATTTCCTGACCGCGTTGTCTCGTATGAAGCGGCCCCCGGACCAGATGGGCAGGGAGTGCGCGACCTTGTCAGCGTCACCGTTCAGAGAGAAGGTCAGAATCAGACCTATCCAGTGGAAGACTTGATCGGCATCGACGTGATTCACTTCTCGGCATACTCCAAGTGGAATAGTGCCTGTTCCGCTGACGAACTCCCAGCCCGCGTGGATCAGGTGCTCACGAACAGCGTGGCTCTAAACGCCGGACTGACTAACTTCGACAGTGCTCCCGGGCCTTATGTTCAGGCAAATGAGTTCAAGAACTTCCGCCAGCGTCATGGTCTGGCGGTTCAGTTCCGACAACCGGTGAAGAACGGCCCCGGACCGGATGTTGTTCTGTTTGAACTGCAATCAGCAGCCTATCCCCCTGGCGGCGACCGATTCCACGTCAGTCCCATCGAAGATCGCCCCGGCCTGAAGACACATCACGTTCAGCAGTTTGACATCACGATGCACAGTGCAAACGCCCTTCAGGTCGCTCCGCTGTTTACCCATGTCTTCAATCAATCTCCTCGGTCACTGGATCAGTTACTGAAATCGAAAGTCAAGAGATCATCCCGAATTCACGTTCCGTTTCATGCACTTGCAGTGGGGATCGATCTTTCCGATCTCGGCTATGAAGAAGGGGCCAGCGTTCCTGGAGTATTTATCGAAGATGCCGATGAGGACGACTATGTCGCAATTGACGTGGTCTTCATCGGAGGGCTGCCGTAGGTGAATCCTCCCACATTTCACATTTCCGTGCCGTTGTTCGTGTCATATTACTTGCCATTCGTCAGTAGAGGAGTTTTACGTGAAATCTAACAATCGCGCTCGTCGTCGTGCATTTACGCTTATTGAGTTGCTGGTGGTGATCGCCATTATTGCAATTCTGGTTTCACTGCTTTTGCCTGCCGTACAACAGGCGAGAGAGGCCGCCCGGCGCAGCCAGTGCAAGAATAATCTGAAACAACTTGGGCTGGCACTTCATAATTATCATGATACTTATGGCATGTTTCCGTTGGGCGCAACCGGAAGTCGAAATAACAGGCCTCAAGTAAGCTGGCATGTTCGAATCTTGCCGTTCATCGATCAGACCGCGTTGTACAATCAGATCGACATGGCCGGGACCACGGCCAATGCAGTGGAAGGACTTCTTCCCGATGGACGAAGAGTTCGCGCAGTGACCATGCCGGCCTTCATGTGTCCCAGTGATCCCAATAATCAACCCCGGGAGCAATCGACAGGGGTGATTTATGCACAGGGCAACTATGGCGGCTCCATGGGATCACAATCGGCTCCCAGTTCACCCGGAACCTCATGCAGCCCGTATCAGGTCCATCGACTGAAAACCTCGCCGGACTACGGAGCGACACTGGTCAAGTCTGATATTTCCGGGATGATTTCGCGAAATGGTGTCAGCATCCGGATGGGGGATGTCACAGACGGCACGTCAAACACCATTCAGGTAGGAGAAAAACTCCCAGGATGCGTGAATGCAGAACGAGGCAGTTGGGCATTTTCGACATCAACGCTCAACGCCGAATCGATGACGCTCACGCCAATTAATGACTACACCACCTGTGACCTGATGGGGTCCAGCCGTCGTATTACCGACAGCAATTGCACCGATAAGGAGAGCAAATGGAATTTCTCTCTTGGATTTAAGTCAGCACATACTGGCGGAGCCCACTTTACGTTCGCAGATGGAGCAGTCCGATTTCTGAGCGAAAACATTGACCATGGTAACACATATCAGCGTCTCGGCGGCCGTGACGATGGACTGGTTGTTGGCGAGTTCTAGCTGAACGCGATTATAAAAATCTGCTGTAAAGAAGTCATAAATCATGAGAGCTGTCTGCCTGTTATTGATCGTTTTCGGGATAGCCAGTTGCAGTGGCAAGAGTGATGCGCCGGAAATGGCCGCTGTCAAGGGAATCGTCACCTGGAAAGGCAAGCCGCTTGCCGATGCGGGAGTCGTCTTTACGCCGACCTCGGGACCAGTGGCGATTGGACGAACAGATGAAACAGGCCGATTCAGCCTTTCGACCCAAGGGCGAATCGGTGCTGCTGTGGGAGCACATCGAGTGACGATCAAAGCTTATGAACCGCTTCCACCCGGAACTGTTGTCGTTAATGACACCGTAACCACGTCGGTTCCTGTCTCTCGCATTCCTGAAGGATTTGGTGAGCTGGAGAACAGCGGTCTTGTTGCGACGGTGACTTCGAATGATGCGGAGAATAAATTTGAATTCGATTTACAATAGTCATATCGGATGGAAATAACGTCATTTTCCAGTTAAAGGATCGTTTTATGATATACTCAAACGGCTTTCGTCGCTCCGCATTCACACTCATTGAGTTGCTGGTGGTGATCGCCATTATTGCGATTCTGGTTTCTCTGCTTTTGCCCGCCGTACAACAGGCAAGAGAGGCCGCCCGACGCAGTCAATGCAAGAATAATCTCAAGCAACTTGCTCTGGCTGTTCACAACTATCACGACGTTGCGGGAATGTTTCCGATTGGTGGAACTGGACACGATGAATGGGTACCTGTGGTGAGTTGGCAAGTACGGGTATTGCCCTACATTGATCAGGCCCCCTTGTTCAATCAACTCGATCTTGGTGGAACACTCACTGCCAGCAACTATTCGGGGTCCGGCAACCATCGCAGGCTACCCTATCAGATTCTCAGTAACGGCAAGCAGTTTCGTGAAACGATTCTGCCTGCAACGAAGTGTCCATCCGATGCATTCGGATCAATACGAAACGGCTGGGCGTTAGGAAGCTATGGAGGATCATCGGGATCTCAACTCAATCCTTCCAATCGGCATACAAGTGTCAACTGTGCGCCTTATACAAATTTTGCAAAAAAAACGACCAATTGGGGCGACTCTGTCCAGAAATCGGACATCTCCGGAATTATTTCCCGCAAGGGAGCAGCTATTCGTATCGCGGATGTGACGGATGGAACATCAAACACCATTCTCATCGGGGAAGTGATTCCGATGTGCACCGATGCCGATGGAGGGGGCGTTGATCGGGGAAGTTGGGTCAGCTCTCGCACGGTTTGTAATGCATTGGGATCAACGATCACCCCCATCAATGATTTTACGAGTTGCCGAGTCATGGGAGATTCTCGTCGAACAAACTACCCAACGTGTGCGACCTTTGTCTCTGGAACCACGAACCCAGAAACCGCATGGAATTTTGCCTTCGGATTTCGTTCCAGCCACACAGGTGGTTCTCATTTCGCACTTGCTGACGGTTCTGTCCGATTCCTGAGCGAGAATATTGATCATGCTGGAACCTACCAGAACCTGGGAGGACGTGATGACGGTGAAGTCATCGGGCGATATTAAGATCTCTCAAGGTTATTGATTCTATTTCGATGGATGATCTCGGTCGTACTCATTGAAGAGTACGACGAAAGATATCTTTTCTGAATCCATTTATCTTCCTCAAGAAAACATGAAGCAAACACTAACAATTCTGTTTGGACTATCACTTCTGGCTGGAAGCGGATGCACCAGAGTCGGTGACTTTCCTGAGATCGCAAAGACACATGGAACGGTCACCTACCAGGGAAAACCACTGGCCTCCGCGAATGTCATCTTCACACCGGAAGCCGGTCCCATTGCGGTGGGAACGACCGATGAGCAAGGCTATTTTGAACTGCTCACGCAGGGAAAAAATGGCGCAAAAATTGGAAAGCATTGCGTCATGATCCAGGCCGTTGCCCCCAAAGGTGGATCAGATGTGGTTTCGATTGATCCAACGACCGGAAGCGATGTTTCCGTCGAGATTGTGTCCCGTATTCCGGAGAGGTATGGCAAATCTCACCAGAGTGGATTAACTGCCGACGTCTCTCCGAAGGGGGAGAATTCCTTCTCATTTGATTTACAGTAGCACCGTGTCGTGGCTCAATTTTTAGTCATAATATTACATATAGCATGAATGCTAAGAATCAAGATCAGAAGTGAGGGTGTCATAATGAATGATGTTCCGCTTCCTTCCAGATCCATCCCTCCGTCTCAATGGTCGTCCTGATTGACAGGACGATCATCCGTATCCCTTTTTTCAGTCGCCACCGGTGAGATCGCTCGCGGTGCGCGCACTGGACGGCAACTGATAGCACGCTCGACCATGAAACGACTTTACCGAACACTGATCTTCGCTGCCGCGATCGGGGCTTCGTCGCTTGCAAACGAATTCCAGTTTGCAGCAAAAGGAGAGAACTCTCCCACGCCGGATCAAATCCAGTTCTTTGAGAAATCAGTCCGTCCGTTGCTGGTGGAACACTGTTACAAGTGCCATTCAGAGAAGTCGCAGAAGGGGGACTTACGTCTCGATTCACGTGGTCATCTCCTGCTCGGCGGAGATTCCGGCGCGGCGATTCAGCCGGGGAAGCCCGAGGAAAGTCTGCTGATGGAGGCCGTCCGATACGAGTCGTACGAGATGCCTCCCAATCGGAAGCTGAGTGACGATCAGATTGCCATTCTTGAACGCTGGATCGAAATGGGAGCCCCATGGCCGGGGGACGATGGCACCATTCCCAAACGGGCCGAAGGAGCCGGATTCACTGATGAAGAACGGGGCTGGTGGGCGTTTCAGAAAGTCCAGGATGCTGTTCTCCCCCAACTTCAGACTCTTCAGCAATGGGGACATAATGGTGTTGACCAGTTTATTGCCGCTCAACTGGAACAACAGAATTTCACTCCGGCTCCGGAAGCGGATCGGGGAACGCTTCTCTGGCGAATTTATTTCGACTTGATCGGGCTTCCTCCGACTCCTGAAGACATTCGAAACTTCGAACAGGATCCCGACCCGCTGGCTTATGAAAAAGTTGTTGACCAGCTTTTATCTCGTCCAGAATACGGAGAACGCTGGGCGCGTCACTGGCTCGACCTGGTGCGCTATGCCGAGTCAGATGGTTATCGTGCCGATATCTTCCGCAGTCAGGCGTGGCGCTATCGTGATTATGTCATTCAATCATTAAATGAAGATAAGCCTTACGATCGTTTTGTGCAGGAGCAGATTGCCGGGGATGAACTGTTTCCTGATGACCCCGCTGCTCTTGTCGCGACCGGATTTCTTCGACATGGAATGTTTGAATACAACGTTCCAGATGTCCGCGGACAATGGGACAGTATTCTAAATGAGATGACCGATGTCACCGCTGATGTTTTTCTAGGGCTCGGATTTCAATGTGCCCGATGCCATGATCATAAGTTTGATCCGATTCTTCAGAAAGACTACTACCGGCTTCGAGCCTTCTTCGAAGCAGTGCTTCCCAGTGATGAACTCCCGGCTGCCACTCCGCAGGAACTTGCAAGCTTCACCGAGAAAATGCGGGCATACGACGAGCGCTCACAAGACATTCAACAGAAGCTAAACGAGAAACTGGATCCTCACCTGAAGCGTGTCTTCGAAGCGACCATCAAGCGTTATCCTGATGATCTGCTGGAAGTAATCCATAAGGACCCGGCTGCAAGAACGCCTTTGGAAACGCAGTTTATGCAGTTCATTATGCGTCTTGTAAAGTATGAACAGGCCCGTGTTGATGGACGAATTAAAGGGGATGAGAAAGATCAGGTTCTTGAACTTCGTCGTGAACTCGCCCGGTTTGATTCCCTGAAACCTGTTATGTTACCGCAACCGTTAACAGTACGAGATGTCGGTCCCATCGCCCCAGCAACAATTATCCCTAAGAGAAACATTGAGGTTCAACCTGGCTTCCTGTCGATTCTCGATCCGGTTGATCCTGAAATTCCTGGGCTTCCCAATCGGCCTGAAACAACCGGGCGTCGGGCTGTTCTTGCCCAATGGTTGACGAGCCGTGAGAACCCGTTGACGTCACGGGTGATCGTGAACCGGGTCTGGCAGTATCACTTTGGTCGAGGACTCGTGGCGAACAGCAGCGACTTCGGCCAACTGGGAGATGTTCCCACTCATCCGGAATTACTCGACTGGCTGACTGTCCGATTCCAGGAAAACGGATGGAGGCTGAAAGATCTGCATCGACTTATTGTGACTTCAGCAACTTATCGACAGAGTGCTTATCATCCGTCTCTTGCAGATTATCAGGTAACCGATCCGACGAATCGTTACTACTGGCGGGGAGATGTCCGTCGGCTGGATGCCGAACAGATTCGAGATGCAATCTTCGCTGTGACCGGACGACTGAATTCCACGCAAGGAGGGCCGAGTGTTCAGGCCGATCAGCCGCGTCGTTCGATTTATACCAGAGTGATGCGAAACAGCCATGATCCACTGATGCAGGCGTTTGATCTTCCGCTCTTTATTACGAGTACATCGAATCGAAACACGACAACGTCTCCCATCCAATCATTGTTATTAATTAACAGTCAGACCATGCTCGCGCACGCCACCAACCTGGCCGATCGTGTTATTGCTGCGAGTTCAGAAAGTAACGCAAACCCGAAATCCCGGATTGAAACATTATGGTGGATGGTGTTTGGTCGTTCTCCATGTGAAGAGGAACTGGCCGACGCGCAAGCATTTCTAGAAGTCCAGCAACGACTCCGAACCGAACAGCTTCAGGAACAGGTGGCGCTTCCGGATATCGCGACAGGCAAACTTCCGTACCGTGACGGTCAGGCAGTGCTGTTTCAGGCAAACCGGCAACGTGAACAATTCCTTATCCCGTCAGACAAACGGCTGAACGTTTCCGACTTCACAGTGGAGATGTTTTTCCAGCTCCGTTCTATTTTTGATTCGGGAGAAGTTCGTACACTTGCTGCGAAGATGCCCAGTCCTTCAGCACGATCCGGTTGGTTGTTCGCAATCACAGGAAAAGGATCTCGCCGGAAGCCTCAGACGTTGGTTTTGCAACTCTTCGGTGAAGATCAGAACGGGCGAGAGCAGGAATCTCTGCACTTCTCCGACCATCATGTCGACATTAACAAACCCTATTATGCCGCCGCGACAGTGCGTCTTGCCAAGGGAGAAGAGAAAGGGAAGGTTGTGTTCTATCTGAAAGACCTTTCCAATGATGACGAGCCCGTTATTGTTTATGAACAGACCATTTCGCTGGTCTCCATCACGACGAACTCAGCCCCGTTAATCTTAGGCAATCGGGGAGGTGCCGACGGACGATTCGACGGCCTTCTTGATGATGTCCGGATTTCCAATAGCGCATTATCGCAGAACCAACTGCTGCTGACTGTTGAAGGAACGAATTCGTCAACGGTTGGCTACTGGCAGTTCGAACCTCATCCCGGATTGCTGCACGATACGGTGCCAAATGGCCTGACGATTCAATCCGGCCGAGTAGAACCTAAAGTCTCTTCCGAAAAAGGAGCATTGATCGACCTGAGTCACGTTCTACTTAACTCCAATGAATTTCTCTACGTGGATTGAAACAGGTCGATTGACCGATTGATCAGCTCTCTATTGGACATAACGGATTTATCATGATTCATAAAATTCCGACATTATCGAACCGCCGTGATTTCCTCTTTCGCAGCGGAGCCGGTATGGGAGCGATCGCTCTCGCTGCACTTCAGGCACAATCCCAGAGAACAGCTTTCGCTGGTCCATCGATTGCATTACCGGTCCCGTATCGTCCTGCCCGCGCCAAGAATGTGATCTTTCTGTTTATGGAAGGAGGCCCGAGTCATCTTGATACATTTGATCCTAAGCCGGAACTGAATCGTCTGGCGGGTCAGCATCTTCCTGAGAGTTTCGGAACGGTTCTCACAGCGATGGGAGAGTTCCATGCTCCACTGCTGGCCTCGCACCGACAGTGGAAACAGCATGGAGAAAGTGGGACCTGGGTTTCCGACTGGCTTCCGTATACTGCGGAATGTGTCGATGACATTGCAGTTCTCCGTTCCTGCTGGACGGACGGCAACAGTCATTCGGCCGGAGTCTGCCAGATGAACACCTGCTCCATGATCGGCGGAAGACCTTCGCTTGGCAGTTGGGTTTCTTATGGACTCGGTTCCGAGAATCAGAATCTCCCGGCGTTTGTCGTCATGCAGGATAATCGGAGCTCTGTTGTGAATGGTCCTCGAAACTGGGGAGCCGGATTCATGCCCGCAAGTTATCAGGGAACCCAGCTCTCTGAAGGGACACAGCCGATTCCGAATTTAAATACTCCGGAAGGGCTGGATCCGCAGACTCAACTCGGCAAGCTGCATTATCTGAATGCAATGAATCATAAATTCTCGATGGAGTACCCGCAGCAAAGCGAACTTGATGCGAGAATTCGAAGTTATGAACTCGCCTTTCGCATGCAGGCGGCCGCGCCGGAGGCGGTGGACCTTGGTCGGGAAACGGCAGAGACTCATGCACTTTACGGAATGGATCGACCGGAAACTGAAGCCTATGGTCGACTCTGCTTAATGTCCCGTCGACTCATTGAACGTGGAGTTCGATTTATTCAACTTTATCATGGAGCGGGGAGCAAATGGGATGCGCACAACGGTATCGAAGCAAATCATAGCCAACTCTGCCGGGCCATGGATCAACCGGTGGCCGGACTCCTCAAGGACCTGAAACAGCGTGGACTTCTTGACGAAACGCTGGTGATCTGGGGAGGAGAATTTGGGCGAACTCCCATGTCAGAACAGGGAAACGGTCGCGATCATAACCCGACTGGCTTCTCAATGTGGATGGCCGGAGGAGGCGTGAAAGGAGGCCAAACGATCGGGACAACAGACGAACTCGGCCTGCGTGCCATCGAAGACCGAATGCATGTTCATGATCTCCATGCGAGTATTCTTTATGCACTCGGACTGGACCATATGGCATTAACTTATCTTTATAAGGGGCGCCCTGAACGTCCTACAGTCAATGAAGGTCATGCTATGGAAAAGATCTTCACCGGATAGCATTATCTTTCATATTAACTTTGGAATTGATCATCGTCTGACCGGCAGATGAAGCGGCGGCCGTGAGACACTTATCGTTGAGATGGAAACGATGCAACGATTCTGATTCAATACGAGATCTCAAAGAAGAACGAAGCAATCCGAAGTCTCACCAGATTGTGGAGTCATCATCATGTCCTACCTGTCCGCACTTTTGATCGTGTTGGCGGTCCCTCTATCATCCATTGCCCAAGACACAGGCAGGTTCAAGATCACGTCAAAGAAGGATAACGACCAGATTGAAGTGAAGACTGAGATGGACAAAGTGATCCTGGTGGTCCATAGTCCATCGGGAATCAGCGACGTTGTCCTTGAAAGAGTGGACGACGCCTGGCCTGATGCTTTCGTGCTTCAGTTGCACTTAAGTGGTTTAGAGAGTTTCATAGTAACCAATGGGAAGACAACTCTTAATGCTGCGGTGTCAAGTTCCGATGGCAGAGTGCGACTTTGGAAGGACGGAAATGAAGACTCCGTACTGGATGCCAAGAGTTCTTATTGGATGCCTGTTCGAATCATCAGCAGCGACGGTCAGCCAACGCAGATCATCCCGTTACGAGGTGGATATTTTGAGGTAAAATTGCCGAGGAAGTTCTTCGAAGAGAATCCTAAGTCAATCACTCTGAAATGGATCGACTTCTACCGGAGCTGACGAAGCCGGTTTGTGACATGATCCTCCAGTATCTCCTCACCAGTATCTCCTCACCAGTATCTCCTCAATTGTGATTTTACGGATTAACGTTGCTATAGTAAGAAACACCTCAACGATGAGTTTGTGCCGGACATGACTGTTTCGGTAAAGGAATGACAGACATGACCATGACTCACCCAGCCATCGTCCGCAGATCAGGAGAAGGTCCCAGAATCGGGGTTGTCGGCGATACGTACCGCTTCCTGGCGACCGGCGAAGAAACCGACGGCAAATACGCAACAGTTGATGCTCTTGTCCCTCCGGGAGGTGGCCCTCCTCCGCATATTCACACTCGGGAAGAGGAATCATTCCTGGTACTCGAAGGCGAAATCACGTTTCAACTGGGCGAAGAACGAATCGTGGCCGGTGCAGGAACATTTCTCAACATGCCGGTCGGAAGCCTCCACTGCTTCAAGAATGAAAGCACCAAGATTGCCAGAATGTTAATCTCTATTGCTCCCGCAGGACTTGAACAGATGTTCTTCGAAGTGGGACAGCCGCTCGCCGACGATGTGGAAATGGCATCACCACCAGTTCCAGAGGAAATTCAGAAACTCCTCGAAGTTGCTCCCCGATACGGAATTGGGATCAGAGTTCCGCAGCATTGAGAGAAATCTGGAAGTCAGGACGCTGGCTTTTTGATCATATGACAGTAGTTCCAAGTTTTCCTCAATGGAGAGAGAAGTGGGTAGGAAATAGTGGGTAGAAAACGCAGGCTTTTCCGGCCTTTTCTGACCCCTGACCCCTTGCTCTCCATCACAAACAAACCTGGAAGTACTGTATGAACATGGCTACGTCAAAATCTCATGGACAACATTTCCGAAGACATCGGTCAACCGGTAGTCGCGGCCGCTGTGACGGTATGTCAGACGTGTGTGATCGATTCCCAGCAGATGCAGGATCGTGGCATGAAAATCGTGAACATGCACACGTTTATCCACCACCGCGATTCCGTATTCATCGGAAGCACCATGCACAATTCCTTTTTTCACTCCCGCGCCGGCCATCCAGCTCGAAAAGACCATGGGGTGATGATCGCGGCCGTTTGCGTCTTGTTCTGCCATGTACGGAGTCCGACCGAACTCCGTAGTCCAGACCACGAGTGTTTCATCAAATAGCCCCCGCTGCTTGAGGTCGATAATCAGCCCGGCGATCGCCTGATCGACATTCTTTGCCAGAGCGGCGTGGTTGAGCATGTTGCTGTGATCATCCCAGTTTTTGACCGAGCCGACATCGATACATTCGACAAACCGAACCCCTTTTTCGATCATGCGGCGGGCAATCAGGCAGTTCCAGCCAAAGCGAGTAGTCTCGCCGGGCTGAAGTCCGTACAGATCCAGGGTTGCCTTTGTTTCTCCTGAAATGTCGAACACTTCCGGGGCTTCAGTTTGCATTCCAAATGCGGTTTCAAAAGACTTGATTCTCGCTTCCAGCTGATCATCCTCACCCGCCGATTCCAGATGCGACTGATTGATCTGATGCAACAGGCCCAGTTCCATGGCCTGCAGCTCTTCACTGGTAGCGCGACGATGCATATTGGCGATGGGAGTTGACCCCGGATAAACCTGCAATCCCTGATGGCATCCCGGCAGGAACCCGTTGTTCCAGTTTTGACCTCGGGCATACGGCGTCGCACCGGTAATCACCACGAACGATGGTAAGTTCTGATTTTCTGTCCCCAATCCATAACTGACCCACGATCCCATACTGGGCCGGGCGAAGCTGAACGAGCCGGTATGCATTCCCAGCGTCGCTTCGTAATGGGCAATATGATCCGTCGTCAATGAGCGGATGACGGTGATGTCATCAATGACGTTTCCAACGTGAGGAAACAGGTCGCTCACTTCAATGCCGGATTTGCCTCGTGGACGAAACTCCCACTGTGCCCTTTTAAAGTGCTGCTTGAAATCGCCAATGTGACCACGATAATTGTGCACATTCAGCGTCTTGTTATGGTCCTTCGTCAGCTGGGGTTTTGGATCAAATGTATCCACATGCGACACGCCTCCTCCCATGAACAGAAAGATGACGTTCTTGGCCTTCGCCGGATAATGAGGTTGCCGGGGAGCCAGCGGATTCGCCAGATCGGTCTGTGTTGCGGATGCACTCAATTCCGACAGCATGCCGGACAGGGCAATCGTTCCAAATCCGCCAGCAGCGCGATGCAACATCTGACGTCGGGAAATTGGTGCAACAGGGAACATCATGTTGACTCCTTGGTTCAGAGCTTCTGACAATTCTTCTGACAATCCGCAATTCATTTTCAGTTCAGGTACAAAAATTCATTGCTGCTCAAAATGCCCCGCACAAACGCAGCCAGACTCAAGTGGGCCTGATCGGCATCCCTGGGTAATTTTTGAGCATACGCCCACTGAAACGAACGGGCCTTTTCCAGTTCGAGATCGCTGGGATGGCGGGCATAAGCCAGTTCATACAGACGTGTGATCTGTTCCGGTTCCGTGGAAAACTCCTGCATCAAGCGACGGGAGAATTCCAACGACCGTTGATGCATGAACTCGTCATTCATCATGAATAATGCTTGCGATGGCGTGGTCGTGACTTCACGCTTTCCAGTGGTTGCGTTCGGATCCGCTCCATCGAACAATCCCAGAAACGGGTGCCGCTTGATCCGCTGCGTCATGAGATAAACCGTTCGCTTCTTCGACTCGTAAACCGCCTCAAAGGGGTTGTGTTGACTGAACCTCCACGTGGAGACCGGCGGAAACGGATGCGGTCCCCCCACGGTGAGATCCAATTCTCCGCTGAATGTCAGCCAGGAGTCTCGCAAGGACTCTGCATCGAGCCGTTGGCAGTTGTGTCGCCAGAACCAGACATTCACGGGATCAGCCGCATTGGACGGGGAACTTGTGTCGCTGGACAACTGATAGGCGCGCGTATTGAGCATTAAGCGGTGCATGGCTTTTACCGAGTAGCCATGATCGCGAAATTGAGTTGCCAGATAATCCAGCAGTTCCGGATGAGTGGGACGTTCTCCCCGAACTCCAAAGTCATTTGGAGTGGCGACGATTCCCCGGCCGAAATGGGACTGCCAGATCCGATTGACCATCACCCGTGCGGTCAGGGGGTTTTCCGATGAGGTCAGCCAGCCGGCGAGTTGAAGGCGCCCACTCTCCTGAGACCCTTCCGGAAGTTTTTCACCTCCCAGGATCTCCAGGAAACCACGTGGAACTTCTTCCCCCAGCCGCTCCGGTTCTCCCCGAAACTGAATCCGGGCATTCGCTGGCTTCCCTTCCTGAACTCCATAGACCACGGGATAAAGGGGCTGACTGCCGATGGCAATGCGTTCTTTGCGGAGCTCTTCCAGCGCCGGCTGCAAGGCGGCCAGTTGCTCCTGAATATCCGCTGTTGTTAATGAAGCTGATTGAGTCGCTGGCAGGAATGGGCGGCTTTGCATGGAGAAGTTATCCAGCTCTCGTGCCGGACGAGCCTTGGTCGAATCTGTTCCCCATCCATCCACCACCCAGGAGTTGACAATACCGTCCCAGGCAGGGTTGAATGGAACATTCTCAAACTTCCAACTGTCCGTGCCGTTGGTCAATACGCCGGAAAAGGACTTGGCCGACCAGTTCACTTCGCATTGCAGGTTGTACCACTGGCCCAGTGTCAGCGGGGCGATTTCTTTCAGGCCGGCACCGTCACGAACTGCCAGATGAGCCCCATTTACAAACAGCTCGACTGCGGGCGAGAAGCCATTTTCCGGGTGATCCAGGGCGATTCGATAATACCCTTCCCCGCCGGCATCAATGCTGACGTTTCGAAAATCCAGATTGAAATAAAAAGGTTCCTGCGTGGCGGGGGTGAGCGTCGGCAGCGGTCTGCGAATACCGAGATTGAGTGCATCATTAGGCAGTTGAACCGCCCGCTTGCCGACCGGAAAGACATTCGTCCACGGGCTGGAAGAGTCGGCCACCAGTTTTGCTTGAGGATCACGTTTCCAGCTTGCAGGGAACTCTTGTCCGTTTTCAAAATCCCCTTCCAGATTGCAGACGGGGAGTTCCTGCGCCTGAATTTTCCCGTTCAGCCCTGCCACCTGTGCACTTCGAGCCCGCTCTCTTCTGGCCGCTTCCGCGGGGGGAACCGCAGGCACCAGGTCTTTGGGATAGCGAACTTCTTCCGCGCCAGGAAAGGTGAATTTCGAACTGGAGAAAATGCCATATAAAGCATAATAGTCTTTGGCGGAGATCGGCTCGAACTTATGATCGTGACACCGGGCACAACCGATCGACAACCCTAGAACCGATTGTCCCATCGTGTCCAGCAGATCTTGAATGGTCAGATGAAAGTAGAGGAAGTTCGTGTCGTTGTACCCGAAACGACGGGAGAGCGCCAGATGTGTGGTCGCAGTTGTGAATTCTTCAAACTTCTCTGCGGGGGCGGAGATTGCCAGCAGGTCTCCGGCGTACTGCTCACGCAGAAACTGATCATACGGTTTGTCATTATTGAATGAACGAATAATATAATTACGATATTTGTAGGCATCCAGAAGCGGATAGTCGCTGGCATCACCAGCGGTGTCCGCATAGCGAATCACATCCATCCAGTGGCGGCCCCAGCGTTCTCCATAATGAGGAGAAGCAAGCAGGCGATCGATCACTTTTTCCCAGGCATTCGAACTCTTGTCAGAAAGGAACTCATTCAATTCCTCGACTGTAGGGGGCAGCCCGGTCAGGTCATATGTCACTCGCCGCAACAGGACAGACCGGTCCGCCACGTCGTTCGGATTGATCTTCTGTGGTTGCATTGCGGCAAAGAGAAAACGATCAATCGGGTTGGTGGCCCACGCAGCGTCATCAACGTCAGGAGGTTCCGGAGAGGTAATGGGCTGAAATGCCCAATGCTGACGATGTTCTTCTGTGAACTCGAATTTTGGTGATGCAACCCGCGGGGTGTCCTGAGTCCCTTCCTGCCGAGGCCAGGGAAGTCCCATCTCGACCCATCGTACCAGTTTGTCCACTTCAATCCTGGGCAATTTGCCATTAGGCGGCATTTCGATCCCACGGTACTCGACCGCTTGAATCATCAAGCTTTCCTTTGGCTTTCCAGGAATGGCCGCCGGACCACTTGCCCCACCGTGCGTAATGCCGCTCAGGCTGCTTAGAATCAATTCCCCTTCGGCATGGTCCTTGTCGCCATGACATTCATAACAATGCTTTACCAGCAGCGGCCGGATCTCATTCTCGAAGAACGCCAGTTGTTCCGGAGTCGCCTCCGCTCCCGTCACGCTAGTGCAGACCCCAGTGACAGACAGAGAGACGGCAAAAGTCAGTATGATTCGGCAGGCAAACATTCGCAGAGGGCGGAGGGATTTCATGAGAACCTCAACGGCAGGAAAACGGGAGTCAGGAAATCGGCAACGGATCCCGGCGAAGTCGTCTGCGGCATGCAGTGAACAGGGCAAACCCCATATGACCTCCGTTCAACCGTTTCCAATGGCGCCAGGCAATTCCTGACCTGCTTCACATCAGGGTTCCGCAGGCGAAAAGTGAAGAAATGTAGGTCAGGCATTGCCTGACGCATGTGTAAAAACGGCTGTGCGCTACTCACGATCTCCCTTCTTGCGGGTCTGATCAACATGGTCGTCAGGCAGTGCCTAACCTACTTGCTTTGCGTGAGCCGCGAACAAAACCTCTCAAACGATGAAAATTTCCTTTCCGCGAGCGGATCGGGGTCAGTCTTGTCAGGGGTTCTAATCTATCTTGGCCCGTAACATCCGCCGAGCTTCTTCCAGAGATCCCGTGCGAAAGCATTCAAGAATCGCTTTGTGTTCCGCATAGATTTCGTGCGATTCCCCGTTCCCTCGCTGCATTCGCCGGAAGTGGGACCGAATGCGTCCGACAAGGGCATCCCAGATCACCAGTAAATCTGGCTGACGAGCCCGTTCCACAAGCAACCGATGAAATGCAATGTCCAGTTCCGCGAGCGCGTAGAGGTCGCCGTCCTTGCCGGCCTGCTTCATGCGCACCACGATTTCTTCCCATTTCTGAAAGTCTTCTTCCGTTAAGCTGTCGAAAACCATTTCCAAAGCGAATGCTTCCACGGTCCGGCGAATCGGGACAACCAGTTTGCGAATTTCCAGTGGAGCCCCCGGAGAGATAATGGCACCCCGATTCGGGCGGGATGTGAGCAGCCCCTGCATGGACAATCGCAGGACCGCTTCCCGAACCGGACTGCGCCCCACCCCAAAGCGTTTCGCGAGTTCCTGTTCTGTCAGCCGGCCCCCTTCTGCAATTCGGCCGGTCAGAATGTCTCCGCGCAATTGCTCCGCAATTTCCTGAGAGAACGTCTGGTTTGTGTTTTCCGATTCCTGTGCCACGGCGTCTCGTTCCTTAGTCTGAAATGATCGAGCGGCGAGGCCACGGCCAACCCATCAGGTGTGATCTCGCTGATGTATAATTGTAGATTCATCGCATTGACTTGTCAACAAATTATTCTCAAATTGTCGATTAATACAATTCAAAAGAAGCCAAGACGGCCAGCAGCCAGGATTCGGTTTTGATCCGCGTCCGCACTGACAATGGTTTGGAAGGAATTGGAGAAGCGGATTCGTCTCCGGAAATGGCCAAGGGGGCCGATGGCCTGGCCGTGATCCTGACTCCAGACGAATGGGACGGACTGCTGCCTAACCCGGATTATTCACACTTGTAGGGTGGGTCGAGCCAACATGATGGAGTGGTGGGTCTTCAGTCGCAGGATTCACTTCCAAACAACACAGACTGCCGCAAGCACAATCGGCCGTTGGCGACGACCCACCTTCACGTTGCGCGACTTTGACCCACCCTACCATGAATCATTCGGGCTAAAACTTCCCGGGGTTGGGCGAGTTTCCTGATTGATGTCGCCCACCATATCGACCTCAAACGCCGCCAGAAAAGTCGCCGCGGTCCCAAGAAAAAATGCCACTACGCACCGTTTGCCGCAACGGCGGTCACGTTTCGACCGCGAAAATCCTCGGAATCACGTAAGCGAAACACCCTGAGAGCCCTGGCCTTCAAGGGCTTATCCTGAAGGGGACCTGCCCGACGAAGAATTCTTTAATCCTTCCGTCGCGTCCCCTTGAACATGCCGTAAAGCATCAACACCAGGAAGAACAGCGCAACACCTGCGCACAAAAAAATGACTTCAGGAACAAAAGGTAATCCCATCGGCATGCTTCCCTGCTTTCAGGAATCAGGCCCGTCCAGATGAATTACGAAACTCAGTTCTCAGTCAGTCCTTCTGGTGCCTTGGGGAGCGCTGGAGTCGGTGCCGGGGTGTTCAATGCCGGGAGTTCGAGCGGCAGAACGGGTGACAAATCCGGTGCCGATCCGGCAGGCAATTTCAAACTGCCTGGAGATCCCGACGACGCTGGTAACAAGTCGTTTAACTCATTCCTCGTCGGAATATTTAAGTTGGATGAAGGAAATGAGGGAGCAATTCCGTTCCCTTTCGGAGTGGGGGTCGGCTCATTCAAAAAGCCACCGGCAAACGGATCGGCTGCCGGAGTCGGAGATTGAATCGGGGCTTTGAACTGCTCCGGCATCCGGTTGATGTTGTTGCTGTTCAGTGTATTCGTATTCAGTGTGTTGCTGTTGAGTGAGTCTGGCGGAAGCACCGGGCTGTTCAATGAGTTTGGTGACACCGGAAGATTTGATGGACCGGAGTTCGTGCTGGGAAGTGAGTTGAGAAAATCTTTGCTGAATTCATATGCAGGGACAGCATTCTGGTTGGAATTGCCTGTTCCGACCGGATGAGGAGTCGGTGACATCTCCAACGGTTCCGGTAGCACTTCTTCAACAGGGGCCGATGCCGGTTTCATCGCCGGTGCGGAATTGGAAGCGGGAGTTGGAGTCAGAGAATCCCATGTCGTATCGAACCCACGTTGTGCTGGAATTGGGTTGGTGGGTTGACGTAATTCTGCGGGACGATATTCCGGGGAGGGCGTCGCTGCCGGCATCCCAGCAAACGGATCATACTGAGACGGACTTGTGTTCGGTGGAGACGAAACCGGAACAGAGTTCGGTGCCGTCACAGGTTGTGAATAGACAGGTGATGGAGTGGGTTGCACACTTGGTTGTCCCAGTGAAATTCCAGACGTCGGGAAGTCAAAGCCCTTCAGTGCGGGTGTCCCGGTTGACGGATTCCCTGACGCGGGTGTGACCGCAGGCTGCGAATAAGTTGGTTGAGAGACGGCAGGCGAAGAGGGCGTATTCGTCA
>DATMFC010000527.1:0-10668 GCA_035556335.1 Planctomicrobium sp. | reverse complement strand
ACTCCGCCAACAAGATCGGTACTTATTCCGTCGCTCATCTGGCGAAGGCACACGGAATCCCGTTCTATGTTGCGGCCCCGTCGAGCACGTTCGATCTGACACTGAAGTCAGGGGAGGACATTCCCATCGAACAACGAGCCTCCGAAGAAATCACGAATGGATTCGGAAAAGCGACCGCACCGGAAGGAACTCACGTTTACAATCCGGCGTTTGACGTCGCTCCGGCAGAACTGATCACCGCGATCATCACCGAAAAAGGGATCATTCAGCCGGTGACGGAAGAGGTCGTTCGAGCGCATTTACAAAACTGAATGACGGAACTGCCGGAAGATCAGTCTGGTTTTTATCTGAATTACCGTTCGCAGGGACTGGAGTCGGTTGATGGGCAGAAGCCGGCTCCAGCCAGTGAATTCCCCAGGCGAGTGCAATCCCCAGTAACAGAGCCAGGCTCAACGGAACCCGGTGATGGGAATGAAATTCCATCTCCGGTAACAGGTCGCTCAGGGAAATACAGAGAAAAACTCCCGCCGAAAACGCGAGCATCGATCCGACGAGCACCGATTGCTGTTCCAGCAGCCAGGTGGAACTGAAGACAAACAACAAGGCTCCCAACGGGCACATCATGGCGAAGCCGACGTTCACCAGTGTCTGCGATCTCTTCGACCAGTTGGACGCCTCCATCAGTGCGGTAATGGACAGGGCATCGAGCGGTTTGTGCAACAGGATGGCGAGAAAGGTTCCCAGTCCGAGATACCAGACGCTGTGCTGATGCAGAGAATCACTCTGAAGACTGGCTCCGAGGGCGAGACCGTCAATCAGAGTGTGAACCGACAACCCGAGAAAGACTCCCAGCCAGTCGAGTTGCCCGGCGGCGGTGATCTGATTTCCTCCCTGATGACAGGGAATTTTTCCATGATCGTGTCCGTGCCGATGATCATGATCGTGGTCATGCTCATGCGGAATATGATGGGCATGGTGGGGATCGTGATGGTGGAAGTGAAATGTTCTCAACAGGAAGAACATCACCAGCAATCCCAGCATGACACAGCCGAAGACCCGATTCAGATCGTTGATCCCCAGCGCCACGATGGAATGGGGAAGCAGATGGAAAATCGCGATTCCCAGCATCAGCCCGCCGACAAAGCTGATGAGAATCTGCATCCGTTTGTGAGTCAGCTTGATCAACGAAGGTAACCGCCCCCCGATGAGCGAGGCAATCACAATCAGCGAGCAGTAAACGGCAAGAACCAGCAGTGTCGTGATCATATTTGTCCGCGACCACAAGCATTTACACGCAATGGTCGACCAATGCCGTATCCGGCCTCAATTTGCAAGTTGTCTGACCGATTCCGCGGCTCGTTGGCCGCTCCCGTTCCGATTCTTCAGTCCGAAAATGAAGAATGGACACAACTCAATCAGGGAAAGCGGACCATTCTAGCTGCCGGATTCGCAGTTGTCTTGCAACAGCGTCTGAATTGCTTCAGGGTCAGTCCCGGGAGAGATTAAGGACGAACCACGGAAAAGACGGAATTCACGGAACCGGAATAAGGGAAAAGGGTTGTGAGAAAAATTGAAGGTTCTGTGAAACGGTCTGCTTTTAAAACTCCGTTTCACCTCGTCGACTCCTCGTTCCCAAACTCCAGTTTGGGAACGAGGGATTGTGTCCACTCCCCTCAGATCACTCACGTGTTACATGGTTTCGTATCATAATTTCCGTGATTTCCGTTCCTTCCGTGGTTCCTCTGTATTTACCTGAAGAGGAAGACGCTGGTTTACCCGTTTTGTAAATCGCGAATCTGTTGCTGAATGGTGGCGATCTCTTTTTCCAGTCGCGGAATTTCTGCGGGATCATCCGGCTGTTTCTTCGCCCCGGAGAGTTGCTGTTGCAGATTGGGCAACTTCTTTTTGAGAGAGTCAATCTGCTTCTGGTTCTTCTTATTGAGTGCCATGTGAATCACCGACGATCGTTCAGGAGTGAGTTCGGAAGTGATGGTATCATGGTTCAACCTGACGTGTGAGTTCAAGTGTCGATGAATCGGTTTTGAGATTCGGGTTTCGATGAACTGCGAGAACAAGACGAATCGTGTCGTAATCCACGGCTTCTTTCAGATGCACGTAAATCGGTTTGAGCCGTTCGTCCCCCGCAATCGCGATGGCGTCACGGACACGTTGTTCCAGTTCGGAGTCGATCCAATGTGAAAGGTTCGCCTTGGGGGAAACTTCCAGATACTGAGCCAGGTATCCCATGACCGTGGTTCTGGCCTTGCCGAGCAAGTCCATCACCGATTCCACACTCACACCTCCGTCGAACATCGGAAAGGCCGCCATGGCCGGTCCGGTGGGAGTGACCGGTTCGCGCGGGGCCGCTTTCCCTGCGGTCTGCGGTGCGAGCGGTAGATCATGTTCGTCACAGTATTCACGAATGATTCGCAATATGATGTTGCCGAAGTCATCCGCTTTCTTCTGACCGATTCCCGGGACTAGCAGCAGGCGATCCAGTGAATCCGGGCGTTGTGAGGCGAGCGCACGCAAGGTTGCATCACTGAAGACGAGATAAGAAGGAACTCCCCGTTCGCTGGCGATACCTGTCCGTTCCTGACGAAGCCGTTCAAAGAGACCCCGATCGACACCGATCCACTTTTGCGGATCATCCTGCGTGGAGACGGCCTCTTTCTTGCCGACTCCCTGAGCCGGACCAAGCAGGCGGGGTTGAGCCTTTCCTTTTAAGAGATCTCCCCCTGCTTCGGTAATCTGCAACACATTCTGATCCCCTGTCCGACAGAGGAACCCTTGTTGAGCCAGTTGCCCGATCCAACTGAGAATGAGCCCTTTGTCATGTTGTTTGAGGAGTCCCCAGGTGGAGAGTTGATCGTGTCGATTTTCCAGAATCTGTTGATCGAGGGAGCCTTTCAGAACCCGGGTTGTGTAATCGGCCCCGAAACACTGTCCTTGACGAAAGATGGAGGAAAGAATCTTCTGGCTGATGACCATGGCATCCGGCATCTCCGGGCGATTCTCCCGACAGACATCACACAATGAACCGCAGTCATGATCGAGGTCTTGCCCGAAATGCCGGACAATCAGCCGATGCCGACAGTCGATTCCCTCGCAGAAATCGGTCATGGCATGGAGCGATCGCAGGGAGATACGACGCACTTCCGGAGGCTGGTCACTGAATATCTGCTGCCATTTTCGAAGATCGTCTCCACCGAAGAAGAGGTAACAATCCGACGTTAATCCGTCTCGTCCGGCCCGACCGCTTTCCTGCTGATAATGTTCCAGCGACTGCGGCATCCCGGCATGCGCGACGAAGCGGACGTTCGATTTATCGATTCCCATTCCAAACGCCACGGTGGCGACGATGACATTCACTTCATCACGAATGAAGGCATCCTGATTCTTTCGTCGGGTTTCGTCGCTCAACCCGGCATGATACGGGCGGACCCGATGTCCGGTGAATTGCAGTGCCTGAGACCACTTATCAACTTCGGCCCGGGTGATACAGTAAACGATTCCCGATTCCCCCTGATGCCGTTTCAGGACCTCGGTGAGACGCTGCTCCATTTTTCCTTTACGCTGAATGTGATAATTGAGATTCGGTCGATCGAAACTGCCGACCAGAACCTGCGGCGAGCGCAAGTTGAGTTGCGTCTGAATATCCTCGCGGACATGTTCCGTCGCCGTTGCCGTGAACGCATGGACTCCGAGTGCCGGGAATCGTTCCCGTAATGTTTTCAACTGTCGGTAATGCGGGCGAAAATCATGTCCCCACTGACTGACGCAGTGTGCTTCATCGATGGCGAAAAACGAAATTCTCACCGATTCCAGCAATCGGAGAAACTCCCCTTGAACGAGCCGCTCGGGAGAGACATAAAGCAGTTTGAAACGGCCGTCTCTCAGGTCTCCGATGGTGGCCCGTTGCTCCGCAGGAGACTGAGTGCTGTTCAATAACGCCGTCGGGATTCCGCAACCCAGCGCGGCATCCACCTGATCTTTCATCAGGGAAATGAGCGGGGAAACGACAACAGCGGTTCCCTCCATGCAGATCGCCGGAGTCTGGTAACAGAGCGATTTTCCTCCACCGGTCGGCAGCACGACCACGGAGTCGATGCCATTCAGAATGAGTTGCATCGCCTCCTGTTGCAGCGGGCGATATTCCGTGTATCCCCAATACTGCCGGAGTGCCGGAAGCAATCGGTCGGAACGGTCTTGTGAAGAAGAAACATCCATGTGCGGAGGGAAAAGCGGTGCCAACTCATCTCGTTTTGGGGAGTTTGACAGGCCACAGTGAGATCACCTGCAGTCCGTCGGATTCCTGATTCTGTCCGATTGAGCGATCGTGAACAACCGAACAGAGGTTGCTGAAGCAAAAAGTTTCTCGACAACCGTTTGTAGTGGTCGCACTGATCGAATGAGATCCGCCGCCGTGCGATCATTCAATTCGACCAGTATTTCCGAAAATCGTCAGAAGAATGGCGCGACATCGTCGGAGTGTGATGCAAGTTTGAAACATGCTGAACTTTTCTTAGAGCCGCGAACAAAACCTCTTAAACGATGAGTATTCCCTTTCCGCAAGCGGATCGGGGCAAGTTTTGTTACGGGTTCTGACCTCCCGGCGGGCAAGCCACAGGGACGATGATGTCGGAAATTGATGATTTACTCAAAAGCCTAGGCTTCACAACGACGGGGAGCAAAAGCTCTTCCGGGGGACACTCACAGGAACTGGTGGATTCCGCTTCCTCCCGAGGAGCCACCGAAGCTCATTCACGATCAACGAAATCGGCCCCGTTGCTCCAGGCCAAGGGAATGCCAGCCAAGCCCAAACCGGCAGCCATTCCCGAAGGATGGAGTCGAACCGGGCGGTTTATGCCCATCGCCCCTGACACCATGGCCGATGCCGGTTTGTATCCCAATGAAGTCAGTGATCTGTTACTGAAGTCAATTGCACTCAAAGGAATCGAAACCGGGTACAATCTGGCTCGCTCGGCAGGAATGAAGTTCCCCTTGATTGAACTGGTGTTGCGTCAACTCAAAGTGGAACGACTGGTTTCTTACCGGAACTCTTCGACCGGGGGGGACTATTTTTATGAGCTCACCGACGAAGGCCGGGATCGGGCTCGTTCCTTAGCGGCTCAGAATTCCTATCAGGGAACCGCTCCTGTTCCGCTGGCTCAATATATTGAAAGTGTCAAAGCGCAGGCGATTGCCGGGCGAAAGCCGCCACTCTCCGCAATTCGGGCAGCCTTCAACGACCTGCAGGTGGAAGAAGATCTGGTCTCCAATCTCGGACAGGCGATTCATTCCGGGCGCGGAATGTTTCTCTACGGACCAGCAGGGAACGGAAAAACCAGTCTCGCGGAACGGATCACCAGATCGTTCGGCGATACCATCTGGATTCCCAGAACGATCACCGCTTCCGGGGAAATTATTCGACTTTTCGACCCTAACCGCCACAAGCCGGCTCAACTGGCTGGGGATGATCCGGAACTGGTGGATGGACGCTGGATTCAGATTGAGCGCCCGACCATCATCGCCGGGGGGGAACTCCGGATGGAGAATCTGGAGGTCACGTACATCCAACGGGCCGGCGTCGGCGAAGCTCCGTTGCAGATGAAAGCGAATTGCGGAACACTCCTCATCGACGACTTCGGTCGGCAGCGCATGAGTATTGATGAACTCCTCAACCGCTGGATTGTGCCGCTCGAACAACGTTACGACTACCTGCATCTGGAGAGTGGCCGCAGCATTCAGGTTCCTTTTGATGAACTGATCATCTTTTCCACCAACCTGCAACCACGCGATCTTGTTGACGAAGCGTTCTTGCGGCGAATTCCGTATAAAATCGAAGTTCCCAATCCGACAGAAGCCCGATTCCGTAATCTCTTCACGACAGTGGCCCATCAGAAAGGGTTCTATTGCGAGGAGGAGATGGTCGACTATCTGATCGATGTGCATTATCACCGGAAAGGCCGAACCTTCCGGTTCTGCCATCCTCGCGACCTGCTGTGCCAGATGGAAAACCGGTGCACGCTGCACGAGCGCGAACTCGTGGTGACTCCCGACGCAATCGATGAAGCGGTCGCCAACTACTTTGCGATCATGTGTGATGAAGCATGCAAATAAAACGAAACTCTCGTTCCCAGGCTCCACAGGATTTTGCATGAATTGCCGTAAGTTCAAATTCCCAGGGAGCGTCTGAGTTCGTTGAGGATCCGTTTTGCCTGTCCCCTGCGATGGACGGGGCGCTGGGTTCGACCCCAAGGGGGCGACCAAAGTGAGACTGCAGGTTCTCCAACAGGAACCGTCATGGACACCAACTACTTTTTTCGTAAGGTTTTATAGAAGACCTCGAAAAATCCTGTCCGGATTGGGAACGAGGAGTGGTATTCCACTCCCCACTTCGGACCGCTAACGTGTTACCGAAAGCTGAACAAAAGCAGATTCCGAGCTGGCCCGCTTCTGTATGAAATCCGATGAAACAGATCCCTCCATGAGTTCCGAACAGACCGCCGCTCAAGAGTTTCTCTCCTGCTGTTCGGGGCTCGGTTGCCGCACCGTTCTGGCCGATCCGCCGTGGCAGTTTTCCAATCGAACTGGAAAAGTGGCCCCGGAACATAAGCGACTGAATCGGTACGGAACCCTGACTCTGGCCGAGATCAAAGAGATTCCCATTCCGGCCGCATGCGAGAAACAGGCGCATCTTTACCTGTGGGTTCCCAACGCTCTGTTACAAGAGGGACTCGACGTGATGAGCGCGTGGGGGTTCACCTATAAGACCAATCTGGTCTGGCACAAAGTCCGCAAAGATGGAGAACCAGACGGTCGCGGAGTCGGGTTCTATTTTCGCAATACAACCGAGCTAATTCTCTTTGGAACACGGGGCAAGCTCCGCACAGCAGAGGCCGGACGGCGTCAGGTCAACATCATCAAAACCCGAAAACGGGAGCACTCACGCAAGCCGGATGAGTTGTATCACCTGATCGAAGAATGTAGCCCTGGCCCGTATCTGGAGTTGTTTGCCAGAGGAAAATTCAGCGAGCAATGGCACGTCTGGGGAAACCAGTCTGATGACTACGAACCGAACTGGCCCACCTATCAGCACAACAGCAGCAACGACCGAAAACAAAAGCCGACGTAGTGCTGTGTCAACGTGATAAAATGGGGTTGGGTGGCCGGGGCTGGACTGAGCGAAGCGAGGGAAGCCCCGGGGTTTCGCGAGTACGCTCCAACCCCGGCCACTCTCATTTTTCGTTCTGACAAAGCAGTAGTGCTGTATCCAGCCTCAATCTGTGGGTTGCCCGACGTGTTCCGCGGCTCGTTGGCCGCTCCCGTTTCGGTTTTCCAACCCCAGTATTTAGAGTGGACGCAACAGTAGAGCAACTTGCAAAATGACTTCCCCGTCCCCGCCACGCGAGTGCAGCGCTTTTCCTGTTGAAACGCGTGCTGCGCGGGCACATGGTAGAGCAAACTGCTCTAGACCGTCACGGCCTGCAACTCACGTGAGTCGGTGACGTGTCCTTCAATCGCGGCGGCGGCCACCATGACAGGGCTCATCAGCAAAGTTCGTCCGGTGGGACTCCCCTGACGCCCTTTGAAGTTGCGGTTTGATGAGGAGGCACACATCTCCCGCCCCTTCAATTTGTCAGGGTTCATCGCCAGGCACATCGAACAACCGGCGTACCGCCATTCGAATCCGGCGTCTGAGAAGATCTTATCAAGACCTTCGGCGATCGCCTGTCTTGCAATCTGTTGGGAACCGGGGACGACGAGAGCTTTCACTCCCGGGGCCACTTTCCGGCCACGTACGAATTCCGCCGCTTCACGCAAGTCGGAGAGTCGACCGTTGGTGCAGGAACCGATGAACGCAACATCGATTTTCACACCGTTCATCGACTGTCCCGCTTCCAGTTCCATGAACTGCAGGGCTTCCTTGACTCCGGCCTGTTCTTCCTGCGGGAAATCTTCGACCGCAGGAATGGATTCGCTGATCCCCACCGACTGACCGGGGTTGATTCCCCAGGTGACCGTCGGTTCGATATCGTCGGCATGGTAGACGACTTCATCATCGAACTCGGCATCAGGGCCCGAGGCGAGTGAAAGCCACCATCTGGCCGCTTTCTCGAAGTCGTCCCCTTTGGGACAATGAGGGCGCCCCCGCAAGTATTCGACCGTGGTTTCATCCGGGTTGCAGTAACCGCATCGGGCTCCCCCTTCGATGCTCATATTGCAGACGGTCATCCGTTCTTCCATGCTCATCGCATCGAAGACTTCTCCGGCAAATTCATAGGCATATCCAATGCCCCCCTTCACGCCCAGTTTACGGATGATGTACAAGGCAACATCCTTGGCATAAACGCCGGGAGCAAGCTTGCCGTTGACGACAACCCGTTTCACTTTCGGTTTGTTCATCGCGAGCGTCTGCGTCGAAAGAACGTAGGCCACCTGCGACGTCCCGATTCCGAACGCAATGGTTCCGAATGCTCCATGCGTTGAGGTGTGACTGTCCCCGCAGGCAATGGTCAAACCGGGCTGAGTCAGTCCCTGTTCCGGGCCAACAGCATGGACAATCCCTTGCAGTCCGCCGGTGATATCCAGCAGGGTGACGCCGAATTCCTTGCAGTTCCGCTCGATGGCCGACATCATCTCTTCGGCCAGTTCATCCTGAAACGGACGGGCCTGAATGTCGGTGGGAACAATATGGTCAACGGTCGCAACAGTCCGCTCTGGGGCTTTCACCTTCAGCCCCCGGTCTCGCAGCATCTCGAACGCCTGCGGACTGGTCACTTCATGAATCAGGTGCAGACCGATAAACAATTGTGTCTGCCCCGATGGCAGCGTTCCGACCGTGTGAAGATCCCAGACCTTATTAAACAGATTCCGCGCGTCACTCATTTTCAATTTCCTGCAATTCACAGCACGAGACTACGAACCCCTGACAAAACTGACCCCGATCCGCTCGCGGAAAGGAAAAGTCCATGGTTTGAGAGGTATTGTTCGCGGCTCTAAAAGTCTCTCGATATTTGGCCGTCTCTTTAATGTTAGGGAGGACGGAACAAATGCGAAACCCACTACCGATCAGACATTTTCAACACGGAATCATACCTGAATTTTCTGCCGAAGTCAGTGATGTTTCTGAATGTGATTTCTCTGTAAGGAGATAGGTCACCTGGCATGCCAGACGACAGGTTCAAATCAGCAGCCATTAATGCGACTGAGGAAGTCTGCTTGCCCATATCGTGCCGAATTTGATAGAACCCCGCCCCCTTGAGACAGGTCTCTCACTCTGAGGTTCTGTCAATCTCCCGCTGGATTTTTCGATTTTCCATTCTGATTCTCCCCCAAACCTCATTAATGATAAACAAAAGGTCAGCACTGTTGCTGTCCGATAATGTCTGAATACATTCAGACTGAAGTCCCTCTATAAAAGGGGGCAAACCGTTGCGTCATGGAGGACGCATGGCCGCTTTTCGAGAACATATCACCGTCAGTGGAATGCTGGGTCTGGGGTACGGCGTCGCGGCCGCGACCTTACTCGGCTATGCCCCTGCAGAAGCGGCCGTCGGTGGTGTTCTGGCCGGAATTGCCGGAATGCTGCCGGATCTCGACAGTCCGACCGCCCGGCCGGGTCAGGAAATTTTCTCCCTCACTGCGGCGGTGGCCCCGCTGGTTCTGGTCGGGCATGTCCTGAAATGGTCACAGCTTCCGGTGACGACGGAAGTCATGATTCTTCTGATGCTGGGAATGTACGTCGGAATCCGCTACGGACTGGCCGGGTTGATCAACCGCTTCAGTGTGCATCGAGGAATGTTTCACAGTATCCCTGCGACACTGATCGCAGCGGAAATGGTGTACCTGATTTATCCCAACCCGGCCCCAACCGTCAAATTACTGATGGGAGTCGGCGTGGCCATCGGGTTCTTTTCGCATCTCCTGCTGGATGAAGTCTATTCCGTCGGTTGGGATGGTCCGCTCCCCCGACTCAAGAAATCCTTTGGAACGGCTCTAAAATGGGCCAGTCCACAACTGGGCCCCACAATCTTCACATACGGACTGCTTCTGGTCGTCACCTTTTGCGTGGGAGAACAGTCAGGAATCATAGGCCCGCCGATTTCCCAGGAAGCCACCCGCTTTGCCGATGAGGAATCCCGATTGCGTCACGAAAGCTCTGCTCCTCCGGTCGTTCAACAGGCCGCTGTCCCGGATCGAGATCTGACCGATGCTCCATTATTCAAGTAAAGAGCCGAAGGGGTAATCTTGTCAAAAACGCCACAACCGAAAGAAAAGCGATATTCTACCTGATCGGACTGAAATGCGCGTCCGACCGCAGCTTCTCTTTCCCTGAGTTCTCTCGCGAACTTGGCTTCCATCCCACACGTTGAATCGACCGAAACTGAGGAAGACAGACCGCAATTCGACTGCGATCATGTTGTCAGTATTCGGGGCGACGTTCCGGGGACGATCCTGCAGTGTCGAAGACAAAAACTGCCGGTTCCGGTTGAAGAGGTGTCACGTCGGAAAACCGGGACAGCATGCATTCGTGGTAAAACTCAGAGAATCGGACAGGGCTCACGTTCTGAATTGAGCCTGACTCCTGAATTTTCGAAGGGAAGCGTTGTGTCCTGTGTCGCGGGGAAGGATAATCTGACTTGAAACACAAATCTCTGCATT
>DATMFC010000526.1:0-10400 GCA_035556335.1 Planctomicrobium sp. | reverse complement strand
GAACGTTGCAGGGAGTTCTTCAATGTAATTCTGAATCAGATTTAACAGTTCAGACATCTGATAAATTGCATTGCGGCCTTCGTGCGGACGGGAGCTGTGACATGCTCTCCCTTCCGTTCGCAGCTTCCAGCGAACAACGCCCAGGTGGGCAACAACCACATTCAAATCGGTCGGCTCAGCAACAACACAGATATCGGGTGGAGTCGAAAAAAGGGAATCACCTGAAATGTCCCGTTTCCAGTGATCCGCCAGCGCCATGGCTCCTCGGGCGGTGTATTCCTCATCACAACTGCAGGACATGAGCACATTGGCTGCACCGAGAGGCCGCTCCTGAACCAGTTGGGCGAACGCGGCCAGCATTGCCGCCATTCCTCCTTTCACGTCGCAGGCTCCACGGCCATAAAGACGGCCGTTCTTGATCATCGGTTGAAACGGTTCGACAACCATTCCGTCGACCGGAACCGTGTCCTGATGGGCGTCGAGAAGGATTGTACGCGTCGCTCCGGGGGAGTCGTAACGTGCAATAATGTTATATCGTCCCGGCAAAACTTCATCGATTTCATAGGGGACATCCAGTTGCTGGAAGAACTGAATCAGCCAGTCCGTCACGCCCCCTTCATGTACTCGGAGCCGGAAACTGTGGCACCCATCGGGTTCACACTGGGGATTGCAACAAGTTGCTGTAAAAGTCGCACCGGGTCGATAACCGAACCGACCGGCTCCAGTAAAGATGGTGTTTCACCAGGATGGATTTGAGCGCTCATAACACCCCTTGTTATGGGTAATAATTAAGTGTACGCAATGTGCTGTCAGTGATTATCGCTTTACGATGAGTGGCTTTAATCGCTGAATCAGATTTTCAATATCTTCTGTCGTGTTATACCAGTGAATCGCGGCCCGAATTCGGCGGTCATCCCCTTGGACGAAAATATTCTGTTCGGCGAGTTGCTGCCGAACTTGTGTTGAATCGTCGCAGGAGAAGGGGACAATCCCGGCACGATCTTCGGCCTGTTCCGGAACCAGAACATTCAATCCGAGTTCCCGAAACTCTTCATAAAGACGCATTACGAGTGGCTCTAAATCCTGACGTCGTTGAGTCACCCGTTCTGGTGCATGAAACTCAAGAGCCGCACCCAGTGAATAGAGCGAATCGAAATTCGGCATTCCTGCCTGAAACCGCTGTGCATCCGCCCGGGGATGAAAGCGTTCCAATCGATCGGTTCCGAAACAGTTTTCTGTCGAAAGCCATCCTGCCGGTCCTTGCACATGCTCGGAGAACTCGCCTGTCAACACGCGCGGGCTCACTGTCATGATGGCGGCGCCATGGATGGAGTTCATCCATTTGAAGGTGCTGGCGATTGTGAAGTCGGCGCAGTTGCCATCAACCGGAACTCGTGCGGCGGCCTGTGTCGCATCAACACACAGCAACGTCGGTGTTCCTGAAACCCGCTCCCAAAGCGGACGGGGATTGATATGTTGCCCGCTGGCGTAACTCACTTGACTGACCGTCACCAACCGGGTTCTCGGTGTGATTTGTTCAAGAAGGTCTTCCGTCCAGATTTTTCCCTGACGTGGAGTGACAACCTTCGTGACAACTCCCTGCTTCTGCAGCACCACCCAGGGGAACATATTGGACGGAAACTCGACGGAAGTGAAGACCACCTCGTCCCCGGGTTGCCAGTCAATTCCATAAGCAATGGTATTGAGTGCTTCTGTCGTACTGCTGACCAGCGCGGTCTGATCAACCTGCACGTTAAAGAGTCGGGCGGCTTTGCTTCTGGTCAGTTGGTACTGTTCCCAGAACTTGACTCGTCCCGGTTCTCCTGTCGACTTATCTTGAAGATATCGTCCAACAGCGTCAGCACAGGCCTGTAACGGCAAGCCTTCGGCGGCCGTATTGAGATACGTTTTCCCAGTCCAATACTGTGCGTTCATCAACGGGAATGGTGAACTATCCTTAATCATATATTTTCCGGTTGACGAGCGTCTCTTGCAGAAATTGCGTTCAGGGAATTGGAAATAAAATGAATTCTTTAGAACTGATTCAGTACGCTGATGTCAGGATGACATTACGTGAGAATCTGATCGTGAACATGCCCGTGAACATCGGTCAGACGGAAATCTCTGCCTGCATAGCGATAAGTTAAACGCTCATGATCGAGCCCGAGTAAATGTAACATCGTGGCATGCAGGTCATGGATATGCATTTTGTTTTCGGTTGCATAGTATCCATAGTCATCGGTGGCGCCATATTTCATACCAGCTTTCACACCAGCACCCGCCATCCACATTGTAAATCCTTCCGGATTATGATCTCGCCCGTCGTTTCCTGCTCCCTGACAGGTTGGAGTGCGGCCAAACTCTCCTCCCCAGAGGACCAGAGTGTCTTCAAGCAGTCCACGTTGCTTCAGGTCTTTCAGTAAGCCAGCAATCGGCTTGTCGACTTCGGACGCTTTCTCTTCGTGTCCTTTTCTCAGGTTTCCGTGCTGGTCCCATTGGACTTTGCTGTCGCTGTGTGAGACCTGAATAAATCGAACGCCCCGTTCGGCAAAACGACGAGCCATGAGGCACTGACGACCGAAATCTTCCGTGACCTTGTTGTCCATGCCGTACATTTCAAGAGTGGCGGCCGTTTCTTCAGACAGGTCCTGTGCGATCGGCATCTCGGTCTGCATCCGATAGGCCAGTTCGAATGATTGGATTCGAGCCTCCAGTGACGCTTCCGGACCGGAGGTCGCCAGATGCCCTTCATTGATTTCCCGCATCATATCAAGCTGCGTGCGCTGAACGGCCGAGGACCATTTCGGGTTGTCGATAAAGCCGACTTTTGCATCGGTCGACGGCTTGCTGGCGACTCCGAGTGGAACCCCCTGATAGCGTGCGGGAAGAAAAGCTGATCCCCAGTTTTTCACTCCCCCATGTGCTAATGTCGGACAGATGGTGATAAATCCGGGCATGTTCTCATTTTCACTTCCCAGACCATAATTCACCCAGGCTCCCATACTGGGGCGAATGAAGTTATCACTGCCAGTGTGGAGTTTCAGGAGTGCACCACCATGGGCCGCATTCGTTCCATGCAGTGAATGAAGAAAGCAGATATCATCTACACACTGGGCGACATGAGGGAACAGTTCGCTGACTAAATGTCCGCTTTCTCCATAGGGACGGAACTTCCAGGGAGAGGCTAATAAATTCCCGGTCGGAGCGAATTGTACACGAGGCTTATCAAACGGGAGTGGCTTGCCGTCGTCCTTTTGAAGCTGTGGCTTATATTCAAATGTATCAACATGCGATGGGCCTCCTTTCATAAAAAGGAAGATGACCCGTTTGGCACGTGGTTCAAAATGAAAAGGAGAGATTCCGGCAGCACGGGGAGACGCCTGAGCGGCTTCCTGCTTGAGCAGTGATTGCAGTGCCAGGTACCCGAAGCCAACAGCGGAGTTCTGCAACAGGCAACGACGACTCAGCGTGGTCGGAAAAGAGTTGTTCTGATTCATGTTGATCTCCCTCAAATACAGCCACAGGAGGCATTGTCACGTAGTCGAGCAGTCTGGAATCGAGCAGTCTGAATTGTGGTCAGTTGACGTAGAGAAACTCATTTGACGCTAACAAACTCTGAATCACAGCGGACCATGCCAATAACTTTGCATTCGTTTCCTCGTTACCCTCTCTCAGCATGCCTTCCAGGCGGTCGCAGTAGTCCCGGAACCGCTGCTGCTCTGCCAGTGTGGGAGGACGGCTGAATGCACGTTCATAAAGTGTGACGATGCGGGCTTCATCTGTCTGGTCTGCCTGCAGTAATTCAGCGGCAATTGTTTCCGAGACATTCATCATTAAAGGGCTGTTCATCATGAACAGGGCTTGTGGAGCGACTGTGGAATTCTCACGGTCTCCCAATGCAACGTCTGCACTGGAATAATCAAACAACGAGAAAACTTCGTAGAGATTATTTCGAATTACAGGGAGATAAACCGAACGGCGAGTTGTGTTATATCCGGTGCCGTCCATCGACGTGTGATTGAAGACTAATTCCCACTTCTTGTTTGTGAGGACCGGCCCTCCCATTTCCATATCGAGTTGTCCACTGACTGCCAGCAGAGAATCGCGAATCGATTCGGCTTCCAGGCGACGGACATCGGAACGCCAGTGAGATTTATTATCGATGTCGACCAGTGCATTCTGGTCATTGTTCTGGCTGCTCATCTGATAAGTGTTGCTCAGCATGATCAGCTTATGCATTGCCTTGAATGACCAGCCACGTTCAATGAACTCGAAGGCCAGCCAGTCGAGGAGCTCCGGATGAGTGGGAGTGCTTCCCAGTTTCCCAAAGTTGTCGGTCGTGGGAACGAGTCCTTCACCGAAATGCCAGCGCCAGATTCGATTCGCGGCGACACGAGGGGTTAACGGGTTCTGGTCATTCGATAACCAGCGGGCAAACTCCAGGCGACCAGACGAATTCTCGGGAATTGAGACGGCACCATCGAATGCCAGAATCTCAGGGACCCCTCGGGGGACTTGCCGTCCCAGTGTCAGATGACTGCCACGAACATGGATTCGCAGGTCGGTGGGTGTTCCTTCCTGAACGGCCATTGTGGTGGGCAATTCGGTATTGGCCTTCTTCATTTCGGCCAGTTCGTCACGAAGTGTTTTTAATTTTGTTTGCGTTTCTTCCGGATACTTTTTCTCGGCATCCTTAGGAGGAGCGCTGTCTGGTTTTGCGCCGGTGCTTTCCGCTAATGCGACGTTCGCGGTTTTGATCAGTTCGTCGATCTCCGACTGCTTCTTTGCAATGGCTTCATCGCGAAGTTGACGTTGTTCCCGTTCTTCTGCGGTGCCAATCTGAATCTCATTATATTTAGCGACGACTTTGAAATTCTCCATCGTCTTCGTGCTCTTCAGAACACCGGCGATGGCATAATAGTCGGCAGCTGAGATCGGGTCGAATTTATGGTCATGACAACGGGCACAGGCCAGTGTCAGACCTAAGACTGCCTGTCCAATCGCGTCGATCTGCTCATCGATGATATCCATTTCCATTTTTACCGGATCGACTTCTGCCAGCACTTTCGGCCCGAGTGAGAGAAATCCGGTTGCAATTAAAAGTTCAAAATCATCATCGACGGGGGCAAGCGAACCGTCTGGTTGAGCGGTCATCTTTTCGTTTTTATAAATTAAATCCCCTGCAATCTGTTCCATCAGGAATCGATTGAAAGGCTTGTCGTTATTGAATGCATTAATGACATAATCCCGATAGCGCCAGGCATCGACAAAGGCTTGATTTTCATCCAGTCCGTTGCTGTCGGCATAGCGTGCTACATCCAGCCAGTGGCGTCCCCAGCGTTCGCCATAACGAGGTGAAGCCATTAAGCGGTCAAGCACTTTTTCGAAAGCCTCTGGGGAGCGGTCTGCGAGGAAATCGGTGACTTCCTGCGGAGTCGGTGGAAGTCCTGTGAGATCGAATGTGGCTCTCCGGATGAGCGTGCGTTTGTCAGCGGCGGGAACAGGCTGAAGGTTCTGTTCTTTCAACTTCTTGAGAATGAATGCATCGACGGGGTTCTTCACCCAATCAGTATCTGCGAATTCAGGAACGACGGGTCGGGTCAGTGGCTGGAATGCCCAATACCGCCGAGCTTCTTCCATGTCGATATTTCCACGACGAGGCAGAATCGAACCGCCGGCCTCTTTTTCTGGATGAGGGGCGCCCATCTCAATCCACTTTTTGAACAGATCAATCTCCTCGTCCGACAGTCTGCCGTCCGGGGGCATCTTCAAGGCATCACTTTTGTAATTGATTGCCGAAATCAGCAGGCTTTCGTCAAGATTTTTCGGCACCACCGCTGGCCCAGAGCTTCCCCCACTAATCAGTCCAACGTAGGTATCGACTCTGAGATTCGATTCCTGCGAATCGGCTCCATGGCAGTCGGCGCAATGCTGTATCAACATCGGACGAATTTTGGCTTCGAAGAATTTCAGACCCTGTTCATTCTGTTCGGGAGTGACTTCTGAAGCGGAGAGAGTGGGAGCCTGCAGGCAGAGCACAATTGCTGCAATGAGTCCCCAAAGCCGGAAAGATCCTGAGTGAACCGCTCGGACCGCAGAAAATGCAGGTGGAGACAAGCGAACAGAACAGGTGTCCATTACAGGCGGGATAATCTGCATCGAAACCTCATCGGGTTCTCAGACAGGGGATGGACAAAAGGAGGTGGGATGTTTTGCGAGAATGATTTCCTGATTTTCCTCAACTCTTCGATCCGTCACATTCTCACTTATCATTGAGAGTCGCGAACAAAACCTCTCAAACGATGAGAATTCCCTATCCGCGAACGGATCGGTCAGTTTTGTCAGGGAGTTCTCAATCCCAGTTTCCGATTCCGGGTGGAGATCGGAAATTCTCGCAATACATACAGAATTTCATTTTACCAATCACCCTGCTCGATGCTACACTTCATGTGATATAATAATTTGCAATTGTAGTGCTGACAAAATGCAATAATTGGAGATGCGGTCGATGACGTCCCCTGCTTCTCGAACGGTCATTTACAAAGATTTGTCGTACTCGCAGCTGCGGAGTTATTGTGAAACCGCGCGACAAGGGAGCATGACTGCAGCGGCCAAGGCTCTGGATGTTTCACATCCGACGGTCTGGAAACAGATTCGTTCCATTGAGCAACTTCTCGGAGAAACGCTGGTCGATTCGGATGGTCGGCGGAGCGAACTGACGCTGGCGGGGAAAATTCTGGCGGAGATTGCCTCGCCGCTGGTGGCCGAATTCGAATCGCTCCAGCAGCGGTTTCACGAGGCCTATGGCTCGGCACTGAAGAGCTTGACCGTGGCCGCCCCCCCGCGCAGTTACACTGATGACATGATGGGAGTGATTGGCGAGTTTCATCAGATTCATCCCGATATCAAACTGAGAATGCGGGAAGTCTTCGAGTCGCTGGGAAACGAACTCCTCGAAGCCGGAGAGGTTGATCTTGTCATTGGTGATCGAAAAGCCTGTCGACGTCCCGACGAACTGATGGTTGAAAAGCTCTACGAAATTGAGCCAATGATCATCATGCCGGTCGGACACCCGCTTTCAAAAAAGAAACGAATCACTGTCGAAGACCTTGCGAAGTATCCGTTTCTGAATCACCCTGACTTTTATCCGGACGAAGAGGGCCGGGCAATTCTGCAGAAAGCCGGAGTTTTCGAACATCCCGACCGGGGATTTGACCTCGTTCTGGCCTCTTCCATTCGCAGTTGCGTGAAGCAGGGACACGGAATCGGTCTGGTGGGACAGGTTCGGACCGATCATCCCAGGGATCCGGCTCTGGTCGAACGATCGATTCAACATCTGCTCCCGCCTGCCATCTGTTATGGATTCAGCGTTCGTCGGGTCGCCGAGAGCCCGACTCAGCGGGCATTTATGGATCTGGTGAAACAACGGCTGGGGCGTGAACCTCTCAAATAATTTCACCCGTTCGTGAGCAATGAACGAATGGCATCAATCGCGTTTGGATGACGCAGCGTAAGTCCCAGTTCCTTCCGCGTTTGTGAACTGTCGCATTGCTTATTGAGACCTGTGGGTTCTCCGGGGAGAAATGTCGGTTCGGGCGCCCCGACTTCTCGTGCCATGGCCGAATAGAATTCGCGTCGCCGCAACGGATGTTCATCGCTCAGGAGGAGAGGTGAACGACTCGTCTCTGTCTCACTGAGTCGCAAAACCGCTTGCACGGCATCATCGACATGAATCAGGTTCAGCCAGGCATCTGGGTTGCCTGACAGCGGAACGCCGGATTGAAGTTGTTCCCGCCTGGCAATGAGGCGTTGCGGACCGTACAGCCCCGCAAGCCTGAGAATGGTTGATGTTCTCCCCTCCCCGGCAAACCGGTCAATCACGCAGTGTTCAGCTTCCAGGCAGATGTCCCCCCCGTCTGAAGTAGGAACACAAGGAGAATCTTCATTCACGATTTCCCCGTTGTCCTGTCCGTAAACGCTTGTGCTGGAAACGAAGATCAGTCTAGGAACCCGTTCCTGCAGAACAGACAACACATTGTTCAATCCATTGACGTAAACTTCCCGCTTATTTGCACCTGCAGTGCGGTCATATCCAACGGCATACAGGCACAAATCCGCTTCAGGCAGGGCTTGTAGCGATTCGGGATGAAGAACATCCCCGACAATTGGCTGGATCCCCTTTTGGCACCACTCATCTGCCCGTTGTGATGAACGAGTCAATGCGGAGATGGTGTGGCCCCGTTCTTGCCAGGCGCGTGCGGCGCGAAGTCCCAGATAACCGCATCCAACAATCAGAATTTGCACGTTTCTCTGCTCCGAATTTCCGCATCAGTCCGAAATCATGAAGGAATACTCATTTTCCTGAGCGAACTGTTTTCGTTCCGCGTGACAATCACGTATCGTTCACATATTGTCCAATGTTGTCGAGAGTTGAAACCAACTTGCGGCACGGGAGCAGATCGCTCTCCAGTCTGCCCGTGATGCGTCTTTCAGGCATTGGCAGTTTTCGGCAGGAAAACTGCAATCGTCCGCTGGCGGAACAGGGCAGGTCTATTTTCAAAGATACTTGCATCAATGAGGAGACGGAAATGAGTGCCTGGCCGATTGGCGTATTTGTCTCACAGGATACCGGATTAGGGGTTCACCTGGATGTCGTTCAGGAACTCGGAATTCCAACGGTTCAGCTTCATGCTCCTTCCCCTGCGAACCGGACTGCGGAAGCAGCCGCGTCGTTCCTGAAAAAACTGAATGAAATTGGCGTCACCGTCACCGCAGTTTTCGGTGGTTTTGAAGATGAAAGCTACGCCAGCATTGAAGAAACCGCCCGAACTGTCGGACTGGTTCCCGAAGCGACCCGGGCTGCTCGCGCTGCGGAAATGAAAGAGATTTCCGATTTTGCCAAACACCTCGGCTGCAAGACTGTTGCTCTGCACATCGGTTTCGTTCCGCGAGATCGTGCGTCGGAGACTTACAAGAGCCTGATTGAGACCACTCGCGACCTGCTCGACCATATCGCCGCGAATGGGCAACAGTTGAATCTTGAAACCGGACAGGAAACGGCAGAACACCTGCTGGAATTCATCGACGATGTTGATCGTGACAACCTGTTTATCAACTTCGATCCAGCCAACATGATTCTGTACGGAACCGGTAATCCAATTGATGCACTCCGTACGGTGGGGCATCTGGTTCGCAGTATTCACTGTAAAGACGGCACCTGGGCACCGGACGATCAACGGGGTGTCGCCTGGGGTCGGGAAGTGGCACTCGGAACCGGTGATGTCGGAATCGAGAACTACCTGCGGACGCTGCAGTCGATCGGGTATGACGGTCCTTTGACCATTGAGCGTGAAATTCCACAGGACCGCGAACGCCAGAAAGCGGACGTTGGTCAGGCAGTACAGCTTCTGGAAGGATTGCGAAGCCAGATTCTGGGAGAAGCAACGACCTGATCGGGCGGCATCCCGAATCTTGTCGTATGGAAGGTCAAGGATTGTTTTCTTTGTAAACAGTGTTTTCGCTTTATTGAAGATGCCCGGGGAGGGCGAGGCTCCCGCCGAGCCGCGAGCAAAGGGAAAGCGTGATTTTTCATGCGGCTCAGCAGGAGCTTCGCCCTCCCGGCATTTCAGCAAGCGAAGACCGAGTCGGTGTGAAGACAATACCTTGACAGCGTCTCAGGGGTGACGCATCACGTCTATTATTCATTGTGTTTGGTCGAAACGACATGTCTGAAGATATCGAACAGTTGCAACTGAATTATGGCGTCGACGGGCGATTCACCGTGGATCTGCTGACGCGGCAACTGGTGCTGCATCATCGTGCTCCTGAAGCATTGCCAGATGACGAAGCGTCCGTTCAACGGGCATTCGACGAACCGGTCGAGTTTCCCGGTCTCGAACAGACCATCCTGCCGGACGATCGTCTGGTGATTGTGATTGATGTCGACACTCCCTGGGCAGACCGGATTTTTGCGGAGCTCTGGCGGCGACTCAGTTCCGTCGGGTTCTCTCCGGAAAACGTGATTCTGGTTCAACCGGCCATCTGGAAGAAAGCGGAAGGGGTTGACCCTCGGGCCAGACTGCCGGAAGAGATCAAAGAACGGTTCACACTGGAACGACACGATCCCACCGGTCCGGAGAGTTGTGCTTATCTCGCGTCGACGGCCGGGGGAGAACGAATCTACCTGTCCCGTCTGCTCACGGATGCTGATGTGGTGCTGACGATCGGCCCTGTCGAGTTCGATCCGGTGCTCGGAGTTCGGGGGACGGCCAGTAGTTTGTACCCAGGGTTGTCAGACGTGGACGCCTTGCGTCGGGCACAAGGACAAGGGCACGAAGAACTGGGGCCGTTTGACGTTCGTCCGTTTCGACAACTCGTCGATGAGATCGGCTGGCTGCTCG
>DATMFC010000525.1:0-6853 GCA_035556335.1 Planctomicrobium sp. | reverse complement strand
TTGATTTTAATTCAAAATCGAATTGGGTGGCGTCCGAATTCACGACCGCACGAAGCGGACTCTCGCTTCCATACGGAGCGAATTCAGCACTGGCCAGCGGCACCGCCGGTCCCTGTTCGGCGTCGGCGGGGGCTGCTGATGGGTCAACCTTGATCACCTGTACCATGTACTCGGCAGGATAAATCTTAGGGACGGTATACTCGCCACTGGCGTTTGTCTTGGCTTCAGCATACCGATACTTTCCCGGCAGGCCTTCACTGATTGCCGCAAACAGGACATTTACAGAGTCGACAGGTTTCCCTTCGAACGTAATTGTACCAGTGACCTGAACCGGGGTGGGCAAACGACGTTCCTGACTGCAACCCGGACTAAGAAACGTCAGAACGGTTAAGATGACCGCGAGCGTTCGCATTTGACTTTCCTGCAGATGGAATTCAACAAGGCTTGGTGGTGCCTTGATCTATTCAGTAAAATCCGTGGCCCGCAGTGGAAGGCCTTTTCCAATTCACATCAGAACGCACCCACAATTTCGTTTCCTTGGGGAGTGCACAGAGCCCTCCATGTTAATCCGCTGATACTGTCACTGATGAAGCGAACTGAACCGTCGACCAGCGCGGCATGTACTCCTCCAGTATGAGAACTGCGGACAGTTCCCCAGTTACTGGTCCCCTGGTAGGTCATGACACTGCTGTTAGGAGTTGCCAGAATTTGAGTTGAGAATTCTGTGCTTCCATAATAAGGGCGATACCAGCTTGATCCATAGGAATGAGTTGCAGGCACTGCACCGGGAATTCCAGCTGCAAACTCGGAGAAGGTAATCGTATTACTGGTTCCATCAGTAATCATGCTTAGCTTCATTTGTGGATCGGCAATTCCAAGAATGTTTGATCGATCTGCAGTCGCCGTTCGGAGCATCCCCCAACGGGAAGCGAAAACTCCGTTTACATTCGCAGCGCCAATGATCCCGCACAAGCCGTATCCATGGTCCGTGCCGGCAGCGGGATAATTATGCCAGGCGGCCGTTGGCCATGTAGAATAAGCCGGCGGCTTGATTGCACTGGGGCAGAGGTAACCGGAAACTTTTGTTTCCCAGATTTCACGGTTCACAGAATCACCAGGCATCACATTCATATTGATTTTGTTATACAAAGGCGTCTGGTCAAGGTAAGGAAGAAGCATCGTGTGAACAGTGTGTCCGTACTCCTCGCTGTCTGTTTCACAACGCCCTTCTCGTCCACTAACATGGTTGACTCCACGAGGTATCACCCCACGTGTCACGTCCATATAATTGGCTAGAGCCAGCCCCATCTGCTTCATGTTATTCTTGCAGGTACTGCGTCGTGCCGCTTCTCTGGCCTGTTGGACGGCGGGAAGCAGCAGGGCCACCAGAATGGCGATGATCGCGATCACCACCAGCAACTCGATCAGGGTGAATGCCCGTCTGTTACGCTTCCCAGCCGGTGAGCTGAAGTTCAAGTGAGAGAATACTGTGGCGAGGCTCATAGAAATGCTCCTTATAAATAGAACTTGAAATAGCACGAAGCAATAACGATGCCTGAATCAATAAATGTTTCCTATGCGAATAATAAGTTACAATTCATTGGATGTTGCGGATTCTTGCCGTTCTGAATTGCACAAGAAACAGACAGAACTGTCGTGTGTTGTGGCATACTGAAATCGCAAGATCACTGAAGCGGGTCATACTCGGGTATCCGTCAGGACAGATTGAACCGACGCCTATTTCGATGTCAGTTCAAAATTGAACTGATTGGAGCCCTCTTTCACTTCCTCGGTGAGAGTACTCTTCTGGTGATATTTCGCCGGGAGTTTTTCCGGAATCGGAATTGTGGAACCATCTGGCTGCGGAGCATAACGTTCTGTCGAAATCCGAATGGAATGTGTTCCGACAATTGCTCCTTGAGCATCACTCGTGTAGGCTAGCTTGTAGCGTCCTTCGTGATCCGTTAGCGCACCCGAAGGGCGTCCTCTTTCCGGGAGGAATTCAATAATCGCGTCTGCAAGAGGAGCACCGTCAAGTGTCACAATGCCGGTAACGGTGCCTAGGTCTGGGTGATCTGCAGATTTACTGCTACAACCCCAGGTCGCGAACACGACAGCGGCAGAGAGTCCCCAAACGGGAAAAGAAAGCGAAGAAGACATCTCAGTCGAACTCCTGAATCCAAAGTGAAAGCGTGATGGTTAAGACGATGGCCGTGAACGTCTTCAGCGTGTTGCAATTAAAAGCGAGGCTTTCGTATCCCCAACGCCGCCATTCGCTTACACATGATGGCAGAACCAACTGCCTTAAAACTCTCCGACAGCCTCCCCGTCATTGCGAGAGCCCAATTTCTGATAGGTACTCATGGGAGTGGTGTTACTGCTTGCATTGATATTTTCACTGATGAAACGGACTGCACCATCCGCCATGAGAAAATGTGCTCCACCAGTATGAAGACTACTTGGTCCAACTCCGCTTACATATGGTCCATTGATAATGGCCCAACCGCTATAAGCATTACGAATATGAACCGAACCTGAACGGAGCGCCTCGTATCCCCAAGGCCCGCCGTAGTGAATATTTCGCTCGATACCGCTTACAGTGCTAGGATTGGCCCGTGCATCAACAGCCGCCCAGACACCACCACTGTAATTGGCCGCAGCAGTTTTTTCAGCATAAGCAAATGTATTGGAAGATCCGTCGGTGATATCCCGAAAACCGGTATTGCTGTTTGAAAAGAAGACGCCGTTTTGGGCACTTTTGGGATCCCAGCAGCGTGCATCGTTGGTTCCTGTGACAGGGAGGTAGTTGCTTCCAGCGATACGATAAATAGTGGTTCCGCCGGTCATGTACACGTTTTGTTTGGTGTTTTGTGTGGGATCAGATTCGACTGAAGAAGGACAACGGAATGCGGCAAGAGGGCGACGTGCTAAAGCTAGAATATCAGCGTTTGCCAGGTTGGCTGGGCCATTGTTGATATTCAGCCCATTGTAAATCGCAGTCTGTTCCAGTTGCGGCAACAACATTGCATTGCTCGTCCAGCCGTTTCCTTCAATGAAGGCAGGTGGAAACAGGCTAAACGTGTCATGATAGTTATGCAGCGCCAACCCGATTTGCTTCAGATTATTTTTACATTGGCTGCGTCGGGCGGCTTCACGGGCCTGTTGAACTGCTGGAAGAAGAAGTGAAACCAGAATGGCGATGATGGCGATCACCACCAGCAACTCGATCAGGGTGAATGCCTGTCTCCGGCAAACCCCGGAGAGGGGGCTTGATTTCGGAGGAGACGGGACTATGACAAGGCTCATAACAATGCTCCGTTGGAGAAGATGAGATGAAAGAGCAAAAACAGCGCCTTGTTCAAGAATTTCGCAGTCAATCGACGTAACGATTCTCGAACAACTCGTTGGAAGACCTCCTGATGGCTGAGCAGCTTGAAAATCTCAGGAATTGAATGGTGATGAGCCGATCATACCCAACCCACTTGCGACGCGACATATTAACTAATATAAATACTTTGCAATGGCAGTTTGCATAAAAGGTAGACACAAGTGCTTTCACTTGTCGCTTGAATGACCTTTTGCGTCAGGATCGTTGGAGAATCAATCATGCTCAAACAACTGTGTCTGTTCACATGCTGGGTTGCCCTTTCTGGAATCTTCACTCTGGCCGCGCTGGCTCAGGATGTTGTTCTCACGGAAGATTCCAAACCACAAGAGGGCGTTCCCAAGGGAGAAGTGGTTGGTCCCATTTCATGGGAAAGCAAAATCTTCCCCGGCACGGTTCGAAACTATTGGATCTACCTCCCAGCTCAGTACGACGCGAACAAGAAGACCTGTGTTCTGGTGTTGCAGGATGGCTTGCGGTTTGCGGAAGGTTGGAAAGTCCCCACCGTTCTCGACAACCTCATTCACAAGAAAGAGATTCCGGTTCAAATCGGGATTTTCATTGAACCGGGTGTTGTTCCTGCCGTGAACGATCAGTCTCAGCCCCGGTTTAATCGGAGCTTTGAATATGATTCCGTCGGAGACCGCTATGCCCGATTTCTTGTTGAAGAGATCCTGCCGGAAGTCCAGAAGAAGTACAATTTGAGTGACGATCCCAATGATCGGGCGATCGGTGGTTCCAGTTCCGGGGCGATTTGTGCGTTCAACGTTGCCTGGGAACGGCCGGATCAATTCCGTCGCGTTCTCAGTGGAATTGGAACCTATGTCGGACTGCGGGGAGCCGATGCGTTTCCAATCCTGATTCGAAAATGCGAGCCGAAGCCGATTCGGGTCTTTCTGGAAGATGGCACAGGCGATCTCAATATCTATGCCGGGGACTGGTACACCGCCAATCTGGCGATGCTCTCGGCGTTGAAGTATTCCGGATATGAAGTGGAACATCGCTGGGGAGATGGCGGGCACAACAACAAGCATGCCAGTGCCATCCTCCCGGACATGATGCGATTTATCTGGAAGAACTATCCGGAAGCAGTCAAAACTCCTGCTCCACAGAAGGGGCGTATTGATGCTCTGATTGAAGGAGAAGGCTGGCAGGAAGTCAGTTCCGGTCACAAGTTCACGGAAGGTCCGGCAGTGAACGAGGCAGGGGAAGTCTTCTTTTCAGATATCCCGGAAGGGAAGATTCACAAGATCGGACTCGATGGTCAGGTCACGTTGTTCGCCGAGAATTTGAACCGACCAAACGGTTTGATCTTCGGTGCCGATGGCAAACTCTATTGCTGTGAATCCGGGGCGTCAAAGATTGTGCGCTTCAATTCAGACGGAACGAAGGAAGAGTTTCTCGACGGCATTTCCGGCAACGATCTGATTCTGTTGAAGAACGGGAACGGATACATCACGGAACCCAAAAACAAACAACTCTGGTGGTTCAATCTGCAGGGAGAGAAGAAAATCGTTGACACCGGAATTGATGTCCCGAACGGGGTGATTGCATCGCCGGACCAGACGATTCTTACTGTCGCCGATTCAGCGGGGCGAATGACGTATTCTTATCAGATTCAACCGGATGGTTCTCTGACCAGCAAACAACCGTATGGATGGCTGCATCTTCCGGATGATGCACGACGAAGCGGCGCCGACGGACTGGCGGTCGACACGAAAGGACACCTGTATGTCTGCACCAGATTCGGTTTACAGGTTCTCGATCAGCCGGGACGAGTGAACCTGATTATTGATCGTCCTCACGCCGGGCCGTTGGCCAATGTCGTTTTCGGTGGACCGGAACGGAATGTCCTGTTTGCCACCTGTGGAGACAAGGTGTTCAAGCGGAAGGTGAAAACTCAGGGAGTCCTTTACTTCCAGGATCCCATCATGCCTCCAAAGCCAGGACTGTAAGGATCGTCCTGAAAATAATATTTCGGGTGGCCCGGCCAGAATTGGCCGGGTGCCGTAGGCACAAGAAGTTCTTCCCTCAGGATATCTATTTCCCAATGACCGTGAATTGTCCCTCGGTCGCCGAATCAGAAAATGAGATCTTCTGTGGAATTGCGTGTTGAGGGGCAGGCTTCTTGTCGCTGCGCGACCCGGCCAATTCTGGCCGGGCCACCCGGATCAGCTCAACCTCCAGACCCCTATACTGTTACTTTGGTGCTTGGAATTTCGAATTTGGTTCTTTCCCACTGGCTATTTCGGATTTTTCATTTGCAGTCGAATCGGTTATCTTTTCAGTGAATAGGAAAGATAACGTGCCTGATTCGACCACTGATGATTCCCGTTCCTCCGCGCGTCGGTCGACACCGTCTTCCATTCTCCAGTTGGCAAGTCGAATCGAAGACGACATCGAAGCGCGCCGACTTCAGCCGGGTGATCCGTATCTCAGCACTGCTGAAACAGCCAAAATGTTACGGGTGGGAACCGCGACCGCCAATCGCGCGTTGCAACTTCTCGAACAACGGCAGGTTCTCACGCGTCGGCAGCGACGGGGAACATTCATCTCCGCATCGGCAGCCGATGCAAAAACATTCTCCAGACGTGTCAATGTCATCGTCGATCAAAGCTATCTGAAGACGGAAGGAATTCTCGCGGATGGTGTGATGGTTGGAATTCAAAGTCGTCTTCCTCAGGCCGAACTGCGATTTCGGTTCATGCCTGCGGTGGATGATCCTGAGTTTGTGCACCGGATGATTGATGAAGCCTTGCGATCCTCTCAACGGGAAGGATTTGTCCTGGTACGGTCTTCTCTGACCGTGCAACGACTCGTTGCCGACAGCGGTCTTCCGGCCGTAATTTTTGGAACTCCGTATCCCTCCATCAACACGATTCCGTCGATTGATCGTAACTCGGCTCAAATCGGCAAACTTCTGGTGGAATACTTACTTGCTCAAGGCTGCCGGCAGTTTCTGGTCTTGTTGCGGCAACAGGTCATGCCGGGAGATCACAGGTTGCTGGATGCCGTTCATTATTGCCTGATCGAGGCGGGGCATCGCGAGTCATTGCTGTTCAGATGCTTTCCTGCAGAACGGGGTGTCATTGAGCATGATGTCGCCCATCTGCTGAGTTCTGCTCGACATAAAGTGGGAATCCTTTGCCGTTCTGAACCGCTTGCGGAAGGAGCGGAAGCGGCATTGAGCCTGATCAGGCAGAAGCGAAAGGATTTCAAAGCGGAGATTGTCGTGACGGACATTTACCGTTCCAGCCCGAAAGATCCGACCCTGTGGCCGTATGCGGAAACGGAGCTTTCCCCGCAGGAAATCGGGACTCGAATCGGGGAACTTCTCGCAGATCAGTTCGCCCAACGCCCCTCGATGGACGACCATGTCGTCATCCCGGTTCGCCTGAAAACGACGAAATAGAGCAGAAAAGACAGAGGAACCACGGAATGAACGGAAGACACGGAAATGAAGAGGGG
>DATMFC010000524.1:0-1512 GCA_035556335.1 Planctomicrobium sp. | reverse complement strand
TAGAATTCCGCAATGGCATCAATGACACACTGTGGCTTCTGTGTTGTTGCCGCGTTGTCCAGCCAGACGAGCGGCTTTCCATGTACCTCCTGATGCAGGATCGGAAAGTCCCGTCGAATGGATGTCACGTCAAAATTCCGGGAGCGTTCTGACGACGGGGATTTCCCGCCAAACAAACGACTGACCCCGTCTCCGGGAGCATGGGAAGCCCCGGAAAGTCCTGAAGACCCGAGATGCGTCCCCTGCGTCGTGGAGACGAAGTTCCTCAACCCTTCTCCGCCACTTGCCTCTCCTCCCCTTCCTGTTGCGCTTCTGGAGTCGGGAGTCGATGAAGCGGATGACTTCCCGGGAAATGCCTGAGGAGCTCCTTTCCAGGAAACGGAGTGGGGAGACACTGGAGTGATTTCGCGTTCAGCAACTTTCTTTCCTGCCTCCGATAATATCTGCGTGAGCAGCGGAACCGGGTCTCCGGGCTCCAGAAAGGGAAAAGCGCCCAAGGGAAAGGACGGCCCGCCAGAAGTCCCCAGTGAAATGGGGAGGGTGGGGTGACCGGCAGTGGGAGTCAACTGGCTCACTCCGGACGGCACTGACGGAATCTGCTGAGGATGGGGCGGCGACTGCACCGGAGAAGGCTGCGATGGAAAGGGAACGTATCCGGACGCGGAACCGTCAGGAATCGCAGAAACCCCTGTGGAAGGCGAAAATCCTTCCGGGGAATGACGCCCCACCAAGGGATTGAAGGAGGGAGCGCCATGACCTGGCGACGCTGATCTGGGAGGGACACCTGGCAACTGGTTGTACAGCTGCGTGGTAATCTGAGCCAGTTGCTCTGGAGTCAGTGAGTGCATCGTCACGAATTCCTGAATGGGGACCAACAATTACTTGGGAGTTCGCCGACGATGTTCATAATCGTGGTAGTACCCGACTTCGACATTCTCCAGCATTCCCAGTGCGTCGTCTGTCTGCACGGCACATGAGAAATAGAGCGACAGCAGGTAGCTCGCGACTCCCATGCTGTCCAGTCCCATGAGTCTGGCTGACAGGCTTGGCATGATCTCGCCGGGAATCCCTGTCTGATGCAGACCGACCACACCCTGGTCCTCTTCCCCGACACGGAGCAAAAGAATGCTGGTCGTTCCGTACCGTTGATTGGACTGGTAGCGGTTGCTGACTTCCAGTTTGTCACACGGAATGATCGGGATACCGCGCCAGGTAATGACGGGGGTTCCGAACAGGTCCATCGTCACCGGCGGAACGCCACGCCAGGTGCATTCCCGCTCAAATGCCGCAATCGCTTTGGGATGTGCCAGAAAGAACGCAGGCTTCTTCCAGACCAGCGACAGCAGTTCATCCAGATCATCCGGAGTCGGAGCACCATAACGGGTACTGATTCTCATTGACGGATCAACGGAGTGCAGAAGTCCGAACCGTTGATTGTTGACGAGATCCCATTCCTGGCGTTCTTTGATTCCTTCGATCGTCAACCGCATCTGTTCTTCAAGCTGGTTATAC
>DATMFC010000523.1:0-13997 GCA_035556335.1 Planctomicrobium sp. | reverse complement strand
CGATGACGCCGACTCTGAAGGTGCAGTGCCTGAAGATGATAGCGCCAACATCCCGATTCGGGCGATGTCGTCGAGAGTTTTCAGATCTCCCAGTTTCACGCCGGAGGGGGCCATGTCGAGGCTGTATTGCTCGGCCATCTCGCCGACGACTTGCGCCTTCTTGATACTGTCGACGCCCAGATCGGCTTCCAGATCGGCGTCGAAATCAACAACATCCGGTGAGTACCCGGTCAGGTCGACAACAACCGTCTTGAGGAACTGTCGGACTTCTTCCGCTGAGACGGCAGCAGAGGCCGCAACTGTCACCGGGACAGGCGTTGCAACCGGAGACGTGACTGTCACCGGTGTCGGGGCGAAGACGGGGACTTGAGTTGCGGAGGCCGGTTCCGCGTCATCGGCTTTCACCGACTCACGCGTCTTGTTTCCAACGCGACGCAGGTCAACGATTTCGATTTCCGGTTCCGCTGGTTTCTGCTCAAAAGGTTTCTGTTCAACGGGGGGACGAGAGATGTTCCCGTTTCGCAGAGCAGGGCCGTTCGCTTCTGGCGCGGTGTCGATCTCGAGGGAAATCGACAGGGGTTCTGACTGCGGACAGGGTTCAATGATTTCCTGAACGAGCCGGATCAATTGGACCCGTTCTGCATGATCTTTTCCCGGAACGTCCAGACTGAGGCAAAGTGCATTTTGCCCGGTGATGTCCTGATTCAATCGACTCAGCACATTATTCGGGCCCACTTCGATGAAGGCGGCGGTTTCACTGTCGAGCAGACGTTCAACAGCAGGAACGTATAACACCGGTCGCGTCATCTGACTGACAAGACTGGTTCTCAGGTCCGAAGGTTCGACGAGATAACGGGCGGTGGTCGCGGAGAGTACCGGACAGGTGGCCGGCAGGAATCGTTCCTGCGCGAACGACTGTTTCAGGAGTTCTTCCGCGTCGGCCAGTCGCGAGGTGTGATAGGCCACGGGAACCGGTACGGGAATGGAGGCCAGATTGGCGGTGTTCAACGTTTCCCGGATGGCGCTCACCTGATCCAGTGACGTGGCCACTACGGTCTGTTGAGGAGCGTTGAAATGAGTCGTCTGGTAAGGAAGACCCGATGCTTTTAAAACAGCATCCACCTGAGTGGGAGCCCCACGGACGGAAATCAATTGTCCGGGATCCCGAACGGTCATGGTGACCGCATTGGATCGCGCCCGAACCATGCGAAGGACTTGTGGAACCGTCAGCGCTCCGGCAGTCACCAGAGCGGCGTATTCACCAAAGCTGTGCCCGAGAACCACGTCCGGCTTGCGTGCGAACTGCTTCAGTACAGATGCCAGCGAAAGACTCAGTCCTAAAACCCAGACCTGATTCCACCAGATGTCTCTGGTGTTGAGTGTGCCGTTCGTCAGTTTTGGCAGGAGCGGTTCGAGCCCCAGTTGTTGCAGTTCTGCGTCGAATCGTTGCAGTTCCTGTTCAACAAGAGAACCGGCAACAAGACCGGACGGCAGTTCATGGTATTGCGATCCCTGACCTGGGAAGACCCAGGCGGTTCGGGTGGCCTGCGGACGGACTCGCCAGAGAACGGCCCGTTCTGTTTCAAAGACGCCAGACTGTCGGCCTGACCGAAGTTGCTTGAGAACCGCCGTCAGACGGGATTCCAATTGCTCTGGCGAGCCAGCCAGCAATCCGAGCCGGTATTCCTGGTCTGGGGCAAATCTGGTTGGCTTCCTCTGGAATGCCGATGTCCCTCCGATAACGGCCTGTTCCAGTTGAGCGATCAATCCCGTGAGAGACCGGTCGCTGAAACGGAACGAGTACGAACCAGACAAATCCAATTCCGATCCAGAATGAAAGCCGTTTTGAGACATATCAACTTGAGAGATCACGGTGGACACATATCCAGTCGTTAAGTTTCTGTTGCCTGACACGGAATCCATCCACGGAGTGCCCGCTGCGGTGGATGTGCTTTTCCGTTGTTCTACAGTGCGTTGTTCTATCGTGTCGGTAAACAAATTTTGCGCCGGTTGTCGCAGCGTGGTGACCCGCTGATCCGACAGTAAAGCAGAGGACGAAACGATGGACTGAGCCAGGACAGGAGAAGAGCAACGGACGGTGTATGTCTGATGATCTTCCGCCTGACTCTGTATTTGAACAATCTGGCTCTCTTCGGAACAGACCGGTTTCGTATTTCGAGGAGAACGTTCCCAGTTCAACGTTTCTTTGATGAGACTGACAAGGCTCTGGGCGCCGGTCAGATATCCGATTTGACGAACCAGCGCTGCATCAGAAGTGACAGGTTCCTGCATCGACGACAGGGCCACATCATCAATGATCCCCAGAATGGGCAATTTCTTTTCCAGTGCGTCGCTCAATCGCTGCAGCATCAGTACGACAACTCCTTCGCCGGGAAGAACCTGTCGGCAATCGTCGGGAATGTCTTCGACGCGGCCGGATCGAACCAGCCTTCCCTGCAGATCGAGCTGTTCGAATTTCATCAGGTCGAGAGACCGATCCGCTGCCCCACAGATCGCGAGTTCCCAGTGCCCGCAACGGAGTTGATCGACGGCCAGCTGGATCCCAGCCAACCCGGAAGCATCGTCCACGTCGATCGCGCAGGCGCCTCCCATGAGATCGAAGGTTTTGGCGACGCGGGAAGCGAGTGTACTGGCGGTGAAACTCCCCGTTTCATCCAGCAAGGCTGGACGTTCAGAGAGAACACGTTGTCGATATTGTTTGAAAAGTTCTTCAATCTGCTGTTCCGGAACTCCCTGCGACAGAAGATGGCGTTTCAGTTCCCGGTGGATCTCCGGCAGCCGCAATCCCAACTGAAGCTGACTTCCAAAATCACCGCCGAAAACGGTTCCGATGACAACTCCTGCCCGTTGCCGATCCAGTTTCCATGTTCCTCCATCCCGTTCCTGAATGGCCTGAGTCACGGCATCCAGCAGCATCATTTGAATGGGGTTGGACTGCTTGACTTGCTTGGGAGGAATGCGGTACGGCTGGGCATCGAAGACGTAATCCCGAATGTATCCCCCCTGATTTGTCGGGGAGGTAAACGGGAGACGTGGTTCTGAACTGGAAAGACCAATACCGGGACGCCAGCGATCTGGGGGAGCGGGGCCAATGACCGACTTTCCACTCTCAAGAAGCTGCCGGAATTGTTCGAGGTTGTGTCCCCCCGGGAGAACGACTCCCCGACCGACAATCGCAATGCGTTCCTGAACAGGGGAAACGCCCCGTTCCAGAGAACGAACCCGAATGGAATCAGGTTCTTCGACCGTGAGATGCGCGTTCAGTCCTCCGATTCCAAATGCACTGACCGCCGAGCGTCGTACATTCCCTCGTGGAGTCCACGGACGGCAGCGATCCACCACTTCAATGGTTTTGGCCGTCCAGTCGAAGTTGGTATTGGGACGTTCGAACTGAAGCGATGGAGGAATTTCCCGGCGTTTCATCGCCAGCAGAATTTTAATCAGTCCTGCAATTCCCGCGGTCTCGAGTGTGTGTCCGAGATTGGATTTCGCGCTGCCGATCAACAACGGAGAACCGTTCGTCTTACGGTCTTTCAACTGGTCATTCAGAATGGAATGGACCGCGTGAAGTTCGGTGGCATCTCCCAGCTGAGTGCTGGTGGCATGGGCTTCAAGGTAATCGATGTTCAACGGTTGATCGGCAGGATAGGCACGACGAATCGCCAGCTGCTGCCCTTCTGCCCGGGGAGCCCATAATGATTTTCCCCGACCATCCGAGGCGGTTCCCAACCCGGTCAGAACACCGAGAACTGGAAGTTGCATCTGTTCAGCGGTTGCCAGCGGCACGAGAACAACTGCGGCGTATCCCTCTGAACTGATCAGGCCGCTGGCCCCTTCATCAAACGGACGAGACCCTTTCTCACTGCATGCCTGCGACTGGGAAAAGAGGATGAGGTTATCGACTCCGTTCGTCGTCGCTCCTCCCACGATTGCGGCATCGAGTCGTCCCTGCCGAATGGCCATCGCCGCCTGCTGCAGCGAGAACAGGGACGATGCGCAGGCCGCATCACACACCACGCGGGGCCCCTCCAGTCCCAGTAATATCGCAGGGAGTGACGCGGCAGTATATCCGTTAAGTCGAGGGAGATTTCTAGAATTTCGTCGAGGTCGAGTCACTCGAATCGCACTGACAACTTCCCGAAGAGAGCGTTTTCGAACCTGTTCCGGCAGTGCCTGAAACGCGGGGATCTCGTTGAGGTAGTCGAGTCCATCTTCAATACAGGTCGCCAGATTCAGGCGCCCTCCGTTTTGAGTGGCTCCAGAATGACCGACGTAGACACCGGTTCGTTTCCACCGGGGATCGCCGCGACGAAATCCGGCTTTCTGCCAGGCTTTCAGGACAATGTCGGTGAAATTGAGATGCACGGGATCGAAGCGGGAAACATTGTCTCCGCACCATTCCAGCAATTGTGGATCGAGTCTTTCCTCAGAAACGCAGCCTCCCAGATCGGTATAAGTCTTCCCCGGCGTTCCTTTTTGAGAATCAAAGTAAAGGGACCGGTCCAGGCGATCGGCGGGCATGGGGCCAAACCCGTGACGGCCATCAAACAAGAGTTGTTCGTACGCGGCCAGATTCGACGCACCGGGAAAACGACATTCCATCCCCACCACTGCCAGTGGCAGAAACGGAACGGCTGTCGCTTCAGACAGTTCGGTGGATTGTGAATCAGGGAGGGGCATACACTTCAAACTTCCGTCGAGACTTCGCTAAAAGCTCCGGTTTCCTTGAGTTGTGACTGTACTATTTTCACCAGCTTAGCAATATTCGCGCCGCATATTGAAATCTCCGGGGCTTCTATCAGGATTTCCCCGGTTCTCACCGCCTGCTCAATTTCTTTTCGCCCGGCGAGGATCTCTTCCCACAGATCGGCCAACAGGTATGCGGAATCTCCGGCGACATCAACCTGTCCCGTTTCGATACACAGTTCGGACATTCCGGAATGAAAATCGGTTTTCCATGAGCAGGTCCAAGTTCCCCCGTGAATTCCCGTCAATGAAAGACAAAGCCGGGAAAGAGGAATCCGGTTCTGAAGAGCATTGTCAAGGAGATTCTGCTCTTGTGACGATGTTTGCAACTCGACCCAGCGATGCCAGTGGGAGAGCTCTGCTGTTGAAGAAACGGCCAGCGGAGGACGAGAGGTCATCTGTTGCCGGGCAATGGCTTCGAGTGTTGTTTTCTCAACCTCGGGGCAGTTGGTGATCCCGCGACTAGACGTTTTACAGACCGATAACGCGTGCTTCAGATGGGTCTGGTCAAATTCAGGATCATCGCGGAAGTAGGGGGTAAAGGTTTCAATGAACTGTTCCACGATTCCCGTCAGGTCTCCCCACCCGTTGTTCGGATGCGGTTGCGGACCCGATCCGACCCGGCGAGGCTGAAGGACATCCTGAAACGCGCTCAGCAGATCCCGCAAGGGGGTTCCGCGCGGGTTCGTCAGATGATAGGTTGTTCCATGCAACTGCGGACGACGGAAAATTTCGACAATCGTTCGGGCGACCCAACCGGCATCGACAATGTTTTTGCGTTCCTGTCCGGTGAGACCAATCGGGGGAAACAATTGATCGATGTCGAACTCCCCGAATCGCTGGGTCATCAGTCGAAACACATTGAATGCATAGTAGATTGTCCGGTCCCCAAGCTGGAGAGATCCCGGAGTCGGATCCACGACGATCGAGGGGCGGTAGACCGTCACACTTTTGAATCCGGCGTTATGGACCAACTGTTCCGCCGTCAGTTTGCTTTGTTCGTAATCGTTGGAGAAGGATTGGCCGAAGTCTCCGTCTCTTTCAGAAATCCTTCCTTCTCGCAACCCGCAGACGTATGCCGAGGAGATGTCATGAAACTCTTCAATTCCGGCATCACGACAAACCTTCAGCAGTTCTCGTGTCCCTTCAACATTGGTTCGAAATGGTTCGTTGTCCGGATGATCTGCTGCTGGCTTGAATGACAGGCTGGCTGCGGAATGAATGACGGATCCGCAATGATTCGCGAGCCAGCGAAGGTCGCCAGGGTTTAATCCCAATCCGGACCGGGTGAGATCCCCCTCCAGAATCACCGGTCTGGGAAAGCGACGTTTTGCAGACTCTTCAAACCGAGTCAGGATTTGTTCTACACGATCCTGAGCGGAGCCTGTGCGACTGCCACGAGCCAGTACAGCGACTGGACAACGTGAGCGCAGCAGATCAACCAGCAGAAACTGCCCAAGCAGTCCTGTCGCGCCAGTTAATAATATGGTTGGCTCACGAGACATAGAAACGTATTCCGACCGGACTTGAATGCCCCTGACCGAAGTCTAGAGCGGGTTCTCATGGAATGCACGAACAGTTCCAGTAAAAACACGCAATTCAGACCCGTCACACACGCGATAATCGTATTTTCAGTAGGAGTCTGAGGCCTCTTGCCGCACGGTGTGACAGATTACAGGTGAGTTTTTATCTCGGTGAATTCCTCAGATGAATTTCACGGATGACTGCCGCAATTGAATGTCGTAAGGTATTTATACAAAATGTGTTGCACTTCGTGAACAATCTGTGACAATACCCGGGATTCGCGCCACAATAATAGACGACTCCAAGGGCAAACGATGGCTCTGGAAATTCATCGGCGATTGCTTATGAGTTGGCAGGTACAGTTCCGAATGAATGCGACATCCAACGCCATAAACATTGAACGGGTCATCCCTGCCAGTGAACGATTGTATTAGTCAAGCGTCGCGAAGAGAGCAGGCGATGGTCCCCATGATTCCAGAGAACCTCAGGCCATGTTGCTGAGTATGCTCTGATTGAAATTGCGGTTGCTCTGGATCCATGACTTCAGGTATGGATTTACGGAGAGTTCTTTCAACCCCATTTTATCCCACCTGAATTTCCCCTGAATTTATTCCCGCCCCTTTTGACCTGAGGGTTTGAAGCTCCACAATCGCAGCATGTCCCCAGATAGGCCTGACAACGCATTTCGCAGCGATATGCGACATGCCCGGTTCTGAAGTGTATTAGAATGAATCATCAGCAGGACAGGTGAACATTGATGAGTTAACTCACTTACGGCATCACGCCAGTTCGATTGTTTCGTCTTCTCGAGATTGTCCTGAAGTCGAAAGATGAGAAAATCCGTTTTGTTTTCTTGGTTTTCCCGACAAAAAGCTCATGGGTTACGATCAGGGAAAACGAAACAACAGGGAACCCGAAATTGCACGCTGAACGTTATGTCTAATCTGATTCAAGAAGAATAGGTAAGGTAGACGGGATAAAACATGGCACAGAAGATGCGATGAAGGAATCTATTGAGATCGCACAATTGGTTGTTCTAACATTGTCGCCGTGGGCATCCTGAACAAAAACATTCCGAGTCACTCCCAAACTCGGATGCGGACAGACTCCAGTCAACAACTCTTCAAGGCCGAGAGGTTATAGGGAGGGGATTGAGTCAGAGTCGTGTTCTCCATTGCAAACCTTGAAACCGCAATCTCATCCAGAAGTTTTGAGAGCCAGAATGTCCAGTAGTCCTGTGAAACAATCTTCCATAAGAGACTTCGCACATTCCGAAAGTCTGCGGGTTCCGCATCTCGTGCTGCCATCACGGGATGCAAAGATCGCCGATTCCAGTCTGGCGTACCCTGTCGTTGGTGAACCACATCAGCGACCGTTGGAATTGAAGCCGGACCAGACCACGATGGTGGCTCTGGAGTGTCTGTATCAGAATCTGAAAACCGGTTTACCACTTCTGCTCATGGATTGCGTGGGCATTTCTTTATGCCTGATGATGGCCGCCTTTTTGACATCGTTGATTCCCGGGCAATATGCACATTTGCCCTATAATGAACCGCAATTTCTCTTCAATGGCCTGATTTTTGTCCTTGTTTATGCAGTCATGGGGCTGTATCCCGGTGTGGCGATCAGTCCGATTGTCGAATTGAAATACATGATTCTCGGGACCCTCGCTTCGGGAATCATCCTGATGACGGCGACCATTGCATTCGGAACGTTCAGTCTTTCGAATGCAATTTTTCTCGGCTTGTTGATGATTTTCAGCCTTTTGATCGTCCCAGTGACACGGTGTCTTTCGCGTGAGTTGTTCTCCCAGTTTCACTGGTGGTCACAACCCGTGATTATCGTGGGGTCCGGGCAAAAAACGGAACAATTGTATACGTCGCTGAGTCGGAAAGTCTCCTCCGGGCTGAATCCGATCGGAACGATTGGCGATCAGGCTGATGCGTCGTTGAACAACCTGAATTCACTGGGGTCACTTTCACAACTGGAAATCGTTGCCCGTCAACATAAGGTTCACTGGGTTCTGATTGCGATGAGCGATCAGACACCAAACAGTCTGAATCGAATTTTGCAGCATTGTGGATCAATTCCAAACCTGATCGCGATCCCGCAAATCGATGCATTTCCAAGTTTGTGGACCCGAACTCGAAATATTGGAGGCTCCCTGGGCATCCATGTTCGTGAACGATTGCTCAGTCCGATCTCTCAGATTTGCAAGCGACTGTTCGATCTGGGTGCCGTGCTGGTGGGCGGAATCCTGATGATGCCATTTTTGATTCCGCTGCTGATCGCCATCTGGGTTTGCGTCCGCCGATGTTCCCCGGGACCAATGCTCTATAGTCAGGAACGGATCGGCAAGGGGGGACGGATTTTCCATGTCTGGAAATTCCGCACCATGCTTCTTAATGCCGACAAGATTCTGAAGGAGCATCTGGATCAAAACGAGGAACGGCGGAAAGAATGGGAAACCTTTGAGAAACTTCAGGATGATCCTCGAGTCATTCCGGGAATCGGGCAATTCCTGAGAACCACGAGTCTGGACGAACTTCCGCAACTCTGGAATGTCTTTATTGGCGATATGAGTCTCGTGGGACCGCGCCCTTTCATTGAGCACCAAAGTCACATGTATGGAGATGTTCTCCGCCTGTATCACAAGGTTCGCCCTGGAATTACCGGCTTGTGGCAAATCTCCGGTCGAAATCACACCTCTTTTGAAGATCGCGTCAAATTTGATGCGTATTATGTGCGAAACTGGTCGCTCTGGATGGACATCTTCATCCTCGGCCGGACTATTCGGACTGTCCTGCGCCGTGAAGGGGCATTTTGAGATTCACTCCCTTCGCATTCCCAGACGGGGAGTCACTGTGAGGGTCTCTCCATTACGTCGTAATGTAATCTGAGCGGTTTGACCGGGGAAACGACGTCCGATCAACTCTGTTAATTGTGCGAGATCGGTGATCTTCTCTCCCTGACAGGTGAGCAGAATATCTCCGACCCGAATTCCCTGATTCTCGGCCGCTTCCCCAGGTGTCAGCTTCTCAACGAGCAGACCTTCTCCTGATGGTGCGGGAACACCTGACAGACCGAGATAAGCACCGCTGTGTGTTCGGAAATCTTCACTGTCAACCAGACGTTTCCAGTCTCGTGTGTAGACTTCAATGGGAACGTGAATATTGAACTCGGTACTCTCCCCGATTCTGGTGTTGATGCCGATCACCTCTCCTCTCATATTGAACAACGGGCCACCGGAGTCTCCGCCGATCAGCTCGCAGTCTGTCTGAATGAGCCATTTATTTTGAAGGATGACACGTCCCAGCCGTAGCACCACTCCCCGATCTGACTGATATCCGCCTGGATGTCCGAGGACGGCGCACCAGTCTCCTTCAACAGCCGCTTTCATCGCCACCGGCGCGGCCGGCCAGTCGCGTCGGGAGGGATCTTCGAAGCGAACAAGCGATGCATCCAGTGTGGTGTTACGCCCGAGCGTGATTCCGGGATACGACTTCCCGTCATGTGTTGTAATGGTGACAGGCTGTCCCGGTGCTCCGGAAACGTGAGCGGCTGTAAGAATGAGTCCTTCCGGAGAAACAATCACGCCGCTTCCCTGTGCGGCCCCACGACGTCCTCCAACGGCGAGATTCACTGTCGACTCTGCCCAGGTTGGGAACTGTTGTGTCACATGATCCTGAATCGCTTTCAGTTCCGCCCCGTTTCTGGGAGCAGGGAGCGTAAAGACACTTGGCAGAGGACGCTCACTGGCGGTTAATGTTCGAGGACGAGGACCTGCCGATTCCTGAGCAAAGACCGGCTCTGCCATCGTGACCACAAGAAGTACAAGGGCACCGCCGAAGATGCAGGACAGGAGTCTGGTGAAATGGTTTTGCATTGATAATTCACCGCATTAGGGCGTGTGGACAATTGACGGGAGTAAACATGAAGGAATGAATCTCACGCAAAGTCGCCAAGGCGCAAAGGATTTCCGATGACGCCTGTTCTTGTTTGTGTGGAGATGTGATTCATTCAAGCCCCACAATCCAATGAATCCATTGTGATCATCATCAAAGCAAGAACCCGTCTTGGAAACGTAATCTGATCATTCTCCTTCAATCTCCCCCTGAATCACAACCCGATGAATTCACACAAGACATTCAAACAAAAAACTTGGCGCCTTGGCGCCTTTGCGTGAGTTCTTCTCCCTCTCTTCTCTCGGGGAATGTCCACACGATCTAGAGTGACTTGCAAAATGCGTCCCATCCTCGCCATGTGGGGGCATCTGGTCGCCTGGATGATTCACACTTATAGCCCCCCAACACGTTGTGCGACTTTGCACCGCCTTACCATGAATCATCCGGGGAAGGGGGGGAGCAACCAAAACGGGTTTGATACCAGTGTACCTCATCAATCATCAGACAGGAACAACTGAAGCGTTTCGATCAGGGCTTTTGCTTTATTGAAAATCGCTTGGGAGGGCGAGGCTCACGCCGAGCCGCAAACCATGGAAAGCGTCATCTTTCATGCGGCTCAGCAGGAGCTTCGCCCTCCCGGAAATTGCCAATCTTGAAACAAGCAAAAGGCCTGCTTTTCGATCAGTCTTGGATGAACGGCGCGAGTCGGCGCATGCCTTCTTCTGTGCTGATGGCAGGGTTGTAACCGAAGTCCCGGCGAGCATTCTCGATGGAATAGGTATGGGACTGGCTGAGTTGCGAGGCCAGAAACCGGGTCATCGGCGGTTCTGAGCTCTTTCTCAGGAGAGTATAGATCGCCTCAAACGTGGCCCCGACACCTTTAGCCAGAGTCGCAGGAATCGACTTGCGAACCGGAGGAAGTTGGGCCAGAGCCAGGATCTCGTTCACCCAGTCCCAGAGCCGGACTGGTTCCGGTTCGTTGATGAAATAGGCTTTTCCGGCACAGTTCCCACTGGTCTGCAATTCGTCATGAGCCTGAAGATGGGCCGCAGCGGCGTTCTCGACATAGGACATCGAAATCAGATTGGTGCCATCACCGACGCGAATCAGTCGACCGGCTCGAGCCCGTTGAATCAATCGGGGAATGAGATGATTGTCGCGAGGGCCCCAGATCAGATGGGGACGCAATGCGACAGTTCGCAGTCCCTGTAATTCATTCGCTGCAAGAACCGCCTGTTCTGCCAGCGCTTTGGAATGAGGGTAATGACACAGGTGACGTTCCGGGTAAGGGAGCGATTCGTCCGCATTCAGGTGCGGCCTGCCGTCATAGACCACGCTGGGAGAACTGGTGTAAATCAGTCGATTGACTCCGTGCTTCCGACAGGCGTCAATCACATGCTGCGTTCCGAGGGTGTTGGTTTCGTAATACCGTTTCCATGCCCCCCAGATTCCGGGAAGAGCGGCAACATGAAACACGGCATCCATGCCGGAGACCGCTTTGGAGACCGCCGTCGGGTCAACTAATGTTCCGCGGTGGACGTCAACACCGGTCGCGGTAAGATCCGGGAATGCACTGCGGGAAAAGATACGAACGTCATCTCCGCGAGCCTGCAACTGCTCGACGATGTATCTCCCGAGAAATCCTCCTCCTCCGGTGACAAGTGCGTGCATGGAATCACAGATCAAATAAAGTCAGGAACGGTGGAAACAGTGAAAACAGAACTATTGTTGCGTCAACATTAAAAATGAGGGTGGGAAGAATCGAAACGGGAGCGGCCAACGAGCCGCGGAACATGTAAGACACCCCGAAGTTTGAAGCCTGATAAGGCACTATAGTGAAATGCGGCGACCTCTTCACTGATCAGCACCCGCTGCCACGCGGAGCAGCTCTTGATAATCCTGCATGGTATTCATGTTTCGTAAGGAATGGAGCATCGGATCAACGTCTCGAAATTCTTCGGCAGGAACGAATCGGGTGCGGCATTGCTTCAACAACGCCTGCAGGCTTCGTTCCTCCTTGTCCAGCAATGATTTCGCAATCGGCAGGATCGAACGCTGATAAACCGCAGCGAACGGTTGAGGAAATGTTTCTTCCTGAACGACGATGATGTCATCCCGGGGATTTCTCTGCTCGACGAGCTTCTTCAGAAATCCAGGGGAGATCAGCGGGAAATCACAGGCGGTCAGAAGCACATGGGACACCGAGTCGGGGAGCGTCTCGAATCCCTGCACCAATGCCGCAAGTGGTCCGGGATAAGGGGAGGGGTCAATCGAGGTCGTCACCGGCAAGGTGAATTCCGGCCAGTCGATCCCTTCCATTCCGACAACCACAATCCGACCCGTCACCTGACTGATCGAACGGACCACGCGCTGGAGCGTTGTCTCAGAACCGAACGCCAAAGAGTATTTGGGGCGTCCCATGCGACGACTCTGGCCACCACATAGGGCAATCCCTGCCAAGCTGGTGTCGGTTGCATCAGAGGACATTTCGAGCGTCTCACTTCCGAACGGGTCGCGTATTGCCACGTGGAGTGTTGCGTTCATCAGTCAAACATCGTGCTGCGCGGGCCCATGGTAGAGCAAACTGCTCTCTATCTGACCGATTCGGAAACCTTCTGGATCAAAGACCGGAGGGCGGTCAGACTGATCGGTTTCACCAGATGTTCGTCAAAGCCGGATTCGAGTGCGGCCGCCCGGTCGCTCGCCTGTCCATAACCAGTCAGTGCGACGAGAAACGGTCGCTCGCCACGAGTTTCACAACGAATCCGTTGAGCCAGCTCATACCCGGACATCTCAGGCATCTCAATGTCGGAGATGAACAGCTCGGGATGGAACTGATGAACCAGTTCGACGGAGTGTTCTGCGGAATTGGCGATTTCGACCTGATGCCCCAGTTTTCCCAGCAATCGTCCCAGCAGATAACTGGCGGAATGATTGTCGTCGATAACAACCACCCGAAATGAGGGTGAAAGATCACTGTCATTCAACAGATTTCGAGAACTTAAACTCATAACCGTGATACAGTTGGCTGACTGACAGGACGTTGCAGGGATTCCTGAGAACGGAGATTTTTACAGTAGATAAGCACCATGCCTTATTTTGCCTCATCATTGGTATTCTCGCCAATGCCAATTTCGCCGATTGAGAAATTTTCGTGACATCCCGCTCCATTACTGGGAAGCAGATGGATCAACCATGGGGCCGTATAGCGAATGAAATACAACAGAGAGAGGTGCCGGAACCGAAGAGAGCCTGGCCACAAACAGGTTCCGCTCATGTAATGCTTTCTGCTCTCTGTTTCCCGTGATCCTCTTCCAGCAACCGGGAAAATCGGGTTTCGGTAAAATTCTTTCCCCGGGATTCTGGAAGTCATCAACAAAACTGCCTATGACATCGTTGGGGGTGATCTGTTCCCTGTAAACCTGTTCTCTACAATTGAGAGCAACTTGCAAAATGCCCAGACGCTCGCGCTGAGCGGATCTGACAGAGCAAGCTGTTCTTGTGGTAGACAAGCCGTTTCGAAACAAAGTGAATTCACATGGCTGATTTTGATCTTGTTGTGATTGGTGGGGGACCTGCCGGGTATATCGGTGCGATTCGAGCCTCTCAATTGGGGAAGAAGGTTGCCATCGTCGAGGTGGAAAAGAAACTCGGCGGGACGTGTCTGCGGGTGGGGTGTATTCCGAGTAAAGCCCTGCTGGAATCCAGTCACATCTACGAAGAGGCCCAACATGGCTCAGCCGATCGGGGAGTGGTGATCGAGGGAGTCAAACTCGATCTCCCCGCGATGATGTCGCACAA
>DATMFC010000522.1:0-2918 GCA_035556335.1 Planctomicrobium sp. | reverse complement strand
GGAACCCCCGAACCGGCCACACCTCCTCCCGCGCCGCCCCACTCAAATCCCGAACCGGCAACGCCGACGCAGAACGAGCTACTGGATTAAGGGAAGAAGACAGAAGTTCCTGCATGGGACGCTTTCTGTTTAAGACGATATCCAAACTCCGCTCAATCAGCTTAACGCGGGGTGCCATGTTCGCATCGTGTCAGCAGGACGAACATGCAAATCAGGGCGGAATATGCACCCGGCATGCTCATGATATTCACGCGGCTAGAACAGGGCATCCATTTTGAAACCTCTTTAAATATGCCACTTTGTCTTAATATTGTTCAATCACCTCCAGTGTATTCTTTGAGGAGTCCAAAGAACTCTTCCATTGTTTCCCCAACAATGAGCCATTCACCTGGGTAGTGCCGGTGATCGTCAGTCGCCTTGAACCAGATGCTCCCATATGTTTCCGCACGACTGTCGACATCAAGCAGAATCGCATTTCCTACAGGTGTATCGCCGATTGGCAAAACCTCTACATGGTCGCCATCATTGAATATCGAGACTCTAACACTATTTCCTAACTCATAAGACTTGTGTGATGCATTAAAACCATAGATGACATTCAGGCCATCTTCCATCGGAGAACCTATTGAAGGGAGGTCGATATATGGATCAGAAAATCGCCCACCGTTATATTGCAGAACGAACTCTCTAAAGTGAGCAGGCAGAATACATCCAAGACGTTCTTCGAGATTCTGCAAATCCTTCTCTTCGGGAAGAGGAAGAAATCTTTTCTCACAAAATTGAGCGTATGCGAATTCTATGGCATTCATGATAGACCTTTACATGTATCAGGCTGTGTGCAACTCACCGGTGTCCCATCCGGAAGCGTTTCTAGAAAAATCTTTGGGCCGAAAGGAAACAGTTCGACTGGATAATACTTCTTCGGAGAAGTTCTCTCTGTTCCGGGAGTCCACTCATACTGCCACGTTCCCCAATTCCACTTCAGACTACCATACTTTGTTTGGTGCTCATGCATAATTGTATTCTTCTGTGCTTCCGAGATTAGAGATAACCGTCCATCACTCAAGTATTCCTTGTAGTAAAACGGGCCGGAAGGTTTTGGAGTTCCAGAGTTGCAACCGCAATCCCCTCCAATTCCGCCAATGATTTCTCCATTTCGGAAGCGAGGAACACACGGCTCCATCTTCTGAATGACTTCTGTCAGGCTGGGACGTCCTCCATTCAATTGCCTTAAGATATCGAACATCTCTTCTGGGTTTGTATCAGGTGGGCGGATATCAATTTCCTCTTTTGCCTCGAGGATGATGAATTGTCCTCCTCCATCATCGAAGACATAGGTTCCATCGGCGATGCCATATCCTGAAAATCCTCCTGCTGCAGTTCCGGATCCGGAATAGTCATACGCATCTCTTAAAGTGCAGTAAACATTAATGATACCGAGAGCTCGCACTTTCGTCCGAAATTGCGAGCGATTTGAGGAACCTTTGTGTTTTACGGCTCCATGAGCATCTGTATTAACTAGTTCCATTTCTACCGGACCAGAACCTTGTTCTCCAGCATGATGCCAAGTATATCCATCAGGGCGTTTCCATTTGGGATCCTTTCTTTTGATTCTCATTTCATCATCGGCGGCTTTGAAATCCGCAGGGTCTGTCGTGGACTTCGGAATCGTGACTGTCGCTTCTGCTCTGTTACCCATCCAGTAATATTCTGAAGGAAACGCACCGACTGCAATATGATTATTTTTGTAAACGACTTCTAAACCTGCGACTCCCTTCTGACGGTTAAAGTCTCCCGCGATCCCGGTGCATGAATATTGAAAGACGCCATTCCCCTTCGTTCCTGAAATCCATGTTCCACGCCAGTCTGCTGGAAAATTCTGCTCTCCGCTAGGATCTGTTCCGTTAAGTGGAGAATTGCCAACATAGCGGTATAAGTTCTCATCTCCGGCTTGGAATCCCAGTGGATCCTCACTCAAAAACCTTGTAATTCCCTCTTCGTACTCTCGTCGCCGTACCGAGTACCGTCCGTCGGCATCCTTGTAGTAGCCCAGTTCTCCCACCCAGGTGAACGGGTTTTCGCTGCTGCCGCTACTGGTCAGTTCCTTGCCGAACGCCGTATAGGTGTACTCATTCTCGACCGTCCCGGTCTGGTCCGTCAGAGACTGCGTGCTTCCCAGGGCATCGAAGTGGTAATACGTGGACTCGTCTTCCCGTCGCTGACTGACGAGATCTCCGTAGGGTTGGGGATTGAGGGTGTATTCCACCTCAATCGTACTCGTGTCATCCACCTCCTGAATCAGGTTCTGGTCGTCCCAGAGGTAATTGACGATGCTTGCATCGGTTTCCTTAATGAGTCGAAGTTCCTCCCCTCGGCGGTTGGTCGGGGCATAGACATAGGTCGTGACGACGTCATCCGGTTCTTCCAGTTGGGCGAGCTGGTTTTCAAAGGTCCAGCTATAGGTGGTGATGTCGTTCGATGGCGTTTCGACCGTGCGCTGATTGCCGTTGGCGTCGAATGTGTAGGTGGTGATGCCGCTGCCGTCTTCGACGGTCAACAACCGATTGGCGGTGTCGTAGGTGCTGGTGGTCAGTTCGCCGTCGACATTGAGGACCAGTCGGTTGCCGACCGGGTCGTAGACATAAGTCGTGATCGGTCCGGCGGAGCTGGTGGCCGGAAGCATTCCCCAGTCGTTGACACCCATTCCGCCCCATTGATCGGCCGTCAGCGTCGACCAGCTTTCCCCTTCGGTCCGCTGCTCGCTGATCAACTGGTTCGTCGGATCATATCCGAACACACGCAGGTCGCCATCTTCTCGCATTTCCTGTGTCCGGTTGCCGACCGGATCGTAAGTATAGGTAAACCGGGAAATGACGTCGTCATTCTCGTGCAGGTTGGCGACTGATAACGTCTGCCCG
>DATMFC010000521.1:0-12480 GCA_035556335.1 Planctomicrobium sp. | reverse complement strand
ATCCGGCGAAGGGGATTTGCCGGTATGGTGGTATGATGGTGGAAATCAGCCACCGGAAGCCCTTCTTCAGGGAGTTCAGGTGGAAACTCAGGCTGGGAAGATCCGTGGATCGATCATTGTCGGTGAAAACCTGACCATGTTTGCGATCGGTGACTACTCTGAAAAAGTCAAGATCTTCGACAAAGAAGGAAAAGAAGTCCCGTTGCCGGAAGCGGAGTACGAAAAGTCTCCCGGTCACTTCCAGGAGTTCCACGAAGCGATTCTGGGAACCCGTTCTCAGGCCATGTCGAACTTTGCTGAGTATGCCGGTCCTCTGACCGAAACCATTTTGCTCGGTAATCTGGCCGTTTACGACGCAGCCGTCGGCAACGGCCGCAAGATCGAGTGGGACGCGAAGAACATGAAAACTCCGAACGCTCCCGAACTCGCATCGATCGTGAATAAGGAATATCGCGGCGACTGGGGCAAGGACCTCATCTGAGAGCAGTTTGCTCGACCATGAGCCCGTGAGATGCCATTTAAAGAGTGTCGAGCACGACATGGGAACAGTCATCTGTTCCTTGTCGTGCTTTTTTCTTCAATCACGTCTGTCCATTCGAGAATCCCATTGGCGTCTACTGTTGGCTAATGTGATGTCTCGTGGTATTGTTTCGTCATGAAAAGAAATTCAGGGAGGACGTCTGAGATGGCTTCCTCCTCTGGAATCACAAACGATTTCAAAACGAAAGACCCGCTGATGATCAGGCATGTTCTTATCGCGATGACCGGAATCTTTTTGCTGGGCACACATGCTTGTGCAGAGACTCCCAAAGCCCCGGAAGGTTTTCAGGTTCTGTTTAATGGAAAAGATCTGACGGGATGGTACGGATTGAATCCGCACTCCATCGCCAAGCTGGAAGGAGAAAAACGAGAAGCCGTCATTAAAAAGGAGCGGGAAGAATTCTCAAAACACTGGCGTATCGAGAATGGGGAACTGGTGAACGACGGAACTGGCCCGTATGCCTCGACCGAAAAAGATTACGGCAATATCGAACTGCTGGTGGAGTACAAAACCGTTCCGAAAGCGGACAGCGGTATCTATCTTCGCGGATTGCCGCAGGTGCAAATCTGGGACATCACTCAACCGCAACGCCCCAACCGCCCTGATCGCAGTCCTCATCTGGGATCCGGTGGATTGTTCAACAACACTCCGGGCAAACCTGGACGCGACCCGCTGGTCGTCGCCGACAAGCCGTTCGGAGAATGGAATTCCTTCCGCATCCGCCAGATCGATGACGTCACCTGGGTCTGGCTGAATGACCAGTTGGTGGTCGATGGAGCGGTGATGGAAAACTACGAAAAACGAGCAGAGAAACTTCCGGCAACAGGATCAATCCGTCTGCAGACTCATGGCGGAGAGATTCGCTGGAAAAACATCTTCATCCGTGAGATTGGTGACGAAGAAGCCAAAAAAATCCTCAATGAACGGGCGAAGAAAGCAAGTTAGAGCAGTTCGATCTCTAGACACATATGGCCGATCAGGTATGCGTCTCACCAGAAAAAATACTGGTGTTCGCAAATCTGATCGGCCATAAGTCTTTCTGGATGCGACGTAAACCTCCCCAAAAATCGGGGAGTTCCTGAAAACTTTGTGGAACTTTTCCGTTCCGCAGCATATCAAAGAGGAAGTTCATCGCTCGGAAAATTCGAAGGAACCGTTCCGTCGCGTCCGTCTTTTCCGTGGTGAATCATCCGGGATAGAATTGTGGAGTCTTTCCCGACAGAGAAAACAGTTCGAAGGATTCTCATGTCTCGCTCGCCCCGTCTGAATGTGGCCGTTCTGGCTTTGGCCGTATCCGTGGTTCTCTCTGGAGTCTGGCTCGTGATGGCTGCCGATCCCCCTGCGGAAGAACAGCGAAAGAAAGCGGAAGCTCTCTTCAATGACGGAAACTTCCGGGAGGCGTATGACCTCTATCGCAAACTGGTTCTCGATCCGGCGAACAGTCAGGAGACTTTGGGAAAAGATCTCGGTCAGGCCGCTGCCAGTCTTCGAAGATTGCAACGCAGCCACGAACTGGATGATCTGCTCGCTGAAGCCATTCGAATCCGCCCGGAAGACTGGTACGTCTATTATTCAGCCGCAGTTCAACTGAATCTGGCAGAACACCACGGAGTTCTTGTTGCCGGAACGTTTCAGCGAGGGAACCAACGAGGGGGCGGGGCCTTTGTTGACGTTCGTGAACGAGATCGGGCACAGGCGTTAATCTGGTTGAATCGGGCCCGCCAACTGGTACCGGAGAGTACCGAATCCCACATGAAGGTGGATCTCTATCGTCAGTTCGCTGATGTCCTGATGAATGACGAGGCGTGGAAGCTACAGTCGCTGACCGATCTGGAAACCGTTCCGGACTACCCCCAACCCGACCAGTCTGGCCGTTTCTTTGGACGAGGAGGCTGGGGTCGTGTGCAACAACAGGGGGCGCCGGTTGATGAAGAAGGAAACCCGATTTTCTATTCCGTTCCCGACTCGTTTGAGACCGCTAAAAATGATGGAGAGCGGTGGCGCTGGTGTCAGTCCCAGATGGTGAAGATTGATCCAACATCAAGGTTCGACGTTGAGATGAATTTTGCCCGGTTCCTGCTCGGGCAATTTGGGGTACAAACTCTCCAATTTTCGGGTATTCAGCTTCGTGGTGAAAGTGAAGAGGGTCAGGCCACTGACGGAGTCTGGTCTCTCTCCTCATTGAGTGACGACGAAACCATTGCCCGACTGGCGACAGGAGTGAAACGATTCACACTGCCGGAAGAGTTCAATTACATCCGCATCTTCCGAAAGCTGGCAGACGAAAACAACACGACCGTTGCTCCCTTCCTGGCATTGGCAGACATTTACACCAACCGTCAGCAGTACACAAAGGCCGCCGAAGTGCTTCAGGAAAGCCTGCGGCGATTTCCTGGAGATGCAATTCATCGTGAACGCCAACTCAACCAGATCATCGGCAACTGGGGAGTGTTTGAACCGCGGGTCGGGTCGGCGACAAGTGAAGAGACCGATCTCAATTATCGTTTCCGGAATGGGTCGTCTGTCATCTTCCGTGCACAGCGGGTGAAGGTGCTGGAGTTTCTCAATGACTTGCAGGCGTACATTGCCTCTCGTCCGGCTCAACTGGAATGGGACCGGATTCAGATCGATCAGATCGGGCATCAGATCATTCAGAAGGGGGAAACGAAGTATCTTGGCGAGGAAGTTGCCAACTGGACGGTTCCTCTCGATCCCCGACCGAATCATCTTGATCGACGCATTACGGTGAAACCGCCGGTGAAGGAAGCCGGGGCGTATCTGATCACCGCGAAGATGGAGGACGGCAACGAAAGTCGCATTATTCTCTGGCTGAACGACACCGCCATCGTCAAGAAGACACTCAACAATCAGGCGTTGTACTTTGTGGCAGATGCTGTGACGGGAGAACCGGTCGCCGCGGCTCAGATCGATTTCTTCGGCTGGCGGCAGGAGTTTCAACAGGCATCACGCAGACACATCATCAGCACACAACGCTTTGCGGAACGTACCAGCGCTGATGGTGTCATCACTGTCGGTGGACGGCAGATGACTCCCAATTTTCAATGGATGGCGGTGATCAAACCGACCGCTCAACAGGCAGGACAAAAACGGCTTGCCTGGCTGGGATTCAACAATGTCTGGTTTGAACGCGCGCAGCATCCGATCTACAGCGAATCAAAATATTACGTCATCACCGATCGCCCAGTGTATCGACCTGATCAAAAGGTTCAATTCAAAATCTGGCTCCGTCAGGTGAAGTACGGGGAAGTCGATAACCAATTGTTCGCGAACAAATCGTTCGACGTCGTCTTCAATGACCCACAAGGGAATGAAGTCTTCAAACAGTCTCTTCAAACCGATGAATACGGGGGACTGCAGGGAGAATATACACTCCCGAAACAGGCTCCTTTGGGTTCCTACTCCGTCTCGATTGCGAATGCTCCCGGAGTGAGTGGGCATGGCACCTTCCGTGTCGAGGAATACAAGAAGCCGGAATTCGAAGTGACCATCGATTCCCCCAAAGAACCGGTGTCGTTGGGAGAAACCATCAACGCCACGATTCAGGCGAAATACTATTACGGGGCTCCTGTCACTCAGGGAACGGTGAAATACAAAGTGGAACGAACTCCCAACCCGGGAGTCTGGTTCCCATTCGATCGCTGGGACTGGCTGTACGGAAACGGGTACTGGTGGTTCACTCCGGAATCGAACTGGTATCCGGGGTTCCGCGCATGGGGCTGCTTCCCTCCGTTTCCTCCCCGGCAATTTCATCCGCCCGAACTGGTGCTGGAACAGGAAGTGCCTGTTGGAGAAGACGGAATGGTGAAAGTGGAGATTGATACCTCACTCGCTCAGGCGTTGCATGGGGATCAGGACCATGAATACACCATCACTGCTGAAGTGGTGGATGCCTCGCGTCGAACGATTGTCGGGAGCGGTAAGGTTCTTGTTTCTCGCAAACCGTACAAGGTCTACGTCTGGACGCATCACGGCTATTACCAGACAGGAGCCACTATTGAGGCGAGCATTCAGGCCCGTTCGCTGGATGGAAAAGGGGTTCAAGGTTCCGGGACTCTCGAACTGTTGAAGATCACCTACACTGACGGCAAGCCTGTGGAAACCGTCGTTCAGTCCTGGGAACTGAAGACCGATGACGAGGGGACTGTTCGACAATCACTCAAAGCGAGTGAAGCGGGGCAGTACCGGCTCTCGTTCAAAATGAAGACGGCGGACGACGCTCCTGTCATTGAAGGGGGGCATCTGTTCGTCGTGCGGGGAGAAGGATTCGACGGTTCCGAGTTCCGGTTCAATGATCTGGAAATCATCGCCGATCAGAAGAATTATGCCCCTGGAGACAAAGTCGAACTGCTGATCAACACGAATCGGACCGATTCCACCATCCTGCTGTTTATTCGTCCTGAGAACGGAATCGCAAGAACTCCTCCACAGGTGATCCGTCTGCAAGGGAAAAGCACGACCGTTGAACTGGATGTGGCTGCGGAAGACATGCCGAACTTTTTTGTGGAAGCAGTGACGGTCTCGAACGGCAAGGTTCATGACGTTGTGCGGGAACTGGTGGTTCCCCCGCAGGATCGAATTCTCAATGTGGAAGTCATTCCGAATGAAGAACGCTACCAGCCGGGGCAATCGGCAGAAGTGGAAGTGAAGGTCACAAACGAAGCTGGAGAGCCATTCAAAGGATCACTCGTCCTGAGTGTCTATGATCGGGCCGTGGAATACATCTCCGGCGGTTCTAACGTGCCGGAGATCAGGGAATTCTTCTGGAAATGGAAACGACACCATCACCCGGAGACCAACAACAACCTGAATCCGTTTTCGCATCCGCTCTATAAGACAAAAGAGATCACCATGCAGAATCTCGGTGTCTTTGGAGATCAGGTCGCGGACATGGATGGAAGTGTGACCAGTCAGTCGAATGTCGCTGGAAATCCTCGTCTCCGAATGCAGCGTGGCTTATCCGGGGGCATGGGAGGAATGGGGGGAAGCATGCCGATGCCGGCGGCGGCTCCGATGATGATGGAGAAATCGGATTCCGGTCGTAGCGGGTTTGCCATGGAAGCGGCTGCTGATGCCGCTGACCTCTTTGGTACCGACGTTGCACCCCAGATTCGCAGTGAATTCGCCGATACCGCGTTCTGGAAAGCCGATCTGTCTACCGATGCGAACGGCCTGGCCAAGGTGACCTTCGATCTTCCGGAGAATCTTTCATCATGGAAGATGCGTGCATGGGGGATGGGGTCCGATACCCGAGTGGGTGAAGGTACCGCTGAAGTGGTAACGGCGAAGAACATCATCGTCCGACTTCAGGCTCCCCGATTCTTTGTCGAACGGGATGAAGTGGTTCTGTCGGCGGTTGTTCACAACTATCTGGAGACCGAGAAAGAAGTCACCGTTCAACTCGATCTCGAAGGGGGAACGCTGGAACTTCTCACCGTTGCGGCAGCATCAATCGACGTTCCGCATTACACATTGGAGCCATCCACCAAGGTAACGATTGCCGCTGGAGGAGAGGCCCGAGTTGACTGGCTGGTCCGTGCCGTTCAGCCGGGGAACGCCACTGTCACGATGAAAGCGCTGACGAACGAAGAGTCGGACGCCATGCAGATGACCTTCCCTGTCAACGTGCGCGGCATTCTGAAAACGGAATCCTTCTCGGGAGTCATTCGTCCGGAAGGAACGAACGGAATTGTGGAGTTCACTATTCCTGAAGACCGTATTCCCGGCCAGACGCGACTGGAAGTCCGTTACTCCCCAACGCTCGCCGGAGCCATGGTGGACGCGCTGCCGTATCTGGCCTCGTATCCTTATGGCTGTACCGAACAGACACTCAACCGGTTTGTTCCGAGTGTCATCACTCAGCAGGTTCTTCTCTATATGAATGTGAAGTTGAAAGAGATTCAGGAGAAACGAACCAATCTGAATGCCCAGCAACTGGGGGATCCGGCCGAACGGGCGAAGCAGTGGAAACGCTTCGATTCAAATCCGGTCTTCGACGAAGACGAACTGGCATCGATGGTCAAAACTGGTGTTCGGGATTTGACTTCGATGCAGAACAGTGACGGCGGCTGGGGCTGGTTCTCCGGGTTTGGAGAACGTTCCTATCCTCACACAACAGCCGTCGTGGTTCATGGTTTGTACATGGCAGACATCGCAGGGGTCGCCATTCCGGATGGCGTGCTTCGTAACGGAGTCGCCTGGCTGGAACGAAGTCAGGATGAAGAAGTCGCACTCCTTGTTGAAGGAGAGCGTCGCAAAGCCGAGAACGACACGAAGTCGGAGAAGAAGTACAAACATCAGGCATCGAATCTGGATGCACTCGTCTTTAACGTACTGGTGGAATCCGGCGTCCACAATGCCGAAATGCAGCGGTTCCTCTACCGGGATCGAGTGGAGTTATCTCTCTATTCACAGGCATTGCTGGGACTCGCTTTACATACACTAAAGGCGACTGAGCAGCGTGATATGGTCATTCGGAACATTGACCAGTTCGTGAAAGTGGATGACGAAAACCAGACGGCGTTCATCGATCTTCCGAATGATGGCTGGTGGCACTGGTACGGTAGCCGAGTGGAAGCGAATTCCTTCTATCTCAGATTGCTGACGAGAGTGAATCCAAAAGATCCGAAAGCGGCCGGACTGGCCAAATATCTGATCAACAACCGGCGTCACGGAACGTACTGGAATAACACCAGAGACACCGCGTATGCCATTGAAGCCCTCGCGGAATACGCTGTCTCTTCCGGAGAAACACGACCGAACATGGAAGTGGAAATCTGGCTCGACGGAGAGTTGAAACAAACGGTTCGAATCACCCCCGACGTTCTGTTCACCTTCAACAATACTTTTGTGATCGAAGGGGAAGCACTCAGTGCCGGAAAACACACACTGGAGCTGAAACGAACGCCTTTCATTCCACTCCCCTCCCCTGTGACTCGTAATCCTCTTTACTACAACGCCTATGTGACGAACTTCACGAAGGAAGATCACATCACCGCGACCGGATTAGAGGTCAAGGTCGGACGCAAATTCTACAAGTTGACCGAAGACAAAGAGGCCACTGCGACGGTTCCCGGTTCACGAGGACAGGCGATCGACCAGAAAGTGGTGAAGTACACCCGGACCGAACTGGAAAGCCTGGCTCAGGTGACCAGTGGAGACCTGATCGAGATCGAACTCGAGATCGATTCCAAAAACGACTACGAGTACGTGATCTTCGAGGATTTCAAAGCGGCCGGAACGGAACCGGTGGATTTGCAAAGCGGTTACACCCGTGGCGGACTCGGAGCCTACGTCGAGTTTCGTGACGAGAAAGTCGCATTCTTCCTGCGACAACTCCGTCGCGGCAAGCATTCCGTCAGCTATCGGGTCCGTGCAGAAATCCCAGGAACGTTCAGTGCCTTACCGACCATCGCAGCAGGGATGTATGCCCCGGAACTGAAAGCCAATTCCGACGATATGCGACTGCGGATTCGGGATCGTTAGAAACTGGGGAAACAATAGTTTCCCTGAAAGGGGTTAGGAGCTAGTGCCTTGTCAGGCTTCAAACTGAGGGTTGTCTCACATGTTCCGCGGCTCGTTGGCCGCTCCCGTTTCGATTCTTCCACCCTCATTTTGAATACTGACGCAACACTAGGAATTAGGAGTTAGGAACTGAGATTCGTCTTTTCCTAAATCCTACCTCCTCTCTCTCAGGTTCCGGGAAACAAATCATTCCCAAGTTGCCAAGAGCGAGACACCATCACTGATGTCTGGTCTTGGTCCGAAAAAGAAAATCACTCTCTCGTGAGCTGCACAGGCCCGTAGGTGCAGCTCACTCGAGAGTGAATGGCCCTCTGTGACGCATCTACGCTTACAGGAAAAATTCTTACGCCGTTACAATCTCAACGTGATGGCGCAGTTTCCCCCTAAAGATCTCTTTCATCTGAAAAAGAAGATCCCTTACCATTTCAAACAGATTCGAGGGTGCATTCGAATACGGGTCGTATTCTGCAGGCGGGTGGCATCATGGCATTGATTCCTGTGAGTTCAATTCCCTAATTTCAGGGAGTCTGTGCATTTTTCCCCTCGTTCCCTATCTGAAAGTTGATAGTGAGGAACGGAAATGACGAAATGGATTCGAGGTAAAGAGATCCAGGCGGTCTTTGAGATTCTGGGAGAGTGCCGGGAATTGGGAGATGATCCGGTCATCTGGAGAGAACATCTGTTCGCCGGCCTGGGAAAACTGGTCTCTGCGGACATCGTGATGGGAGGAGAGCTTTCCGGATGTCTTCACGGACCTCTGACCAATCTGGGGACAGCAGATTGGGGCTGGGGGGACGGTTTCGACCGGATTGGCTGGATTCGGGCGCTGGAACTTTTCAATCAGAATCCGTTCGATCACCCTCTGTTCAAGGGAATCGTTGAGCAACTTCCTGGTCAGAACGGGGCCACAGCCAGACGCAATCGGCTGCTGGACGACAAAGAGTGGTATCGATCAGATGTTTATGAAGCCATTCATCTCGCGGCGGGAATCGACCACACCATGCATAGCTGGCATCAGGTTGCTCCCGGTGCAGACCATCACAGCGGCTGGATCCTCAACCGGGCCACTGGCCGGCGGCGATTCAGTCAGAATGAGCAACTGGTGGTCGAGTACTTGCATTCTCAGACCGCCCTGTTGGTTGGAGGTCCGTTAGCGCAGTTTCACGAGCCGTCCCCTTCTGAACTGGCTCCTCGGGTTCGTCAGGTGCTCCGATGCATTCTGGAAGGAGACAGTGACAAGCAGATCGCCTTCCGTCTGGAGTTAAGTCACCATACGGTCAACCAGTATGTCAAAACGATCTTCCGGCATTTTCATGTCAACAGCCGGGCGGAACTGATGGCCCGCTGGCTGCGACGGGGATGGACGAACAAATGCGTCTGGACAGAATGATCGTCCATTTTACTTGTCGAATCCCACTTCATTGAGCCGATCCCGGTTGCCTCCCCAGAGCCCATCGGTGGCTGCACCGAGAGTTTTAATGGTGGCGACGCACATCATGAGGATCAAGGCCAGCATCACAGCGTATTCGACGGATGTCGGACCGCTTTCGTCTGCCAGAAAATTTCGGATCGCCCGCATCGTATTGGTCCTGAACCGTCACTGTTACTGTGTCCGGGATGTCGCTTCATCGATTATTTCACATCTGTAGAAATCTAGATCACAAGTCGCGTGCGTCAAAAAGAATCTACTCATTTTTGCAGTAAAATGCGGCAGTTGATTCAAGGAACAGGTTCCCTTGTGATCATTGGCTCATCCCCTCTGAGCCGACTGATACCAAGCTTTTCGGGTCAGATCGGGAGAAGAAAACCACGAATCAAGCGAATCGCACGAATTTTCTGGGTCAGCGTCCATTAGGAATTTAGAGCCGCGAACAAAACCTCGTCAAACGATGAATATTTCCTTTCCGCGAGCGGATCGGGGTCAGTTCTGTTAGGGGTTCTTATTCGTAAGATTCGTTCGATTCGTGGTTCCAGAATTCTTGAAACCATTTTCAGGGACGACTTACCCACAAAAACTGTTCCCAATTTTATGAGGAGGTGTCCCCAATGGCATCAGAAATTACCGATTCGATGTTGAAGTTTGTCGATGATTTGAAGATTCCTGTCTTCACCGGCATACTGCCTGCGTCGGAAGAGAGTGCTCATCAATTGAATTTCCAGCGGGAGAGGGACATGGTGGTTTCGAATCGTTGTCTGGTGTGGTTCTGTGCGATGGTGTGTGGAACTCTGGTCGGAACGGGCTGGACGACCCCTGATTCTGCCTTTGCTCAGAAATCCCCTGAAGAGTTGCTTCCTGCGGAAACAGTGCTTTATGTCCACAGTCGCGGCCTGATTGAAACACGCGAGGCCTTGAAGGAAACGGCAGCATATCAGGCCGTTTATGGAAGTGGACTTTCGAAAATCATTGAACGCCTGTTTACGGCTCTGGGAAAAAGCGATCATGGTGCGGAACTTTCCGCCGCGATCGAACATGTCGGCGAAAACGGCTTTTCGCTGGCCATTGCTGTTGATCCTCCACAACCGGGGCCGCTCGCTCTCTGGGGAACGATTGTTGTTCCGGAAGCGGGTGAAGGGGTCGACCTGCTGGCGACACTTTTCGAAGCTCTTAAAGACGAAAAATTCAAAGTCCACGACACCCGGATTCAGGGACGCGAAGTCAAATACATTAACGTTCCCGACGCTCCGGCAGACTTTGGGTGGTGGAAGGAAGACGACCATCTCGTCATCGCGTTTGGGATGAACAGCATCGCTTCAGCCATCGCGGTCGCTTCCGAAAAACGAGATAATCTTTCTGAAAGCGAACTTTTCAAAACGTATCAGGAGTTTGACGGGGAGTTTGTTGTTGCTGATGTCGCCTGGTTCGATTTCAAATCGCTGCGTGAAATGTTTGCCGATGTTCCGATTCCCGTACAACGTGAAACGGATCCGGTTCCATTGAAGGACATCATCGAGACACTGGGACTGCAAACGCTCAATCATATTGCTTCCGTCAGCGGTTATCGTGACGAAGCGCTGTGGAGTGAACTGATTGTTGAAGCTCCTGGTGAGCGAACCGGATTGCTGTCGCTGATTGATCAACCCACTTTCAAAATCGATGATCTTCCCGCCATTCCGTTAAACCAGATCGGAGTCTCTGTTTCCAGCTTCGACTGGGGACCGGGATATGAAACGATTCTGGAAATCGTTCGGGAGATTGCCGCACTGTCTTCCGACGCCGATGTCGAGAAGATTGACAATGGTCTGAAACAGTTCAAAAAGGATTTCGGTTTCAGCCCTGATCAGTTCTTCAGCTCACTCGGATCACTGAATTGCGTGTACGCTGATCGTGGACAGGGAATCCTGGGGTTGGGTTCTGTGGCACTCATCCAGACGAAAGATGCCGATCAACTTGTTGAATGTATTGAAAAAATCTTCGCTCTGGTGGAGAAGGAATCAAAACAAAGTCACCGCAAGAACCTGAAACTTCAAAAGACCGTTCATGACGATTATGTTCATTTCCGAGCCCAGTTCACCCAACTCCCGTTCTTCCAGCCGACGATTTCTGTGGATGAAGACTGGGTGATCATCGGACTGGTTCCTCAGTCCGTTCAGGCACAACGCATGCGGATGAACGGAGAATTGTTGAGTTGGTCTCTCGAAACCGATCTGGAAACGGCGATGGCACTGCTGCCTGACGAAATCACCTCACTGACGGTTTTCGATCCTGCAGCCGGGTATCGGGAACTGGTTTCCCTGGCTCCTGTATTCCTGGGACTCATGGAACTTGGATTACGAGAACAGGGTCAACTGGGACCGGACCAGTCACTGCCAATCGACGCTGGCGACTTCCCCCCGGCAGAAGCAGTAACGGAACCGCTGTTCTTCAACGTGGGAGTTTCGACAGTGGATGAATCCGGGTTGCAGATTTACTCCCGTCGTTCGTTACCGATCCTTCCGATTCTGGGGGGAAAAGAATCTGTTCGTGAATCAGGAACCGAAACGTCCCACGCTCAGAAAGCCGGTAAAGAGAACGTGGGAATGACTCGATTCGTCATTGTCCCCTGATCACTCAGGAACCTGTCACAGAAATGGACAGCACAATTCGAATCTTTCTCCCCTCAGGGGAGCTGTGTTATTTCCTTCTCCCCTGAGGGGAGAAGGTGGCCGAAGGCCGGATGAGGGGACGAACGTTGCCAGTGGAAACACTTCACTTCGATCCACCCCTCACCCCAGCCCTCTCCCCTCGGGGGAGAGGGAGAATTCTGGCATTACTCCAATTGATCGATAGAAGATATACGATGCCGTTTCATCAAACGTTGCTCGACAACGGACTGGAAATCATCGGGGAAGTGAACCCCCAGGCTCAAAGTACCGCTGTCGGATTTTTCGTCCGCACCGGTGCCAGAGATGAAGCTCTG